>JAGQUQ010000100.1 GCA_020438425.1 Solirubrobacterales bacterium
GGCGACTCGTGATTCGGACGCGGTCCTGTTCACCCGGGCCGGGCTCGAAATCGGCGTTGCCGCCACGAAGACCTTCGTCGCCCAGGTAGCCGCCATGTATCTGGTCGCCCTGCGGCTGGCCGAACTTCGCGGCACCCTCGGTTTCTCCGAGGTCAGCCGCCTGATCCACGAGTTGCGGGCGATCCCGGAAAAGATGGAAGCGACGATCGATTCCGAATCCGAGCGGATGCTGGAGATCGCCAAGCTCCACTACGACCAGAAGTTCTTCCTCTACCTGGGCCGTCACATCGGCCTGCCGGTCTGCCTTGAGGGTGCCCTGAAACTGAAAGAGGTCTCTTACATCCCGACCGACGCCTACGCCGCCGGCGATTTGAAGCACGGCCCGATCGCCCTGCTGGATGAATCGACCCCGGTGGTCTGTGTGGCGACCGACAGCCCGATCCTCGACAAGGTCCTCTCCAACATGGAAGAGGTAAAGGCCCGGGGTGCCGATGTGATTGCGGTCGCCACCGAAGGCGACGACCGGGTTTCCAAGATTTCCGAGGAAACGATCGAGGTGCCCCGCACCGACTGGGTCCTCCAGCCCCTGGTCGCGATCCTCCCGCTACAGCTCCTCGCCTACCACGTGGCCCGCCTCAACGACCTCAACGTGGACCAGCCCCGAAACCTCGCCAAGACCGTAACCGTCGAGTAACCCCGCCGCACCCGCGAGAGCGCCCGCACCCGCGACTGCGCCTGCACCGGCGACTGCGCCCGCACTCGCGGCTGCGCCCGCGAGAGGCACTTTTCTGCCGTATACCGGCAGAAAGTGGGCCCTCGATGCATTCTGGAATCGGCAGGTGAGGGGAGAGGGCGTGATCCCCCGATCAGTTGCAGAAATGTCACGCCTGTAGAGCCACATGTGAGCTCTTTCGGTTCAGGCTTGGTGGATGGAAAAAGGACTTGCCGACCTCAAGAAGCTCTACCGGTTCATGTCAACCAGGCTTTTCGTAGCGAGCGTAAATGAACTCACGGAAGCCGGGTTCGGCTATTCGAAGATCAAGAACTGGTACCAGCGGGGTCGACTGGTCAAAGTCATTCGCGGGGTCTACTCGTTGGGGCGGGACGTGGAATCAACCGACGCGGCGCTCAGAGCAGCCTTGCTCTTTGCCGGACCGGGTGCTGCGTTGACCGGCGCCAGTGCATGTCTCAAGTGGGGTTTCATCAAGTCCAGGGAGACGATCCCCCGGTACATGGAGATTGCGACACCGCACGGTCATTCCCGGAAGAAGAGCGGAACTTCGCCGGCCATGCGCCACACCGTGATCAGCGTGCTCAAGCGAAACCTGAGGCCTGATGAGGTGCGAGTGAAAGACGGGCTTGCGCTGGTCCGGCCGGCTCTGGCCCTGATCGACTTCGCCGTAAATGCCAGCAAGCGTGAGGTGCGGTTCGCGTTCCTTGAAGCCTGTCGCCTCAGGTTGTTCACCGAGGAGGATCTGAAGTACTGCTTCAATCGTATGACCAGGCGGCGGGGAGCGAGGAAGCTTCGCCCCTTCCTTGCCCTGTGGGTGCCGGAGCTGCTGCGGATCAAGTCGGTTCTCGAGGGCTGGTTCCTGCTCGAGTGGGTCGAACGGGCTCTGGAGATGCCGGAAGTGAACGTGAAGACCTTCGGATACGAAGTCGACTGTCTTTGGCGCAAGCTCGGAGTAGTGCTGGAACTGGACGGAGACGCGTTTCACAGCGATCCGGCGCAGAAAGCTCTGGATCTCGAGAAGCAGAGGTTCCTGGAATCCCGTGGACTTATCGTTATCCGGGTGACATATGCGGAATTCGCTGCCGATCCGGGCGCCGTGATCGAGCGAGTGATCGCAGTCCTGGAGGCTCGCCGGACGGCATTGATTGCGGCCTGAGGTTGGTGTCAATGTCGCGAAGGACACTTTTCTGCCGGTATACGGCAGAAAATCGGCTCTCGAGGTAGCTGGGGGCGGATTTTGCCGGCTCAGTGGCCGAAGCCTGGGAGGCAATGTCAGGGAGCGGGGTGGGCTGGAATCGGGGGCCGCAAGAAGTTCGCAAGGAGCGGCGGTAGGATCGTGGCCATGCCCAGTCAATTCAGGAAGTACTCAGTCCCGTCCATTCTTGCCGCAGGCCTCGCTGCCCTCGTGATCAGCGCCTGTGGCGGCAGCTCCGATGATTCCGGTGCCACCGAACTTGCGAAGTACGCTCCGGCCGATTCGCCGGTCTTCATCGAAGGGGCGGTCCAGCCCTCGAGCGATGTCGCCGCGAACGTCGATTCGATCACCGAAACGCTCGCCGGAGTCAACGTCGGCGACCTGATCAAGGACAGCATCTCCAGCGACAGCGACGGAGAAGTCGACTTCGACACCGACGTCCAGCCGTGGCTCGGCGAGAACGCCGGGATCTTCGTCGAGTTCGATCCGGCCTCGTTTGCCGATTCCGCCACGGGAGGCGGGATCTCTTCCCTGACCGCCGAAGCGGGCGAGCCGGCGATCACCAGCTACGACCCGGAAACTGACGGTGAGAAGTACGGACTGATCGTCGAGACCACCGACGCCGACGCCGCCAAGGCCTTCATCGACAAACAGATCGCCAGCGACCCGGACATGGACTCGACCGAAGGCGAGTACGAAGGTTTCTCCTACACCGTTGAGGCCGACGGCACGACCGGCGGGATCGTCGACGACAACCTCGTCATGGCCTCGACCGAGGATGTGTTCAAGTCCGCGATCGACGCTTCGAAGGGCGACAACCTCGCCGACACCGACGCCTTCAAGGATCTCTCCGGCAAGGCGGCCGACGGCGCCCTGGCGACCGTGTACACCGCCAACGACCCGTACCTCGCCGCGCTGAAGGAACAGGGCCTCGATTTCGGAGGCCTGTACGAGGCTCTCGGGATCAGCCTCGAAGGGTCCGGCACCGTGGTCAGCCTCGTGCCAGAGGCAGACGAGATCTCGATGAAGGGATACACCAACGCCGGCTCGGACCTGACCAGTGGCGATCCGTCCGCCCTGATTGAAACCTTCCCGGCCGACTCGATCGTCGCGCTCGGTTCCGGCGACGTCGGATCGAACGCGACCAAGATCATGGACGCGCTCAACAGCGAAGGCATTCCCGGCCTGCTGGAGCCCGGCCAGGTCGACAAGGCGATCAACGAGGCATCCGGCCAGATCGACATTAAGGGAATCGTCGATTCGCTCGAGACCGTCGCTTTCTTCATGAACGGGACCAATGAGCGCAACCTCGGCGGCGCCCTCGTCGCGACCAGCTCGAACATCGAACCGATCGAGAGTTCGCTGCGCGGGATCTCCTCGCTGGTCGGTCTCGCCGGCGACGCCAGCGTGCGGCCCCTGCCTGGCGGAGTCGCCGGATTCCGGGTCTTCACAGAGGACCTGCCCGGCCGGCCGGTCGTAATCGGCGTCAAGGACGATCGCATGGTGATCGGTGTCGGCATGAAGGCCTCGCTCAATGCCCTCACCGGCTCCGGCCAGACCCTGGCCGACTCCGATGCCTACCGGGCCGCCGACGCCTCGACCGAGGAAGCCGGTCTGGACATGTTCGCCGACCCGGCAAACATCGCCAAGCTGATCGTCTCCGAGGGAGCCGGTGAGCCGGAGGCACTGGAGATCGCCAAGATCGTCAGGAAGTTCCAGTTCATGGCGGCCGGTTCCAGCGATAGCGAAGGCACTTTCGAATTCAACATGGGCCTCCAGGAGTAGCGGGAGGCCGGAAGGAAGAAATGGCGGACGGGGTCGGGATGGATCTGATCGAGGTGGCTCGCATCGAGCGGGCCCTCGATCGCCATCCCCGCCTCGCTGACCGGCTCTTCACCGAAGCCGAACAGCAGTACGCGGCCTCGAAGGGCCGGCCGGGCCGCCATCTGGCGGCCCGTTTCGCTGCAAAGGAAGCGGTAGTCAAAGCCCTCCGGCTGCCACCGGGAACCGCCCTGCGGGAAATCGAAGTTGTGGCCGGCGATGACGATGATCCGGCTCCGACCATCAGCCTCACGGGCGATGCCGGGGAGGAAGCCGCCTCACGCGGACTGGTGGTTCAGGTCAGTCTCACCCACGCGCGCGAAATGGCCGGAGCGGTGGCGATCGCGGACGCCGCCGGGCCTGGCAACGAAGGATCTTGATTGGAAGCCTGGCTTGATCCCGTCTACGACGCCGCCGGGATGGGCGCTGCGGATCGCTGGGCGATCGAAGAAGCCGGAGTGCCATCCCTGGAGCTGATGGAAGCAGCCGGACGCGGGCTGGCTCGCGTGGCCGCGGACCTTTCGACCACCGAGGGTGGCAACGAGGGTCTGATCACCGTGGTCTGCGGCAAGGGCAACAACGGGGGCGACGGACTGGTCGCCGCCCGCCATCTCGACGAGGCGGGATTCGAAGTAACGGTGATCCTGCTCGCCGGTCGCGACCAGCTGAGTCCCGATTCGCAAGCCAATTTCGACCGCCTGCCCGAAGGTCTGGCCGAGATCCACGAGGTTTCACTCCAGGCGGGTTCACTCCGGGGAGTGATCATCGACGCGCTGCTCGGTACCGGCTTCGACGGCGAGCCACGAGGGCCGGTCGCTGACGCGATCGACGCGATCGGCCGGTCGGGCCTCCCGGTTCTCGCCTGCGACGTTCCCTCGGGAATGAACGCCTCGACCGGAGAAGCTGCCGACATCGTCGTGGCCGCCGACCGCACGGTGACCTTTCACCGCCGGAAGCTCGGGCACCTGATTGCGCCGGGGAAGCACCTTTGCGGAACGGTCGAGGTGGTTCCGATCGGAATTCCGGAAGGGGCACCGGCCCCGCAGGCCGGGGGAGAGATCCGGTCCGGGGTGCTCGGGCTGCTGCCCCGCCGTCAGGCCGACTCGAACAAGTTCACCTCCGGCCGGGTCTCGATCGTCGGCGGCTCGCGCGGCCTGACCGGAGCGGTCTGCCTCGCGGCCGAGGCGGCGATCCGTTCCGGGGCCGGCTACGCGACCGCCGCGGTGCCCGGTGATCTGGAGTCGATCTTCGAAGCGAAGCTGACCGAGGTGATGACCCGGGGTTTCGGGAGCGGCACCGACCGGCTGGAAGCGGAACAGTCCGAGGAGGTTCTGGACCACCTTGAGGGAGCTGCCGCCGTGGTCCTCGGTTCCGGGATCGGGCGTGATTCCTCGACCGCGGCGTTCACGGCGGCAGTCGTGGCCGGCTGCGAATCGCCGCTGGTACTCGATGCCGACGCGCTTTCGACTTTCGGCACAGACCTCGGCGCCCTGGCCGGAAGGGGGGCCGGCACAGTGCTCACCCCTCATGCAGGTGAAGCCGGCCGGTTGCTCGGCCGGGAATCTTCGGAGATCTCCGCCCACCGGCTCGAATCGGCCCTTGAACTTTCCCGGAGTTCCGGTTCGGTCGTCATCCTGAAGGGCGACGACTCGATCGTCACCGACGGGGACCGGGTCGCCGTGAACAACCTCCCGGCGCCGGCCCTGGCGACGGCAGGGACCGGGGACGTTCTGGCCGGAATGGTCGGGGGATTCCTCGCCCGCGGCCTTGGCTGCTTCGAAGCCGCCGCCGCCGCGGTCTTCGCTCATGCTGTGGCGGGCCAGATCGCCGCTCTCGAGGCCGGTAACCGGGATGGGGTGATCGCAACCGATGTGATCCGGGCGATTCCACGGGCGATGATTCCCCCGGCCGGATGAAATAACCTCTTGCCGATGCCGACAGTCGCCGAAATCATGGACCGCGAGCCCGCAACCGTTTCGCCGGATGATTCGATCCAGGAAGTGATCGAAGTCCTCCAGACGAACGACCTGCCCGGAGTTCCGGTGGTTGACGAAGCCCGCAAGGTGCTCGGCATCGTCACCGAATCGGATCTGGTGATCTCGAACGAGGACTCGGACTTCCACCTGCCGCATTACGTGAACATCATGGGCGGCATCGTCTTCCTGGAATCAACCAAACACTGGGAAGAGCGGGCCAAGAAGGCCTTCGCCGCGACCGCCTCGGACATGATGACCGCCGACCCGATCACGGTCGGACCGGATGAGCCGGCCGAGCATGCCGGCCGCCTGATTTCCGAGAAGAAGCACAACCGCCTGCCGGTAGTCGATGACGAGGGCCGACTGGTCGGCGTGGTCACCCGGGTTGACGTTCTGGCCGCCCTCACCGGGGCCTGATGTACGAGCGGGCGGAAGCCCGGATCGACCTCGGCGCCCTGCGGCACAACTGCCGTGAGCTGAAGTCACGCCTTTCCGGCAGCGTCGAGCTTTGCCCGGTGCTGAAGGCTGACGCCTACGGTCACGGGGCGCTTCACTGCGTGACCGCCGCGGTCGAAGGCGGCGCCGACCGGATCGCTTTCGCAACCGCTTCCGAAGCGGCCCTGGCCCGAAGTGTCGCTCCCGACGTTCCGCTGCTGGTGCTGGGCGCGCTGGCCCCGGGCGAGATAGAGATGGCGCTCTCGGCCGGAGCGGATGTGGCGGCCTGGGAGCCCGGCTTCATCGCGACCCTCGCCGACCAGGCGGCGGCGGCCGGGCTCGTTGCGGGCGTTCACGTGAAGTACGACACCGGCATGGGAAGGCTGGGCACGGCCGACCCGGATCAGGTCCTCGAGATCGCCCGGGTCGCCGACAGCCATCCGAATCTCCGTCTGGCCGCGATCTGGACCCATTTCGCCACCGCCGACGAGGACGACACCAGCTTCCGTGACCTTCAGCGGGATCGCCTGGCGGAACTAGGTGAGCGGGCCCGGCGCGAGTTCCCCGGGGTGAAGCTCCACGCCGCAAACAGCGCGGCGCTGATCGCCGATCCTTCCTGCCACTTCGACATGGTCCGGCCCGGAGTCGCGACCTACGGCATGGATCCCTTCGGCAACGATCCCGCCGATCACAATCTGAGGCCGGTCCTCTCGCTCCATTCCTGGGTCGCTTCGGTCAAGGATTTCGAACCGGGCATGAGTGCCGGTTACGGGCGGACCTGGGCGGCCGACCGCTCGACCAGGGTGG
>JAGQUQ010000101.1 GCA_020438425.1 Solirubrobacterales bacterium
GAGAGCAGCGGATTGGCGCCAAGCGTCATCAGGATGTAGTCGGGATCCTGCGACTCGATCTTCTGAAGCGTCGGGTGGAACTGCCCGCCCGGCAACCAGTCGGCTGGTGCCGAGCCGGTGACCGCGTAGTTCTCGTAGTCGGTGATGCCGTACTGGTTGGCCCACTGCGCCGGCCAGGAGATGTTTCTCGAAAGCCCGAAATCCGGCAGGTAGGTCGGTTTGCTGCCGACCGAACTGTTGCGGGTCGGCGAGTTCGAGGAACAGGCGTCGTTGAGGGTCGTCGCGCCCGGCTTGCAATCCAGCAGTTGCCCGATTCTCATCGGCTTTCCGGTCGCCCCGAAATAGCCGAAGCCGGCTGTCACCGAGTCACCGAACGCCACCACGGAAACCTCCGAAGCTGCCCGGCTGCCGACCCGGACATGAATCCTCTGGCTCGCCAAGAGCCGGCCCTTTCGGTACCCGGCCAGCTCGAACTCGTCGGCGCCGCGTTGGCCGGACTCCCTGGTGAAAGTGACCCTCCGGGCAGCGGTCGAAACCCTGCCCTGGCCCGGCAGCCGGACCAGCCGCCAGTTGAGGGGCTGGCCGCAGACCGGGTAGCCGACGGTGCGGGATCGGGCTGCTGGCGATTCCAGGAGCAGGCGCGGGAGCGTTTCGCAACGGCCGGCCGGGGCCCGCCGGACGCCCTTCTGGGTGACCGCGCTGCCGGCGTCACGCCGGGCGGTCCTGCTCACCGTGGGCTGGGAGTAGCTGATCGATGCCTCCGCGTTTGCCCTCGACCCCTTGCGCGCCAGTGCCCTGCCCAGTTTGGCCGGTATTCCGACGCCGGCGACGAAGGGAAAGGAGCGACGGCGGTCGGCCAGGCGAAGAGATCCGGAATGCACCAGAGCTTCCCAGCGTCCCCACCAGCTGTGGCCGGGCAGGCTGACCGAAACCTTCCCCCTCACCTTGCTGCCAGAGACGTTCAGCGGCAGATTCATCGACACGAGCAGCTTCCACTGGGCGCCGCCGCCTGCCACCTGCACTCCGGAAAGGGCGTGCGGAGATTTCGCCTGCGCCGCAGGCGAAGAGACGAAGCCGATCGCGATGACCGCGGCAATGATCCCCAGCCAGATCGCTCCCGGTTTCTTCGATTCCGCCCCCTGCATTGCCTAAACCCTAACCCGCGAGTCAACCTTCAGATGCGGTCACGGGTTTAGACTCACCCCGTGGGCGCGAGGATCATCGAGAACGGAGAGATCGGGATCAGCTGGGTAATGGAGGACGAGGCGATGGCCCGTGCCTCACATGCCCTGACCGACGGCAAGAAGGTCTGGCTGGTCGATCCGGTCGATGACGAGGCTGCGATCGAGCGCGCGCTCGAACTTGGCGAGCCGGCCGTTGTCTTCCAGCTGCTCGATCGTCACAACCGGGATTGCGCGGAAGTCGCCGCAAGGCTGGGGGTCGAACACGTCGCCCTGCCGCTCGAACTGCGGGGCACACCATTCGAAGCGATCGAAGTGGTCGACAACCGGATCTGGAAAGAACGTGCCCTCTGGTGGAAGAAGACCAAGACTCTCGTCGTCGCCGAAGCAGTCGGGGCAAGCAAGATGTTCAATCCTTCGGCGAGCGGAGTCGGAGTGCACATCGGCCTCCGTGCCACACCGCCCCGCAAGCAGCTCGGCACCTACAACCCGCAGCACCTGTTGATGGGCCACGGCCGGCCGATCAACGGTGATCAGGCGACCGTTGCTCTCCAGGAAGCACTCGACCGCTCGCGCCGGGACCTCCCCGGCACGATGCTGAAGATTCCCTTCGCCTTCCGCTAGGCGGGGGCACTTCAAGACCGCAACATCCTTCGGGCAACCATCTCGCCCACTGCTGGCGAGAGTTGAAAACCCTGGCCGTTGCAGGCGCTCACTGCGGTGACAGACCCTTTCGATTCGATCAGGAACCGCTCGTCGGGGGTGTTGGTGTAGACACAGGTTTCGGTCATCGCCGGACCTTCTTCCATGCCGAAACGCTCGGCCACCCAAGCCGTGCTGGCCGCCACCCGTTCGGGATCCGGGCCGGGCAATCGGCCCGGTTCGATCGCCGGCCCGAGCTCATGATCGGCCGTCTTCAATCCGAAGCCCGGGGTCCAGCCTGAATATGGCTCTGCGCCGTCGTAGTCGATTACGGCCGGTAGTGGCGGTCCGTCGCGGCGGAAGTAGGACACGGTCTGGGCAGTCGGCCTGAGCCCGCTCAGCTCCGGCCATCCGAGCAGGGATGCGGTCCAGGCCCCGGCCACCACGATGGCGCGGGCGAACTTCGATTGCCCTTCGGCGACCTGGACGGTCACCTCATCTCCATCCTGCCGGACGGCCTTGACGGTCTGTCCGGGGATGAGCCGGGCACCGTGGCTGGCGGCCGAGCCGAGCATGGCCTCCAGACCGGCCTCGGCGGCGAGGATCGCTCCGTCCGGTTGCCAGAGAAACAGATCGATGCCCTCCGGCAGATTGACTGCCGGGGCGCGACGCGCCGCTTCCTCTCTGCCCATGAGTTCGTGCTCCACCTCATGCGCAGCCAAGGCACCAGCGAGGCGCTCCGCATCGCTCCCGTAGGAAATCGCCCCGGTCGGGTGGAGCATTCGTCGACCAGTCTCGGTTTCGAGTTCCCTCCAGAGCCGGTCCGAGTCGAGTCCCAGCCGAAGGTATTCCTCGTCGGGATAGGCCGCCAGCACCCGGATCCGCGCATCGCCTTTGCTCGAAGCGAGCTCGTGGCCCGGCCGATTGGATTCCAGGATGGTGACCGTCTCGCCGCGCCGGGCGAGAGCCCGGGCCACGGCGGCTCCGACTATTCCGGCTCCGATCACCGCGGTGCCAGCCGCCTGTTGCCTCGTGATCTGTTCCGTCACGCTCAGAAACCTCAAGCCGGCTGGACCAGCTCGATCGACACGCCGTCCGGGTCAGTCGCGTAGAAGACCCGGTACCCCTGCCAGGCGCCCGGGGTATCGATTCGGACCGGGTCGTCAGCATCCAGTCCGGCGTCGCGGATCCGCTGGTGAACGGCTTCGGCGTCACCCACCCGGAGCGCGACGTGGACCTGATCGTTCCGGTTCCCCGGGTCAGGCTGACGCGGACCATCGAACTCGATCAGCTCGATCACCTGGCCCTCACCGACCTCGATGTCGGCCCACCTGATCGGGATTTCGCCCCGGCCGGTGATCGCAAACTCGTCGGTCCCGTCGGATTCACCCCGGGCCCGGATCTCAAGACCGAGCACTCCCGAATAGAACCGGATCGACTGGTCGATGTCGGCGCAGTTCACCGCCACGTGATCGATCGAGCGCGGGCGCCAGCCCTCGCCAGATTCCTCCCGCTCCGCTTCGAGCCGCCCGGGGATGATGTCGCGTGAGAAGACGTCTTCGATCGTCTCGTGGCGCCGGATCATCTCGGCCCCGGTGCCGGAAACGAGAACTGTGCCAGGGCGAGGCAGCGAATTGAAGTTGTGCGAGCCGGCGTCCTGGTAAGCCCCGGTGTCGAGGAAGGCGAGCAGATCTCCCGCCTCGACCTCGGGGAGTTCCGCGTCGGGCACGATCACGTCCAGAGCACAAGTCCTGCCGGTCACGTCGGCCTTAATCGTCGGCGGAGCCAGAGGTTGATCGACGGCTAGGCAAAGCCAGCGGTTGAACTCGAGGTTCACATCGGGCAGATAGGCGTCGGACGAATCGGTCTCGACCCAGGTCATCGGCGAAGTGCCCGACTGGCGTTTGACGTTGCCGACGCTCGCCAGGTGGATTCCGGCGTCGCCGTAAATCGATCGCCCGGGCTCCAGTTCGAGCCGGACCGAAGCCGGATCGACACCGATCGACGCAAGACCCTTCTCGAGTGCCGGACAGATCGCGGCCGCAAACTCGGCGGGTCCCGGCGCGGGATCCTCCGCTGCCTCCCGCCGCTGCGGGAGGAGTCGGCCAAACGGGTCTCGCGGTACCGGGAAGCCGCCACCGATGTCGAGCTCCGTCGGCGAGAAACCTTCGAAGCGCTCGCGGAGCGCCTCGATGATGCCGATCAGGTCCGCCACAGCTTCGACCCAGACTTCGGGGTCCGCGCTGTGGCGCCCGATGTGAAAGTGGAGGCCGCAAAGTTCGAGGCCGGGATCGATCGACTCGAGCGCGAGTATGTCCTCGGTCGGGATGCCCGCCTTGTAGCGCTTGAAGGCCTCGTGAATCGAGTCTCCGGCCGGGGACATCTCGGAGACCGACCGCTGGCCGGAGAGCTCGGGACGGATCCTCAGTCGCACCTTCGCCCGGCGGTCGACCGCACTGGAGGCAGCGGCGGCGATCTCCAGTTCCCCGATGTCGTCGAGCGTGATCCTCGCTCCGAGGCGTATCGCCCGCTCGAGCAGGCCCTGAGTTTTCATCGGCCCGTTGAGCGAGATCAGCTCCGGTGGAGTACCGGTCCTGAGCGCGGCCTCGAACTCCCCCGGACCGAAGACGTCGCAACCGGCGCCGGCCAGGGTCAGGATCCGGCGAAGAGCCAGCGACCCGTTGGCTTTGATCGAGGGCAAGAGCAGCAGCGGTCCCGGCCAGCGCCCGCCGAAGGCGGACTCGAAGCGGTCGGCGTTCCGCTTCAGCTGGTCTTCGGAGACTACGTGGAGCGGGGTTCCGAACCGCGCCGCGAGATCGTCGGCCCGGCAGCCTTCGACAAAGAGACTTCCCTCGCGGACCGAGAGCATCTCGTCGAGGATTTCCTTGCCGGTTTCCACTTCGCTCGCCAGAATGTGTACAATTGTACAGTACTAATGTCCACATTGCTCGAGTCCTCAGGTAGCCCGGGCTCCCCGACCGGCAGGGAGACCCGTGGCGATGCCCGTCGCAAGCTGCTTCTCCAGACCACCCTGCGGCTGATCGGCGAACAGGGAATCGCCGCGGTCAACCACCGCTCGGTAGCCAAAGCGGCCGACGTACCGCTCGGCTCCACCACTTACTGGTTCGGATCGCGGCAGGAAATGCTGACCGAGGCCCTGCGGGAATTCGTCAACGCCGAGAACGCCACCCTGGAATTCCGGCTCGATGACGTGGCCGGCGACGAATTGCGAACCAGCCAGCTGGTGGAGGCGTTCACTGCCCACCTGGTTTCGCAACTCGGCGAGGAACGCTGGCGCACCGTTGCCCAGTACACGCTGATGCAGGAGGCGATTCGCGACCCGGAACTGGAGTTGATCTGCCGCGAGTGGACCGAGGCTTGGACCGGGGCGCTTATCCCGCTCTTCGGGCGATTGGGAACTACCGACCCCGAACTCGAGTCCCGTGCCTTCCTGGCGCTACTCGACGGACTGCTGATTAACCAACTCGCGACGCCCGACCCGAACGCCTCCGAGAACTTCCTGCGCCCGGCCCTCGAAGCCTGGTTCTCACGATTCGACGATCCCGACCCCGACCGGAGTTGACCATGAACGCGAAAAGCACCCATCCTTTCCGGCTTCTCCTCCCCCTGCTGGTTCTGGCGCTGGTCGCCTTCGCCGGTTGCGGCGACAGCAACCTCGATGGCAGCGACAACGAGGACGTGACGGTCGCCAAGGCGTCGGGGACGCCCTCCGGTGATCTGAAGATCTCCAACTGGCCGCTCTACATCGACGAGGAGACGATTCCGGCCTACGAGAAAAAGTCCGGGGTCAAGGTCGAGTACATCGAGGAGATCAATTCCTACGACGAGTACTTCGGCAAGATGCAGCCGCAACTCGCGCGCGGAAGCTCCGGTGGCCGGTCGCTCATGGTCGCGACCGACTGGCTGGCAAAGAAACTCTTCGACCTCGGCTACATCCAGAAGCTCGACAAGGAGGCGCTCGCTCCCGCCTTCGCCAATCTGAGCCCCGACGTGAAAGCACCGGCCTCCGACCCGAATCGTGAGTTCTCGATTCCCTGGCAGGGCGGCATGACCGGCCTGATCGTCAACAAGTCCAAGGCTCCCAATATCAAGTCGGTCTCCGATCTCTTCGATCCGCAGTACAAGGGCAAAGTCGAGATGATCGCCGAGATGCGGGAGACCCCGGCCCTGATCATGAAGAGCGAAGGCATCGATCCGGAGGAGGCGACCACCGAGCAGTGGCTCGACGCAATCGAGAAGTTGAAGGAAGCGACCGAGTCAGGTCAGATACGGCGGATCTCCGGCAGTGACTACGCCGGCGACCTCGCTTCGGGAGATGCGATTGCAGTTATCGGGTGGGCCGCCGATGCTCTCCAGCTGTCCACCGACAATCCGGACATCCAATGGGTGATGCCAGAAGAAGGCTGTCTCGTCTGGTGGGACAACTGGGTGGTGCCGGTCGGCGCCCCGAACCCGACCGCTGCCTACGACTGGATCAACTACACCTACGAGCCCGAGAATCAGGCCCGGATCTCGGCCTGGACCAGCGCCACCACCCCCGTCGCGGGTGTCAAGGAAGTGCTCCGCAAGACCAGTCCCGAGCAGGCCGAGAATCCCCTGATCTTCCCCACCGCCGAGTACACGAAGAATTGCTCGAGCGTGGTCTCGCCCCCTGGGGACGAAGAAGACCAGAGAAAGGTTGAAGATGCGTGGGTCGACGTCACTACCGGCTGATCGGCCGGTGCCGCGCTAGGCCTGCTTGATGTAGGTGACCTTTTCGGGCTCGAGGGCGAACCTGACCCGGACCTCGTCCGGACCCCTGAACGGATAGACGTCTTCGTCGATGTACTTCTTGGCCAGCTTGTTGATGTCATCGTCGGCACCTTCCTGGGTGTCGTCGACCAGCCTGCCGCGAATTGAGACCCACTCGTAGGGGTTGCCGTCGGCCATCATCGTCACGGTCGCCTTGCCGGCCTTTCGCAGGTTATTCGGCCAGGCGCGGCCCTCGGCGCTGTTCAGAGTGATGTTGCCGTCGTCATCGGCATG
>JAGQUQ010000102.1:0-2001 GCA_020438425.1 Solirubrobacterales bacterium
CAGATAGACCCGCTGGACCTGCTCCGGATTGGAGATCACGATCAGACCGTACCCGCCTGCACCGGCTGTACCCTTCCCGCCATGCCTGTCAGGTTCCTTGTCACGGGCATCGCCCTGATCCTCTGCCTCGGCCTGGCCGGCTGCGGCACCGGTGATGAGTTCATCGACGAGGAAGGCGGTCCGGAGCCCCTGCCCGCCACCCCTGAACTGGTCGAAGGGCGCACCTTCATTTCCAGCCCGACGACGACCAGCGGAGTCGCGCTCCGGCGCGGAACCCTGGTCCAGATCGGATTCTCGGGAGACCGCCTCCGGGCATCGGCCGGTTGCGGAAGCATCAGGGCCAGGTACTCATTCGTCCGGGGTCGCCTGAGGACCCGTGATCTCGCGCCCTCACGCCGATCGTGTCCCGGCCAACTCGGTCGCCAGCAGGAGTGGCTCTACTCCCTGCTGGGGAAGCCGGCCCGGATGGACACCTTCGAAGATGGTGGCGCGCTGCTGGTCACCGCCGGCAATGACTTCATGGAGATGATCGAACCGGCAGCAACCACGTCTCCACAAGACCGTCTCGAAAAGCACATCTGGGACATGGACCGGATCGAGTCGGGCGAAATCAAGCTGGATCTGACGGTCGGGGGGAAAGTGCCTCGCGTCATGTTCAGCGAGAACGAAGTGGTTTTCTGGCGGGCCTGCAATCTGGGAGAGGTGCCAGCGGAATGGGACGACTCGACGATTGAGACGGAGGGCGACCTGAAAGTCGACTTCGACTGCCCGCAACCCCACCAGGTCTGGTCGGAGGCCCTGGCAGACGTGCTGAACGGTCCGGTCATGTACTCGTTCCGCGGCCAGGATCTTGTTCTCGCCGGTGAAGGACGCAGCATCGTCCTGACCCCCGGTTAGGGGCGTCAGTCCCTCCGTCTCCGGGTGTAATTTTCCGGCATGGGCGTGAAGGAGAAACTGGTGAGTCTGGTCCTGGCTGGTTCGCTGGCGGTTCTGGCCGTTGCCGGTTGCGGCTCCGAATCGGATCCGGGGAAGAGTCCGGAACCACCTGCCAATCCGGCGGTCAGCGAGCCACTTGGCTCCGGTCCGGAAATCAATCCGCAGCAACTGCGGCCGGCCGGAAAGGGGGACCTGGACGGAAGTTTCATCTCGGTCGGGATCGACGGTTTCACCCTGCCCGGAGACTCGCGGATCCGGATGACCTTCGAACCCCGAACCTTTTCGGCGGATCTCGGCTGCAACAGCATGGGCGGTGGCTACACGATCGAGTCGGGCTGGTTCGGGGCGAAGACGATCGCTTCGACCGCGATGGCCTGCGCCGAGGACCTGATGGAGGCAGACGAGTGGCTCTACGACTTCCTTTCGGGCCCGCTGGAGGCCCGGGCGGGAGAGGGCCTGCTGGTGCTCTCGGACTCCGAAGTGACGCTTGAACTTCGGCCTGAAGCCGCGGCGCAACCGACGATCGAAGAGACGGCCTGGAAACTGAACTCGATCGGAGACAGCCAGGCCGTTTCCAGCCTGCCTTCCGGGATCCGGCCGCCACAGATCACCTTGATCGGTGGATCGGTCCGGTACCGGGGCTGCAACTCGGGCGTTGGCAGGGCAGAGATCCGGGATGACGGCTTCATCGAGTTCGGACCGATCAAGCTGACCAAACGCTCCTGCGGCAGTGAAGCCGACCAGGTCGAGAAGCAGGTCATGGACGTCCTCCGGGGCGAGGTGGCGGCAGCCTGGGAGGGGAGGAACCTGGTCCTTTCCCGGGACGGGACTTCTCTGACTTTCGTCGCCGCTATCGCCTAGTCTGGTGTTCATGACTGGAGCGAGGAGACTTCTGGCGGTTCTGCTGGTGCTGGCCTTTGGCGTGGGTGTCGTCGCCTGCGGCTCGGATTCGGATTCCGAAGGTGATTCGGGCGGCTCCGCGATCGAGGGCAAGACCTGGCAGGTGATGAACATCGTCAGTGGCGGCGGGGCGACCAGCTTGCCCAAGGGCGTGGACCCGCCGAC
>JAGQUQ010000102.1:2100-6816 GCA_020438425.1 Solirubrobacterales bacterium
GGGCAAGACCTGGCAGGTGATGAACATCGTCAGTGGCGGCGGGGCGACCAGCTTGCCCAAGGGCGTGGACCCGCCGACCCTGGAACTCAGTGACGGCCAGGCCGAGGTCTTCGCCGGCTGCAACAGTGGTTCCGGTGAAGCCGAGGTTTCGGCGACGACCATCGACTTCGGACCGATCGCGATGACCGAGAAGTCCTGCGGTTCGATCAAGGACCAGATCGAGTTCCTGGTCAACAAGGTTCTGCAGGGTGAAGTGACTTACAGCGTCAACGCCGACGGGAACCTGATCATCGAGAAGGGGACCGACAGTCTCGTTTACACGCCGGGATGACCTGGCGTCAAATCCTGCGCTGAGACTTCACGGTCTGTCCACTTTTGCGGGAGGACTCGGGCGGTTAGCCTGAAGTAGTCATTTATCCCTGCGAGGAGGCCGCATGACCGTCACCACAGAGACCGCTACGACCACGCTGAAGAATTACGTCGGCGGCAAATGGGTGGATGCCGACGGAGCGGATCTCCATGATGTGATCAACCCTGCCAATGGGGCCGTGATTGCCCGGGTTCCCTACTCGACCGCCTCACACCTTGACGGGGCGGTGCGTGCTGCCCGCGAGGCAATTCCGGTCTGGCGGGGAGTCAGCACGATCGCCCGGGCCCGAATGCTCTTCACCCTGCGCGAAAAGCTCGAGGCCCGCAAAGACGAGATCGCCCGCTGTGTGGTGACCGAGATGGGCAAGACCCTGCCCGACGCAACCGCCGAGGTGGGGCGGATGATCGAGATGGTCGAAGCCGCGACCGCGATCCCGACCACGATGCAGGGCAAGGTTCTCGAAGACGTGGCGCGCGGGGTGGACGCCGAGACGATCCGTCAGCCAGTCGGGGTCTGCGGGATCATCGCGCCCTTCAACTTCCCGGCGATGGTGCCGTTCTGGTTCCTCCCCTTCGCGATTGCCTGTGGCAACACGGTCGTGCTGAAGCCGTCCGAGCAGGTGCCGATGACCCAGCAGATGGTCTTCGGAATCATTGATGAACTTGGTCTGCCGGAAGGCGTGGTCAACCTGGTCAACGGCAGCCGGGAAGTGGTCGAGGGCATGCTCGATCATCCCGACATCGACGCGATCTCCTTCGTCGGATCGGCTCCGGTAGCCCAACTCGTCTATGAGCGTGCCGCCCAGACCGGCAAGCGGGTTCAGGCACTCGGCGGAGCCAAGAACCACATGGTGATCTGCCCCGACGCGGTGGTCGAGCCGACCGTGAACGGCCTGATCGGTTCCGGTTTCGGTGCCGCCGGCCAACGCTGCATGGCCGGATCGGTGATCGTCACCGTCGGTTCCGGACACGACAGCGTCATTCCCGCCCTGGTCGAAGAAACGAAGAAACTTCACGTCGGCGACGGACTTGACGACGGCACCGATGTCGGTCCGGTCATCTCCTGCGACGCCCGCGACCGGATCGATGGCTGGATCGAAAAGGCGGTCCAGGAAGGGGCGGAGGTGCTGGTCGACGGTCGGACCCCGCTACCCGACGCGCCCGAAGGCTCCTCGTATGTCGGCCCGACCATTCTCGACGGCGTCAAGCCGACCGACTCGATCATCGAGAACGAGGTCTTCGGTCCGGTGATCGCGATTGTCAACGTTGACACCCTCGAGGATGCAATCGAAGTGGTCAACGCGAGTCCCTTCGGCAACGGGGTATCGATCTTCACCGAATCGGGCTCTGCGGTCCGCAAGTTCCGCCACGACGTCGAAGTCGGCATGGTCGGCGTGAACATCGGGGTCGCCGCCCCGGTCGCCTTCTTCCCCTTCTCGGGCTGGAAGGCCTCCTTCCTCGGCGACCTCCACGCCCACGGCCCCGACGGCGTCGAGTTCTTCACCCGCAAGAAGACGATCACCAGCCGCTACTTCAGCGGCGGCCACGAATCAGGCAGCTACTTCGTAGAGAGGTAGACGTTTTGGCGCTATGATGTAGACATCATGGCGACAGAGACGACAACGATTCGGGTCCCGCGGGAAACTCGCGACCGGCTGGCCAGCCAAGCTGCTGATCGGGGAATCTCGCTCTCGGCGATGCTGACCCGGTTCGCCAATCAGGGCGAACGGGATGCGGTCTTCCGCGCCGAACGCGAAGCTTCAGTCTTGGACGGCAGCAATCCGGATGTCCTTGCCGAGGACGATGAGTGGTCGGCCACGCTCGCCGATGGACTCGACTGAACCCCGTCGGGGGGAGATCTGGCTGGTTGCCCTCGGGGCGGCCCGACCGGGCGAACCGGGGAAAACTCGCCCGGCCGTTGTTGTGTCGGTCGACGAACTCGTAAGCGGATCGGAACACGATCTGTTTGTGATCGTCCCGATGTCGAAGTCCCGGTCAGCCTCGCCGTTGCGTCCGGTGATTCCAGCTGAATCGAGCGACGAGGATCAAGGTGTGGCGGTTTGCCGCGCGGTCAGGTCGGTCTCAAGAGGTCGACTTCATCGTCGGCTGGGAGAACTGGACCGGCAGACGCTCGCCGAGGTCGATCACGCTCTGGCGCTGATCCTGGGCCTGCGCTGACCTTTCGCAGAAAGGGTGCGGGTGGCCAGGGCGGCGAATTCGGGTGGGGCGATGTCGAGGTACTTGTTGAAGGCGTAATCGCCGGAGCCGCCTGACTTGAAGGAAGCGGCGAGGGTCGGCTTCACGAGGCGGGGATGGATTTTCGGCAGGAGCTTCTGGGCCCGGAGCAGCCAGTCGAAGGCCCACTGGTGGCCGGCGCTGAACTCGTGGTATCCGGTCAGGGCCTCTTCGCGGGACTTGCGGCCCTCGACCACGTCGCGTAGCTCCATGCCGAGCGCGGCGCCGAAATAGAGGGCGGGGCGGATGCCCTCGGCGGTCAGGGGGAAGCAGTGGCCGGCCGAGTCGCCGGCAAAGAAGATGCCGTCGCCGGTAGCCGGGCGCAGCTTGTGGGGGATCCAGTTGCCCTGGTAGCCCGTCTTTCCGACCTCGAGGTCATCGGCGATCAGGTCGGTGGTGGGGCGGACCGGGAAGTACGGATCGAAGGAGCCGACTCCGACCCGGACCTCGTCGTCGGCCGGGAAGGACCAGCCATAACCGGCCGGTACATAGCGGCGGTTGATGAAGACCTCGAGATCGACATTGCCGCCGGGCGGGTGAACTTCCAGACCTCGTGAAAGCGGCTGGTCCGGTGGCTGGTAATGGGCGCCGGCAGCGAGGACCCGCTTCCAGCCGAGCGAATCGACCACCAGCGGTGAGGTGATCTCGCCGCGGTCGGTGTCGATCGTGATCGGGCTGCCGGCGGTGCCGGATTCGGCTCTGCCATTGACCTTGGCGGTCTCGAACTCCGCGTCGCACTGGGCCCAGAGCATCTCGCAGAAGCTCGGGTAGTCGAAGGTCGAGAACGACCACGGAACCGGCAGGCGGATCGAACCGTGGGCAGTGTGGATCAGGACCGAATCGAAACGCTGCTTTTCGGACTCGATCAGGCCGAGTTCCTCCAGCCAGGCGGTCGGGATCGCGCAGGCCGAAGTCTGGCGTTCACCGATCTCGTAGCGGTCGATGACGAGGACATCAGCTCCGGAGCCGGCCAGCTGGCGGGCAGCCATCAGACCGGCGAAACTGGCTCCACAGATCAGAACGTCCCGCGAACCACTCAGATCGGTCCGCTCGTCCCCACGCTTTGTTGCCCGTTTGGCCATTCGGTGCAGGGTAGTGAAACCGCACCGCCGAAGACAGAGCCCCTCCCAACCATCATTTTGTGCGAGTGGGAGGGGCGGGTTCCCGTTGCCATCCGGCGCAGACCGGATGGCGTGGTTGTTCTCGTTCTGGCATCATCTTCGGACTGTGACTACTACTGAAACCACACTCCAACCCGCCCCAGAGGGGGTACCGGTCGAAGGCTCAAATGGCCTTCTCATCAACGTTGATGGCCGGATCGTTCCCAACTACGCAGCGACCATCGTTTCGTTCGAGGAAGGCGACGTCGTCAACGGCAAAGTCGTCCGCATCGACCGCGACGAGGTTCTGCTCGACATCGGCTACAAGTCGGAAGGTGTAATCCCGGCCGGCGAGCTCTCGATTCGCAAGAACGTCGACACCTCGGAAGAGGTCGAACTCGGCGAAGAGATCGACGCCCTGGTCGTCACCAAGGAAGATTCCGAAGGCCGGTTGATCCTTTCCAAGAAGCGTGCCCGCTTCGAGAAGGCCTGGCGCAAGATCGAAACCGCCGCCGAGAACGGCGACCCGGTCGAAGGCAACGTGATCGAGGTGGTCAAGGGCGGCCTCATCCTCGACCTCGGCATTCGCGGCTTCCTGCCCGCCTCGCTGGTTGACATCCGCCGCGTCCACAACCTGGACGAGTTCATGTCGACCACGCTCGAATGCAAGGTCATCGAGCTCAACCGCAGCCGCAACAACGTCGTGCTTTCCCGCCGCGCCGTGCTCGAAGAGGAGCGCAAGGAAGTCCGCGACCAGATCCTGGACCGCCTGCAGCCGGGCGAGGTCGTCGAAGGCAAGATCTCGAACATCGTCGACTTCGGGGCCTTCGTGGACCTCGAGGGCATCGACGGTCTGATCCACATCTCCGAGCTTTCCTGGAGCCACGTCAATCACCCGTCCGAGGTGGTTGCGATCGGCGACACGGTCAAGATCAAGGTGCTCGACATCGACCGCGACCGCCAGCGCATCTCGCTGGGTCTCAAGCAGACCCAGGAGGATCCGTGGCAGCGG
>JAGQUQ010000103.1 GCA_020438425.1 Solirubrobacterales bacterium
GACCACGTTCGAGATCGGCCGCATGCCGGCGGCGATCAGCCTTGCCTTGAGCCAGAGCGGCGAGGGACCAACCTTCACGTCGGTGAAGCCGCGGGCGGTGAACCGCGGGCAGAGCTCCTGATCCTGAACGATGACCCGGACCCGGTCCGAGGTGTGCTCGTCACCGACCGGATCGTTCAGGCGGTCGATGTCACCCGCTTCGGAATCGAGTCCGGGGCCGATCGGCCCGCCGTCCCACGGAGCCGGAGCAAGTGCTGCGGAACTGATCGCATGGGCTTCCCGGGCCACGCCGTAGATGCCGAAGCAGTCGGTCCGGTTCGGTGTCACCTCGAGTTCCAGGACCGGTTCGGCAATCGGCAGGAGTTCAGCCGCTGGCGTACCCGGAGCCGGACCTTCGCCCAGCACGAGGATTCCGTCGTGGCCTTCACCAAGCTCCAGTTCCTTCTCGGAGCAGATCATTCCGTTGGATTCGACCCCTCGCAGCTTCGCCTGCTTGATCTTCATCCCGCCGGGCATCACCGCACCGGGAAGGGCGACGACCACGGTTTGCCCCGCTGCAACATTCGGCGCGCCGCAGACGATCGTCCGCGCTCCGTCGCCGGCATCCACCTGGCAGACATTCAGCCGGTCGGCATCAGGATGCTTCGAGACCTCCTGCACCTTCCCGATCACGAAGCCTTCGGCCGAAGGCGGCCCCAGAGTGACCACCCGCTCGACCTCGGTGCCGGTCATCGCCATCTGCTCGGCCAGGACCCGCGGCTCGAGGCCCGGGTCGCAGTAGTCGGCCATCCATCCGTAGGGAACCCTCATGAGAACTGCTCCAGCATTCGTACGTCGTTATCGAAGAAAAGCCTGAGATCACCGACCCCGTGTCTCAGCATCGCGATTCGCTCGATCCCGAATCCGAAGGCGAATCCGGTCACCGAGTCCGGGTCGTATCCCGCCTCGGCGACGAATCCGAAGACGTTGGGGTCGACCATGCCGGCCCCGCCAAGTTCGATCCAGCCGATCCCCTTGCAGAGCCCGCAACGCGAACCGTCCTCGAGCGCCCCCGACCCGCCGCAGCGGAAGCAGGAGACGTCGAACTCGACCGAGGGTTCGGTGAAGGGGAAGAAGTGTGGCCGCATCCGGATCTGCCGGTCGGGACCGAAGATCTCCCGCAGCATTGCCAGCAGGGTCCCCTTGAGATCGGCGAGCGTGATTCCTTCCCCGACCGCGAGTCCTTCGACCTGGTGAAACATCGGGCTGTGGGTGGCGTCCGAGTCGCGCCGGTAGGTCTTGCCGGGGACGATCATGAAAAGGGGCGGACGGTTGACCTCCATGGCCCGCACCTGCATGGGCGATGTGTGGGTGCGAAGAAGAACCTCTTCCACGTGCTCATCGTCCTCTACGTAAAAGGTGTCCTGGAGCATCCGGGCCGGGTGGCCCTCCGGGTGGTTGAGGGCGGTGAAGTTGTAGTAGTCATGCTCGACCTCGGGCCCTTCCATCACCTGGTAGCCGAGACCGATCATCACGTCCTCGATCATTCGTCTGGTTCTGGTGATCGGGTGGATGTGACCCACCGCGCGGGCCGGGCTGCCGGGCAGGGTGACGTCGATCCGGTCCTCGGCCAGGGACTTTTCAAGCTCGGCGTTCTTCAAGCCATCGACCTTTGACTCGATCAGGGACTCGAGAGCTTTCCTCACCTTGTTGCCGGTGCTCCCGACGGGTCCGCGCTGATCCGGCGGCAGGTCGGCGATGCCGCGCAGAATCCCGGTCAGCTCGGCCTTCCTGCCGAGGTACCGGACCCGGGCTTCTTCCAGATCCGAAGCGGAACCGGCGGCATCGATGGCGGCCTTCGCTTCGGCTTCGATCTCTTCTATCCGTTCAACCATTTCTTTCCCGGTTCAGCTTCCTGATTTCTCTCTATTCAAGCGCCCTGTGACGTCGGCGAAGATATCCGCTCGCAGGCGATGGCTGCCGCTGCCGCCACGTTCAGGGACTGGGCTCCGCCCGACCGCTGCGGGATCGTCCAGGTGATCCCGCATTCCTTCAATACTTCCTCCGAAAGCCCTTCGCGCTCGGACCCGAGACATATCGTTGCCGGCCCTTCGACCGGTCCCGGAGCCTGGCTGCCACCCAGCGCAAGGGCGATTCGTGGTTCGGGGGTCGCGCCGATTTCCGCCCGAACCAGCGGCTGGGTAAAGACCGAACCCATGCTCGAGCGCACCGCGATCGGCGAGAACGGGTCGGCGCTGCCCGGCCCGATCACCACCGCGCCCCCCACGAGAGCGTCGGCGGTCCTGATGATCGTGCCGACGTTGCCGGGGTCGGATACCCCGTCGAGAAAGATGCACTTGTCGGCCGAAAGAAGTTCCGGCACGGCCCAGATGTCGGACCAGATCCCGATCACCCTGGTTCCGGAGGCCAGGGTCGCCACCCCGTCCAGAAGTTCCGGATCGACCTTCTCCCCCGGTACCTCGGAATCCGGGTGAACCAGGAGGCCGACCGGTTCGTGTCCGGCTTCCAGCCCGGCCCGGGCCAGATCCTCGCCTTCGGTCACGAACATGCCCAGCTTCCGGCGATGCTTCTTCTGGCCGAGCTTGCGGACCAGGGTGAGCTTGTCGTTTTCCTTGCTGGTGATCATCGGTCTTTTCCTTTGGTCCCTGAAACGAAAAAGGGCGGCTACGCTGATCGCGAAGCCGCCCGGTGGGTTC
The DNA here is from genome assembly GCA_020438425.1 of Solirubrobacterales bacterium. Taxonomy (GTDB): domain Bacteria; phylum Actinomycetota; class Thermoleophilia; order Solirubrobacterales; family 70-9; genus 67-14. The sequence continues at coordinate 2,697 of JAGQUQ010000103.1, forward strand.
GAGGTGCCGTCAGCGCACTAGGCGGCGGCACCCTCCCGGGCGATCTCGACAAATCGGCGAAAGTCCTCACGGTCGTTGACCGCGATGTCGGCGAGCATCTTGCGATTGACCTCGACGCCGGCGGCGTTCAGGCCGTGCATCAGCTCGGAGTAGCTCATGCCCTCGAGGCGGGCAGCAGCGTTGATCCTGGTGATCCAGAGGCGGCGGAACTCGCGCTTGCGGACCCGGCGGTCACGGTAGGCGTAGGCGCCAGACCGCATGACCTGTTCCTTGGCCAGCTTGTACGAGGAGTTCTTGCGGCCGTAGTAGCCCTTGGCCTCTTCAAGTACCTTGCGCCGCTTCTTGCGGGCGTTTACCGAACGCTTCACGCGAGCCATTTACTTGCCTCCCAGAAGCTTGTTCACACGCGGGGCATCGACATCGGCGATGTGGGCAGGCTTGCCCATGTTCCGCTTGCGCTTGGGGGACTTCTTCTCCAGAATGTGGCTGGAGTATGCATGCCGCCCGCGCAGCTTGCCCTTGGCCGAGCGCTTGAAGCGCTTCTTGGCCCCTGAGTGTGTCTTCATCTTCGGCATGAGCCGGAACATTCAATCAAAATTTCCGGCCTACCGCCTTTCGACCCTGCAAACGGGCTGTTTTCCAGCCCTTTTCCGGCTCCGTTTGGCTCACCGGCACTTTCCGGGTGACATTTTGGGTCTATACGACCCATTAGTGCAGCCAGAAAGCCGAAGCATCGCAACCACCGAGGTGGAAGGCACCGGTAGATTGGCCTGCGATGAAGATCGTCCACGTGCTCGGAACCCGGCCCAACTTTGTGAAGATGGCCCCGCTGATCGCCGCCCTCTCGCGGCGCATGCCGGAGAGCGATCAGCTGATCGTCCACACCGGCCAGCACTACGACCGGCTGATGAGCGAGATCTTCTTCGAACAGCTCGGCGTCCCGGCCCCGGACTTCATGCTGGAGGTAGGTTCCGGCAGCCATGCCCAGCAGACCGCGAGGGTCATGGAACGGCTGGAACCGCTGCTGGTCGAGAACCGGCCCGACCTGGTGGTCGTCCCCGGCGACGTCAACTCGACGGTTGCCGCCGCGCTCACCGCTGTGAAACTGGATATCCCCGTCGCCCACCTCGAGGCCGGTCTCCGCTCATATGACCGCACGATGCCGGAGGAGATCAACCGGATCGTCACCGACCAGATCAGCGACATCCTCTGGGTCCACTCCGAGGAGGCCCTGCGCAACCTCGAACTCGAAGGAATCCCGGCCGAACGGGCCCACTTCGTCGGCAACACGATGATCGACAGCCTGGTCGCCCTTCAGGACCGTTTCCGCCCGCTGGAGCAGTGCCGGCAGTACGGGCTCGAGCCCGGCTCCTACCTGCTGGTCACCCTCCACCGCCCCGCCCTGGTCGACGGTCCGCTGCTCTTCGAGGCGGTCGCCGCCCTGAACCGGGTGTCGACAATGATGCCGGTCCTCTTCCCGGTCCACCCCCGGACCCGCGCCCGTCTGGCCGGCAACGCCGAACTTTCCGGGAACCTCCATCTGGTCGAGCCGGCCGGATACCTCGAGTTCCTCTCCCTCGAATCCGACGCTGGCGCAGTCCTCACCGACTCCGGCGGCATTCAGGAGGAAACCAGCTACCTCGGCGTCCCCTGCTTCACCCTCCGCGGCAACACCGAACGTCCGGTCACGATCGAGCTCGGCACCAACGTCCTGCTCGGCCTCGACCCGGCCCGGATCAATGAAATCCCGACGATCATCGCCGGCAAGGATCCTTCAGCACCACCACCGGAACCACCCCCGCTCTGGGATGGCCAGGCAGCCGACCGCATCGCCGGCCAGCTCGCCGAATCAGTCTGAGGATTCTTCCGTGGCCGCGTCATCGGACGCAGCTTCGGGCTCGTCCGGTTCCGGGGCCTCGGTGTCCGGGGCCACCGCATTCGGGTGGTCCGGGATCGCGTCTGGAGCGACCGCGTTCGGGTGGTCCGGGATCGCGTTGGGATGATCGTTGGCCGGGGCCTCTTCCCGATCCCTCTTCTTCTTGCTCTTCCGGGCCTGCTTGTCGGCTTCCGCCTCGCGGCTTGCTTCCTTGGAGGGTCCGAGCAGCATGCTCATGTTGCGACCTTCCTGGAGCGGCCTGGACTCGATCACCGCGAGTTCCTCGCCGAGATCCTCGAAGAGCCGGTAGAGCAGGTCGCGACCCCTTTCCGGATGGGCCTGTTCGCGGCCACGGAACATGATCGTCACCTTGACCTTGTCGCCGTGCTTGAGGAAACGCTCGACGTGACCCTTCTTGGTGTTGTAGTCGTTGTCGGCGATCTTCGGCCGCAACTTGATCTCGCGGATGTTGACCTGGGTCTGGTGCTTGCGGGCGGCCTTCTGCTTCTGCTCCTGCTCGTACTTGTACTTCGAGTAATCGAGCAGGCGGCAGACCGGAGGCTTGGCGCCGGCCGCGACCTCAACCAGGTCGAGTTCGGCCTCGCGGGCCATCTGGCGGGCCTTGTCGGTATCGACAATTCCCACCTGTTCGCCGTCGGCGCCGATCAGGCGAACCTTGGGCACGCGGATGCGCTCGTTGATACGAGTGTTGTCCCTTTCAGGGGGACGCCGGTCAAACCTGCGCGGAATCGGCACTAGCTACGGACCACGGGAAGGATCAAGCGGACAAGAGACGGGTAGGCGAGCACGCGGGCGCAGCGGGGCGCGAGTTCTTTTTCGTGCGTCGAATCAACTGTCAAGCAGCATACAGAACTTTTCAACGCTCATAGACCCAAGCTCCCCGTCCTCATGCGAACGGACCGAAACCTCCCCGGCCTCCATCTCGCGGTCACCGACCACGAGCATGAACGGGAACCGGCCCAGCTCGGCCGCGCGAATCTTCTTGCCGACCGATTCCGAGCGTTCCTCGACCGAGACCCGAGCACCTTCCGCCCGCAGGTCTTCGGCGACCTGCCTGGCGTAATCGATGTGCTTGTCGGAAACCGGGACTATCCGCGCCTGAACCGGAGCCAGCCAGGCCGGGAAGCGGCCGGCATAGTGCTCGATCAGGATTCCGGCGAAGCGCTCCATCGAGCCGAGCAGGGCGCGGTGGATCATCACCGGCCGTTCCTGCTCGTCTTCGGAATCCGTGTAGGTGAGCTCGAAGCGCTCCGGCATCTGGAAGTCGAGCTGGCAGGTACCAAGTTGCCAGGAGCGGCCCAGGGCGTCGGTCACGTGGAAGTCGATCTTCGGGCCGTAGAAGGCGCCGTCCCCCGGGTTGATCTTGTACTCGCGACCCTGGGCGTCGAGCGCGCTCCTTAGCATGCCCTCCGCCTTTTCCCAGAGCTCGTCGCTGCCGAGCGACTTCTCGGGACGGGTCGAAAGTTCGACGTCCACGTTTTCGAAGCCGAAGCGGGCGTAGAGCTCGTCGATCGCCTCGCAGATCTCGGCCACCTCGGATTCGACCTGGTCGATCGTGCAGTAGACGTGGGCGTCGTCCTGGGTGAAGGCCCGGACCCGGAGCAGGCCGTGGAGCACGCCCTCGCGTTCGTTGCGGGTCACCCGGCCGAACTCGGCCAGGCGGAGCGGCAGGTCACGGTAGGAGTGACGCTCGGAGCCGTAGACGAGGCAGCAGCCGGGGCAGTTCATGGGCCGGAGCGCAAAGCGACGCTCGTCGACCTCCATGAAGTACATGTCGTCCTTGTAGTTGTCCCAGTGGCCGGAGCGGTGCCAGAGTTCCTCGTCCATCACCTGCGGCGTGGCGATCTCCTTGTAACCGCGCCGGCTCAGCTGCTGGCGCACCTCGGTCTCGATCAGTCGCAGCAGCACGGTGCCGTTCGGCAGCCAGAAGGGCATGCCCGGCGCCTCGTCTCGCAGCATGAACAGATCGAGCTCGGGCCCGAGCCGGCGATGGTCACGGGCCTTGGCCTGCTCGA
>JAGQUQ010000104.1 GCA_020438425.1 Solirubrobacterales bacterium
GACGGTGTCGGGGTTGCCGTCGCTGCCGTTCTGGGTCACGGCAAGGGCGAGATTCGGCTGGGCGACGTTACCCCCGCTGTTGGGGCAGGCTTCAAAGAAGCCCGGCACGCAGAAGGTGGTGGCCGAAGCCGGGGAAGCAAGCACCAGAGCCCCTGCCAGCACTGCGATCACCGCTGCGAACCTGCTGAATCCCCACATTCAACTTTCCCTTCTTGACCGGCCGACTGGATTGACGGTCCGGGAGAACCGGCGCGGAAGCTTACTGCCCCTCTGCGGCGTGATCCAGTTTCTCCAACACCTGCAGCCAGATCAGGTTGCGGCGGTTGGCGCCGTACTTGAGGGCGGGGATGGTCAGCATCGCGGAGCCGCGCATGATGTCCGGCTGGGCGTCACCACCGTAGGTGCCGAGGTGAAGACCGTCACCGGCGAGACCGTCGGCGACCATTCCCTCGGCGGAAAGTGCCCGGTGAAGGTCGATCAGCGGCACCTTCCGATCGGCGGCCACCTGTTCGATGATCCGGTTCGCCTCGTCGACTCTTTCCTGGCCGGGCTGGCCGTTGTGGGCAGGTACCGCCATCGGCGGCAGGGTCGAAAGCACCGGCACCGGACCCAGTTCCCGGACCCGGTCGATCATCGCCTCCAGTTCGCTGCGGTAGGTGTTGCCGAGCGGCAGACCGAGCAGGGCATCGTTGGTGCCGGACATGATCAGAGCCCAGCGCGGCCGGATCAGGGCGATCTCGCACTCGAGCGGGGTCTGCTGCGGTTCACACTCCTCGGTCGGCGGGGCGATGCCGGTGGCCGGGAGATCCTCGGTCGGGGTCATCAGCCACTCGGTCCAGACGCCGGAGACCGCGGCGGCCGACCGCCGGGTCAGCGAGTTGACCGGTTCACATTCCGGCATCGGCTCCAGGGCCGGAAACTTGCGCTTCGTGTACCTCGCGACCACCGGTTCGAGGTCACCGTTTGACCCGAAACCGACCTCGCGGCAGCCGAGGCCGTAGAGGTTCTGCGGCCACTCGGTGTTCGAATCCCCGACCTTGGCGAAGACATCGGGATTCAGGTCCTGCTCGTCGGCCCGGGCGACCTCCCGGCGGAGCCGCTGACCGGCGGCACCGGAAAGATCCGGCAGAACCTGCGGCCCGGATGGTGCCGCCGGGGCTTCGGCCAGCGGCTGGGGAGCCGGGGCCGGCGGGTCGTCCGGACCGGAGGAATCCGACCCGCCACAGCCGGTCAGGGCCAGCAGCCCGGACAACGCCAGAAGGGCGAGGATCCGCTTCATCTCAGCCGGTGATCCGGTCGAGCCGGGCCAGCGTCTTCAGCCAGATCAGGTTGTGGCGGTTGGCGCCGTACCTGAGCGAGCCAGGGGTGAAGTTGACCGAGTCGGTCAGGGTGGATGGCTCCGGCTCCTTGCCGACCATCCGGCCATCGGCTCCGGCGACGCTGAAATGCACTCCGTCATCGGCCAGACCGAGGTCGATCATCGCCGGCGCCTGCATCGCCCGCCAGAGGTTGACCAGTGGCAGGCGACGGATCCGCGAGAGCTTCCAGATAGCGGCGTTGGTTCTCGCCACGCCGACCGCGTACTTCTGCTGTTCGACCGGGTCGTCCTTGGTCACCGGGGGAATCGTGGACAGCACGGGAATGACGCCACGATCGAGCAGTCGCCGGACCACCGCCGACATCCTGGCAAAGGTCTGGCGACCGGGCACGAGTTCGAAGTAGAGATCCATGCCGAGGTCATTGGTGCCGAGCAGGACCAGCGCGTAGCGGGGCCTGATCGCCGAAACCTCGCAATCGAGGGGAGTCGTGTCCATACCGCAGCCCGAGGGCTTCTCCCAGTAGCCCTCGTCGGGGAGGTCCCCGACCCTGGAAAGAGACCAGGTGGTGAAGACCCCGGCCTGCGCGGCGGCAGAGCGACGGGAAAACGATGTATTCGGCAGGCAGTCCGGCATCGAACGGGGGTTGCGGATCCTGACCCGGTTGTAGGAGACAAGCGTTTTCCTGAGATCGGCCGGGAGCCCGACCGGCTGGCGGCAGGCCAGGCCGTAGAAGTTGGGAGCGAACTCGGTGTTCGAATCTCCGACCTTGGCGAAGACGCCGCTCCTCAGGCCGAGCTTCTCGCCGGCGGTGACCCTGGCCTTCAGCTTGATTCGGTCCTGTTTGCCGAAGGCGGGGACCACCGGGGCCTTGACCCAGGCCGGCGTTGCGGCGGCAGTCGGACTCACCCCGGCCAGTGCCAGGAGGGCGAAGAGCAAGAAGCCCGAAACTGTTCCCCTGAAGATCCGCATCTGAAGTCCATTCCCCCGATGGCAGTCCTGAAACGGTAGCCGATCATGTGAATACGATCCGCGCCATGCCCGGGTCGATTGCCGAAACCGCGCGGCGATGACCGTCCTCAACGATCCGGGCCAGGCCGACCGGCAAAGCCGGGGAATTCCGGTCGTCCCGGTCTTTGACGGATACCGGGCCCTGGCCATTCTCGGGATCGTGATCTTCCACCTGCTGCCGGCCGGACCCAGCCCCGACAGCTGGGTAAAGCTGCAGAACGCCACCTTCGGCCAGTTGATCGACGTGCTCTTCATCGTCAGCGGCTTCGTCGTCTTCCTGCCGACCGCCTGGCAGGGAAGGTTCGGCAGCGTCCGCTCGTACGCGGTCCGTCGAGCCGCGCGGCTTCTCCCCGCCTATTACATGATTCTGCTGCTGGCCCTCCTGATCGGCCTGATCGGAAAACCGCTCAGCCCGACCATTCACCCGTCGGCCAGCGAGATCGCCCTCCATTTCACCGGCCTGCAGACCCTGGGGACCTACTTCGAAGGCACTTTCGGCCCGGTCGGCTTCGCGATGGTCGGCCCGGTCTGGACCCTTTCGGTCGAGATCTCCTTCTACCTGATCCTTCCGCTCGTGGCGATGGCTTTCTACCGCCACCCGCGGATCGGTCTGCTGATCGCCGCCGCGATCGGGGTTGCCTGGGGCTGGTCCGGGATCCACTCCCAGGAAATCGCAGACTGGCTGGGCACGACCCTGAACCAGGAAGAGATCGGACGCATCGCACGGAACTCGGGTCTGCAATTCCCCTTCTGGATCTTCTCTTTCGCGCTCGGCATGGCCGGGGCGAAGCTGTACGTACGAGCCGTGAAGGATCCCGACCAGGACCGGGTTCGCCGCTATGCCGGCCGAGCGCTGGTCCTCGGCCTGGTCGGCCTGACGATCGCCGCGATCGGCATCTACAACACGCAGGTCGAACAGGCCCACCTCCTGCTGCTCGCCGAGATCGCCCGGACCAAGGCCTGGATCATGCTGCTCTTCTCCGCCTCGCTTGCGACGGTGATGGTCGCGATCGCGCTCGGACCGGTGCGGCTGCGCTGGCCGTTCGACAACGGACCGATCCGCTGGCTGGCCGAAGTCAGCTACGGCGTCTATCTCTCCCACGCCCTGCTGATCTGGGTCGCCGCCTGGGGCTTCGGTTTCTTCTTCGAGGAGACCTGGCTCGGACTCGGAGCCTGGCTGGCGACGATCCTCCCGCTCAGCGTCCTCTACGGCTATCTCTCGGCCCGGTTCCTGGAACAACCGATCAGGCGCTGGGCCCGCAAGTACGGCCGGGAACCCGCCTCCCCGGCCGCATCGGGAGAACCAGAGACCTGATCTGCGTGGCATCGCCACGATCGGCTCCAATACGATCCGCCCCATGACTGTCTGCGTGGTAACCGGCGGAGCCGGATTCGTCGGATCACACCTTTGCGACGCCCTGCTCGAAAAGGGCAGCAAGGTGATCTGCATCGACAACCTCGACACCGGATCGCTCCAGAACATCGAGCACATCGACAGCCCGGATTTCACTTTCGTCCCGCAGGACATCACCGAGCGGGTCGAGATCGAGGGCGAGGTCGACTTCGTCTATCACCTCGCTTCCCCGGCCAGTCCGATCGATTACGCCCGGCTCCCCCTGCACACCCTCAAGGTCGGGGCCCAGGGCACCTGGCACATGCTCGGCGTGGCCAAGTTCAAGCGGGCCCGCTTCCTGCTCGCCTCGACTTCCGAGGTCTACGGAGGAGAGCTACTGGGGCCATGTGAACCCGATCGGTCCACGCGGCGTCTACGACGAGGCGAAGCGTTATGCCGAAGCCCTGACCATGGCTTACCACCGACAGCAGGGCGTTGACACCTCGATCGTCCGGATCTTCAACACCTACGGCTCGCGGATGCGGGCCCATGACGGCCGGGCGATCCCGACCTTCTTCCGCCAGGCCCTGCAGAACCAGCCGCTGACCGTGTTCGGCGACGGTTCCCAGACCCGTTCCTTCTGCTTCGTCGACGACCTGGTCCGCGGGCTGATCCTGCTGGCCGAATCCGGCGAACACCTGCCGGTCAACATCGGCAATCCCGACGAGTACACCCTGCTTCAGCTCGCCAACGCGGTGATCGAGGCAACCGGCGCCGAATCCTCGGTCGCCTTCGAGCCACTGCCGACCGATGACCCCCAGGTCCGCCAGCCGAACATCGGCCGGGCCAAGGAACTGCTGGGCTGGGAGCCGACCGTGCCGCTTTCCGAAGGACTGAAGAAGACGATCGAGCAGTCGGGCCGGGATCGCCTGATCGGCAAGACTTCCTGAATGTGACCGCCCTGGTCCTCGGCGCGACGGGGCTGATCGGCTCGCAGGTGCGGGCCGAGCTGGAGCGCAGGGGCATGGATGTCGTCGGCACCTCGACCACTCCCGGCCGGTCGGACCTGGCGGTTGATCTCACCGATGCCGGTCAGGTCGAGCAACTGGTCGGAAAGCTCGAACCGGAGATCGTGGTCCACGCCGCCGGCATCTCCTCGCTGGCCGAGGCCTGGGCTGAGCCGGCCCGCAACTTCGAGGTAAACGCGACCGGGGTGCTCAACCTGCTCGAGGCCCTCCGCCGCCACGCGCCGGATGCCCGCCTGGTCTTCACCTCGACTGCCGCGGTCTATGGACCTCCCGAACCGGAAGCGCTGCCCTTCACCGAACTCGCGCCGCTCCGGCCGGCCTCCCCCTACGCCGCCGCCAAGGCCGCGGCCGAGGTCCTTTGCGGACAGTACGAACGCGAACACGGCATGAAGGTCACGGTCACCCGGATCTTCAACCAGGTCGGTCCCGGCCAGAGCCCAAGCCAGGCCCCCTCCGAGTTCGCCCGCGAGATCGCCCTTGCCGAGGCAGCGGGAAGGGACCGGGTCGAAATCGGGGTTGGCAATCCGGAAGCCGAAAGGGACTTCACCGATGCTTCCGACACCGCACGGGCGATTGCCGATCTCGCCGCCCTGGGAAGACCCGGCACCTTCAATCTCTGCTCGGGCAGGGCCACCAGCCTCGGCGAGATAATCCGGCTGCTCGGTGAGGTGACCCGGCTCGATGTGTCGATCGCGGCCAGGCCTGACCACGACCGGCCGGCCGACGTGCGGCGGATCACCGGTTCGGCGGCGAAGCTGGAGGCGGCGACCGGCTGGCAACCCCGGGTTCCGCTCGGGGAAAGCCTTGCCTTACTGCTGGACTACTGGCGCACGGATAGCATCCGCCCCCATGACGACTGAATCTCCCGGGCGGCCCCTGCTCGAAAAAGCCAAGGGCACCGCAGCGGGAGTGGCCCGCCGCCTCGCCTCGACCCGGCTCGGCCAGAAGGCAAAGGACTCGCTGCGGACCGACCCCGTGCCGGTGTCACTCGACCAGTGGCTTCGTCCTCTCTTCGGCGAGGAGCTCGACCGGATCGAGGCCGCCCTCGAAGGCGCCGGACCGGAGGGCTACGCGCTCTTTCGCGAGCTCGACGATGACCTCTGGTCGCTGCTCCTGACCAAGGAGTACTCGGAGTGGCCGCGGATCCGCGCCTTCCTGCCGGACCTGCCGGAACCCGCCCTGCAGCAGATGTGGAACGGCACCTCCGGCCCGGCCCTGGCCGCCCAGAGCGTCTGCTTCTACCGCAAGCTCAAAGAGATGCAGGGAACGCACGGTGCCGGCCCCCTGGCCGAAAGCCGGATCCTCGACTTCGGTTGTGGCTGGGGCCGCCTGACCCGCATGCTGGGCCGGGACCTCGAACCGGGCAACCTCTACGGCTGCGACCCGGTCGAGAGCATCCTCCAGATCAGCCGCGACTCCCGGGTCCCGGCAAGGCTCGGCCGCAGCGACTTCCTGCCGGAGAGCCTGCCCTTCGAGGAGAAGTTCGACCTG
>JAGQUQ010000105.1:0-1659 GCA_020438425.1 Solirubrobacterales bacterium
TCCAGACCCGCGAGCAGCACATCCGCCGCGAGAAGGCGACTTCCAACATCTGTACCGCCCAGGCGCTCAACTCCCTGGCCGGAATGATTCACCTCGCCTGGCTGGGCAAACAGGGCTTTGTCGAAATCGGCGAGCTGATGGCCCGCCGCACGGCCCACGCCCGGCAGCTGATCGGCAGCCTCGACGGGTACGAGTTGCTCCACGAAGCCCCGGTTGTCCGCGAGTTCGCGGTCAGGTCGGAGAAGGCGGTGGAGGATCTGCTCCCGCTCGGCGACGAATCCGGAGGTCCCGCTCCGAAGCTTCCGGTTTACCCGCTCGGCCGGGACTATCCCGAGTACGAGGATTGCTTCCTCGTTGCGATCACCGAGAACCGCTCGGTTGACGAAATCGGCTGGCTGGCCCACATGCTCGAGCATGCCCAGGCCGGCTGGGGTGAGCACATCCACGAGCACGACGACGAAGGCAAGCCGGTCGCGGGAGCGGTCCAGTGAGTGAACCGACTCTGACCGAAACTCCGCAACAGGCCGACCGCGCGACCACGATCTACGAGAAGTCGGTCCCCGGCCGCCGGGCCGCCCAACTGCCCCCGCTCGGTGACGGGCTCGAAGAGACTCCGATCGAGGATCTGATCCCGGCCGGCCTTCTGCGCGAGAAGCCCGCCGAGCTGCCCGAGGTTTCCGAGCCGGAGATCATCCGTCACTACAACCGGCTCTCCCGCCGGAACTTCGATCTCGACACCGGCTTCTACCCGCTCGGTTCCTGCACCATGAAGTACAACCCGCGCCTGAACGAGCGCGTCGCCGCCCTGCCCGGTCACGCGAAGCTTCATCCGGCCACCGATCCGGCCGACGCCCAGGGCGCGCTTCAACTGATGTACCTGCTTCAGGAATCTCTCTCCGAGATCTGCGGACTGCCGACCGTGAGCCTCCAGCCCTCGGCCGGATCCCAGGGCGAACTGGCCGGGTTGCTCCTGACCAGGGCCTATCACGCCGACCAGGGCCGGAATCCGACCAAGGTGCTGACCCCGGATACCGCCCACGGAACCAATCCGGCGTCGGTGACCATGGCGGGCTACGAAGTGGTGAAGGTCGCCACCAACGAACATGGTGGCGTCGACGTCGAGGACCTCAGGTCCAAGATTGATGAAGACGTCGCCTGCCTGATGCTGACCAACCCGAACACGCTCGGTGTCTTTGACGAGAACATCGCCGAGATCGCCGGTCTGGTCCACGAAGCCGGCGGGCTTCTGTACTACGACGGCGCGAACCTGAACGCGATCATGGGTCAGGCCAGGCCGGGTGACATGGGTTTCGACATCGTCCACGTAAACCTGCACAAGTCCTTTTCCCAGCCCCATGGTGGCGGCGGACCCGGAGCCGGCCCGATCGCCGTCTCCGAGCGGGTCGAACCGTTCATCCCTCGCCCCCAGGTGGTGCGGATCGAGGATGTCGATGGTGACGTCTACTTCGACCTCGACTACGACCGGCCGAAGTCGATCGGGAGGTTGCGCGGTTTCCAGGGGAACTTCGGCGTCTTCGTCCGTTCGCTGGCCTACATCCTCAGCCTCGGAGGCGACGGCCTTGCTGAAGCGTCGAGGCTGGCGGTGCTGAACGCGAACTACCTGAAGAAGCGGCTCTCCGAGGGGCGTGCCGGCAAGTA
>JAGQUQ010000105.1:1759-5958 GCA_020438425.1 Solirubrobacterales bacterium
GCTGAAGCGTCGAGGCTGGCGGTGCTGAACGCGAACTACCTGAAGAAGCGGCTCTCCGAGGGGCGTGCCGGCAAGTACCTGCCGGTCGCCTTCGATCGCCACTGCATGCATGAGTTCGTGCTCTCCGGGGCCCCGATGAAGAAGGAACTGGGCGTGAAGACGCTCGATCTCGCCAAGCGGCTGCTCGATTTCGGATTCCACCCGCCGACCGTCTATTTCCCGCTGCTGGTCGACGAGGCCCTGATGGTCGAACCGGTCGAGACCGAGGCGAAGGAGCATCTCGATGCCTTCGCGGAGGCGATCGAGAAGATTCTCGAGGAAGCAGAGTCCGATCCGGCCATCGCACAGAGCGCGCCGTACACGACGCCGGTTAGAAGACTCGACGAAGTGGGGGCCACCCGGAATCCCCGCATTCGTCAGGCGTAATACGCTGCTTTCCGCCTTTTTCAGAACCTGACCCGAAGCGGAGTGACCGAATGAGTGATGCCCAGTACGCCCTGACCCAGGACCAGCTCGACTTCCTCGAGATGATCCGGCAGATGGTGGTCGAGAAGGTCACCCCGCGGGCCCACGACATCGACGAGTCCGGCGAGTTCCCGCAGGACATCCGTCAGCTCTTTGCCGACCACGACCTCTTCGGGCTTCCCTTCGAGGAGAAGCACGGCGGCACCGGGACCGGCGAGCTGATGCTCTGCGCCGCGATCGAGGAGATCGCCAAGGGCTGCGCGTCGTCCTCGCTGATGGTTGCAGCCCAGGACCTCTCCTCGCTGCCGATGAAGCTGGCCGGCTCCGACGAGCTCAAGGACCGGATCCTGCCCCGCATGGCCTCGGGCGAGTGGCTCGGCGCTTTCTGCCTCTCCGAGCCGGACGCCGGCTCCGACCCGGGCGCGATGCGTACACGGGCGACCAAGGTTGACGGTGGCTGGAAGCTGAACGGCGCCAAGAACTGGATCACCAACAGCGGAGTCGCCCATGTCTACGTCACCTTCGCGGTCACCGATCCGGACGTGAAGTTCTCGAAGGGCATCACCTGCTTCGCCGTGATGGGTGACGCCGAAGGCTTCCGGATCGACGCCCTCGAGAAGAAGATGGGCATGAAGGGCTCTCCGACCGGCCAGCCCGTTTACGAGGATGTCTTCGTCCCGGACGAGGACGTGATCGGCGAGGTCGGCAAGGGCTTCGCGGTCGCCATGCAGACGCTCGACCGCTCCCGCCTCGGGATCGGCGCCCAGGCCCTCGGCATCGCCCAGGGCGCGACCGACTACGCGGCCGATTACGCCAAGGAACGGATCGCCTTCGGCAAGCCGATCAACCAGCTTCAGGGCATCCAGTTCAAGCTCGCCGACATGGAGACCAAGACCGCGGCGGCCCGCGAACTTCTCTACAAGGCCGCCTCGATGGCCGAGACCAGCCACCCGCAGCTCGGCAAGTACTCGGCGATGGCCAAGCTCTTCGCCTCGGATGTCGCGATGGAAGTGACCACCGAGGCCGTCCAGGTCCTCGGCGGCTACGGCTACGTCAAGGAATACCCCGTCGAGCGCATGATGCGCGACGCCAAACTGACCCAGATCTACGAAGGCACCAACGAGATCCAGCGAGTAGTAATCGCCCGAAACCTGATGTAGACGCGGGCGGGCCGGTGCAACGTGGCCGGCCATCACCCCGCTGAGTTGTGAAGCTGACGGTGCCGCAGGTTAGGTGTCATCACGGGGCTCAACCTGCGTCACCGTCCCGAATTCGGGCGGAACCCGGCCTTGGAGGTACCGCGGGACCAGGGACACCCTCAATCCCCCTTCACTGCCTGTTCCACCCGGGTGGGTCGGATAGCCGGAAATCCGACTCACGAGACACGCAAGCCGGATCCGGGCCAATCGGTGGGTCGGATTTCCGGGGCGGGTGACGGAAATCCGACCCACCGGACGCTGGGTGACTTCCTGGATTCGTCGAGAAGAAACTTTCTGCCGGTATTCGGCAGAAAAGTGCTTCTCGTGGTGGGTCGAGCGGCCTGGTCAGGCGGGGATTTTGGGGAGGTCCTGCTTGTTGCGGCCGGGGCCGGGCTTCATGTAGACCCGGTCCGGTTCGACTGACTCGCCGCACTTCCGGCAGACCATGTGATGGTCGAGGTCGCCCCCGCAGGTGCGGTGGACGGCGATCGTCGGCGGGCCTCCCGGTTCGGGGTAGTACTCGTCGCCCCACCACATCAGCTGGAGCAGGACGGGAGAGAGGTCGCGGCCCTTGGCGGTCAGGTGGTACTCGAATCGCGGTGGCTTCTCGCTGTACTGGCGCTTTTCCAGGATGCCGTACTCGATCAGGGTGCCCAGTCTGGTGGTCAGCACGCTTCTGGTGATTCCCAGGTTCTCCCGCAGCGGTTCAAACCGGTTCATGCCGAGCCCGACGTTACGGATGATCAGGAGCGACCAGCGCTCGCCCACGACTTCGAGTGAACGGGCAATCGAACAGACCTGGTTGTCGTACTCGCGATCCAGCATTGGATGGAGTGTAGCGGGTCAGTCGCTTCATGCGACCCAATTCTGTTAGGGTCAGTCGCATGAACGAACTGACCGGGGTTCTTTGACATGTCGGAGCTGGTGACGAACAAGGCGGAGGCGGTCGAGGAGGAAATGCTGATCGGTGCCCCGACCCCGGCCGACGGTCCGCTCCCGCGCGAGATGGTCGAGGCCGAGCAGGCATACCGGCCCGAGGTCCTGGGCAAGGTTCTCGCCGTCGTAGCGGCCGCGGTGGCCCTGGCCAGCCTCGACATGTTCATCGTCAACATTGCCTTCCCGGCGATCGAAGCCGAGTTCGCCGGCAGCTCGATCGGCTCCCTTTCCTGGGTCCTGAACGGCTACGTGATCGTCTTCGCGGCGCTGCTCATGCCCTTCGGCCGGCTCGCCGACCGGGTCGGGCGAAAGCGCGTGTTCACGACCGGAGTGTTGATCTTCTGCATCGCCTCCGGAGCCTGCGCGGCGGCCTGGTCGGTCGAGACCCTGGTCGCGTTCCGGGTGGTTCAGGGCATCGGCGCGGCGATGCTGATGTCAACTTCGCTGGCCCTGCTGCTTCATGCCTTCCCGCCCGAGCGCTGGCCGGTGGTGATCGGCGTCTGGGCGGCGGCCGGTGGTGCCGCCGGGGCGCTGGGGCCGCCGATCGGAGGCCTGCTGGTCGAGATCGACTGGCGCTGGGTCTTCCTCGTCAACCTGCCTTTGTCACTTGCGGCCTGGTACTTCGGTACGAAACTTCTGGTCGAGTCGAAGGACCCCGATGAGACGAGGTGGCCTGACCCGGCCGGCATGGCCCTGATGATTCTCGGAATCGGGGTGCTCTGCTGGGGCCTGGTCGAAGCCCCCGAAAACGGGTGGGGGAGTTCGCAGACCATTCTCGCGATCGTCGGTGGTGTGCTCATGCTGGGCCTGACATTCCTCCGGTCAAGACGACCGGCCGACCGCTGGATCCCGACCCTGGATGTGAGCCTCTTCAGGGCCAGGCCTTTCGCCATGGCCTGCCTTGCCGCTCTCGTGTTCATGGTCGCCTTCGCCGCGATCCTGCTCGGCGGAGTTCTCTTCCTGACCGGAGTCTGGGGGTACTCGGTGCTCGAGGCCGGAATCGCGTTCTTCCCGGGGCCGGCAATGGCCGGGATCTTCTCGGTGATCGGCAGCAGGGTCGGGGCCCGATTCGGCACCGGTCCAGTCGCTGCGACCGGCTGCGGCTTCCTGATCCTCGGCAGCCTCTGGTGGTTCACGCAGATGGGTGACGCGCCGAATTACCTGACCGAGAACCTGCCCGGCCAGATCCTGGTCGGCATCGGTGTTGGCCTGGTGTTGCCCAACGTGGCGGCTGCGGTGGCCTCGACCCTGCCCCCGGCTTCGCTGGCGACCGGCACCGCGGTGCTCAGCGCATCACGTCAGGTCGGCGCCGCGCTGGGGGTGGCAATTCTGGTGGCACTGCTCGGGACGGCCGCGATCACCGGCACTGCCGATGATTTCGACAAGGCCTGGCTGATGATCGCGATCTCGGCTGCAACCGCCGGTGTGATCGCATTGATGATCGGCAAGGCCGGCAAGTCGGAAGAAACCGGGAACTAGAGCCAGGCCACCGGTGGGTCGGATAACCGGTCGGTGAGACGGAAATCCGACCCACCGCAGTGCGGGGTCGCGGGTTGAAGTTCTAGGGTTGGCGGCGATGCGAATCTTTTCGGGAATCCA
>JAGQUQ010000106.1 GCA_020438425.1 Solirubrobacterales bacterium
CGCCGTCCGGCGAAGACCGGACGGCATGCAGATGATTGGTTCCCGGGTGCGTTGCCCGGGTTGCTCCGGCTCTAGAGGCCGGAGGGGTGGCGGGCTACGAAAGAGGCGGTGTCGCTGCGGAGGTCGCTGTGCCACGAGGGACCGGTTCCGCCGGTGTCCGATGTGTCGAGGCGGATTCCGGCGACGTACATGAAGGCGTGACCGGAATTGCCATAGACGGTGATCCAGTTGCCTTCACCCGGCTCACCCCAGGTCGTGAGACCGGTCGAGTCGAGCGGACTGGAAATCAGGCCGCCACCGTTCAGGGCGTAGCTGACCGCACCGGAGCAGTCGTAGCCGGATGACTCAAAGGATCCGTGGCCGCCTCCCCAGACATAAGGCAGGTCGATGATCGCGTTCCCTGCGGCGATCACGTCCTTGACCGCCTGGGGTGCGTCGGCCGGGGCAGAAGCGGTTCCGTCCGAGTTCACCACCGCAACCGAGCCGGATACCGGCGGGACCGCGCGGGGAGCCGAACTGGAGGCGGGATCCATGGTCAGGTCGGGCAGTGAATCCTCGAGGTTGCCGGCCTTCGCTTCGAGAGCATCGATCTTCGCCTGACGCGCCGCGCTTGAGGCTTCGAACTCGGCCTTCCGTGCCTCTACCGCGTCCCGGGCTTCCTGGGCCTCGGCGGTTTCCGCAGCAATCTCGTCCCGGGCTGCCTGAAGCTTCTTCTCCTTGACCTTCATCTGCTCGACCATCACCTTGATCTGGTCGCGCAGATCCTCGACCCTGGTGATCACAGACTCGTTGCGATCCTGGATCGCGTCGGCGTAGCCGGCGTTCGAGACCAGCTCGCCAAAGTCGGATGAGGCAAGCACCATCTGTTCGATGTCGGGCGAGCCGCTCATGTAGAGCGCAACAAGCTGATCCTCGAGCACACCGAGGGCGCGCCTGAGCCGGGCCCTGACCTCGACCAGGTGATCCCGCTGGCGTTCCAGCTCCGCTTCGACTTCATCAAGCTCGGCTTGTTTTGCCGCCAGCTGGGCTTCCAGCTCGGAAGCACGGACCCGCAGACCGGAGAGTTCCCCGATCAGGGCGTCGATCTGACGGTTGTCATCTGCGACCTCGGCCTTGAGCTCCTCGACCGAGCCGTTGATCTCATCGATCTTCGACTGGGTCTGGGCAGCCGTCAGGGCATCGGCCGGTCGCGCGCCTGTTGCCAGGGCGAGAAGGAGGGCGGCGAGAAAGATGGCCGCGGCAATGCCGAGACCGCGGGCGCGGCCGCTGGTTGTTTGCGGGAGTCTGGTCTGCATGGGAACTCGCCGATGGAATCCGGGCGAGCGGAACGGACAAGGTAGCGGCGATCGGGCTCCGACCCGACCTTTGGCGAATCGGTGGGAAATCCCATGCAGGTGAAGGAAATTGGCTCTAGAGGTCGATCCTGGAGACGAGCTCGTAGGAGGCGAGCCGGTCGTTCTGGTCGTGGACCATGGTCGAGATGATCAGCTCGTCGGCCCCGGTCCGCTCGATCAGGTCAATCAGGCCGGCCCGCACGGTTACGGGACTGCCGAATATATGGCCCTTGGCAACCGATGAGACCACCGCCTCCTCATCCGGGGTGAAATCATGCGCCGCCGCCTCTTCCGGGGTCGGGAACCGGCCCGGCCGGCCGCTCCGCAGGCGGGCGAAGGCAAGGCGTGAAGGTCCGGCCAGCCAGCGGGCTTCCTCGTCGGTTTCCGCGCAGATCACCCCAACCCCGATCATCACCTTCGGTTCATCGAGGTAGGCCGAAGGCTCGAAGCGGGAGCGGTAAAGCTGAACGGCGGCTTCCGTGTTACCGGCGCTGAAGTGGTGAGCGAACGAGTAAGGCATGCCGAGCAGGCCTGCCACCTGGGCCGTGTATCCGCTTGAACCGAGCAACCAGATCTCGGGCATCGCCCCTTCCCCGGGCACGGCGGTGATCGAGTGGTAGGGATGTCCCGAGGGCCACTCGCCGGTGAAGAAACCGAGCAGCTCGGTGAGCTGCCGCGGCAGATCCTCATCGGAAAGCGGATCGACTCCGCGCCTGAGGGCGGCGGCGGTGATCTGGTCGGTCCCGGGGGCCCGGCCGATGCCAAGGTCGATCCTCCCGGGATGCAGAGACTCGAGCGTGCCGAACTGCTCGGCCACGACCAGTGGCTGGTGGTTGGGAAGCATCACCCCGCCCGAGCCGACCCGGATCCGCTCGGTGTTCGCCGCGAGGTGGGCAATTATCACCGCCGGAGAGGAACTCGCGATCCCGACCATGTTGTGATGTTCCGCCACCCAGTGGCGGTGGTACCCCCAGCCTTCCGCGGCCCGGACGAGCTCGGTCGAGTTCGCCAGCGCCGCAGCCGGATCCGATCCCTCGACCACCGGAGCCAGATCGAGAACCGAGAGTTTCGTGGCTGGCGCATCACTCATCCTTCGAACATCCATTGTCCCTGGGCCAGCGCTCCCTGCGCCTTCTTGCCCTTTGGCGGATAGTCGATCTCGAGGTTCTCTTCCGGCCCGGCGTCGGCCCGCCAGCTCCACCAGCTGATTCCCTTCAGCCAGTCCGAACCGGAAAGTGCCTCGAAAGTCGCGCGGTAGGCCATCGCCTGAATGTTCTGGTCGGCCGGCTGACCGGTCACCTCGTAAGGCTTGACCGTGGCCCCGATCTGGCTCGGGTAGCCGACCTCGGTCAGGATGACCGGCCGCTCCCACTGCTCCGACTTCGCCTGGAGCTGACCGGCGATCCCCTGCCAGGCGGTGACCAGGGCCGGCACGGTCGGGGCGGGACCGCCTTCCTCCGAAAGCGGGTAGTAGGCATCCACGCCGATCGCGTCAAGGTCGTCCCAGAACTGGATCTGATCAACCTCGTCCCAGTTGGCCGCGTAGGTGAGCGGACCGAAGAAGCGGTCCCGGACCAGCTGGATCACGGCTCGCCAGCGATCGGTTTCGGTGGAGAGCGTCTTGAGCTCGGTGCCGACCACGAACATATCGACCGAGTGTGAAGCCGAGAAGGTGGCGAAGTGATCCATGAAGTCCCCGTAGGACCGAAACCACCTGTCCCGGTCCGCCGGCTGGATCTCCCCCCGGTAGGAGTCGTCGATCACGTCCACATGGGGTTTCATGACGACCTGCATTCCGGCCTGGCGTATCCAGCTGATCACCTTCTCGAGGCTTTCCTTGCCGGGTGTCTTTTCCGGATCGGCCGCGATCGCGCTGGCGGTGGATGACTTCATGTACCAGGTGGGGACCAGGGTGATCGCCGTGCTTCCGAGGTCGGCAAGTGTTCGGATCATCTTCCGCACTTCCGGCTGCGAATAACCGTCCTTTGTGTAGGCGGTCAGGTTCACGCCCAGGAGCGGGCCTTCGATCGGCAGGGGAAGCGCCTGCGCATAGTCAAGGGTCGACCCTTCCTCCGTGGTTCCGGTGGAGGTGGTCGGCCCGGTCGGTCCGGTCGGGACCACCGGGTCGGTATTGCCTGAACCTTCGTCGGTGTTGAGCACGGTAATCGCGAGCACCCCTCCGATCAGGCCGGCGGCCACGACCAGAAGCAGGATCAAGCGGAGGTGAAGGTGCACGCCATCACCCTACGCATTCGCCGCGCGCTTCTCCAAAAAAAGAGGGGCCGGCATATTGCCGACCCCTCGAAAGCGGACAAAGCAAGCTCAGTCGATGAGCTTGGCCTTCATCTTGGCGTACTCCTCGTCCGTCAGTCCACCGCTCTGACGCAGCTGGTCGAGCTTGTGAAGCTCGTCGACCGGCGTCGTTCCGGCGGTTTCCTTGACGTACTCATCGAACTGTTTCTTGGCGTCGGCCTGCTCCTTGATCGCCCTTTCCCGCATGCCGGAACCGCGGGCGATCAGGTACACGAGCGAGGTCAGGACCGGAATGAAGATCAGGAAAAGGCACCAGACCGCCTTCCACCAGCCGGAAAGCTCGTGATCGCGGAAGAGGTCCATCAGGATCGTGATCACGATCCAGACCCAGATCACAAAGAAGAAAATTGCGAGCGTGGTGAGAAGCGCCTCACCGAGCCCGTAGTCAGCTAGTACCAACTCTGTTCCTTTCAGAAAAAACGGGGGACGAACACGCTCAGGCTACACCCGAACGGTTCGTCCCCGGTCACCCCTTGGGGATGAAACGGTTGCTCAGCGGGTCTTTTCGGAGAGCTTCCAGGCGGCGGGCATGGCGATCGCGCCGATCGCGGCCTTGACCAGACCACCGATGATGAAGATGGTGAATCCGTTGTGGATGACCCACGACCAGTCCTCGCCGGTGACCAGCTTGAGCCCGGCCAGGCCGAAGCCGAAGATGATCAGCTGCGCGCCGACGAACGAGACGAAGGCGGTGAGGAACTTGCGGTCGGTTCCGCGCTCGGCCAGCCAGCCGACCACGTAGACGGACACGACGAAGCCGAGGAAGTAGCCGCTGGAAGCCGAGTTCACGAGGACCTCGAGACCTTCGCGGCCTTCCGAGTACACCGGGAGAAAGAGGCCCATGAGCAGGTAGAGGATCATCGACGAGATGCCACGCTTCGAACCCAGGGCCGAGCCGATCAGCATCACGCCCAGCGTGCCGCCGGTGATCGGGACGGGCGAAGGCGGAACCGCGATCGAGATCTGCTGGCACAACACCATGAAGAGCGCGCCACCGAAAACGAGAGCGGCGTTCTTTGCCCAGGAGTTGGCAAATGAATCGGCGAGGACGGGAACACGGGGAGCGTCAACCGTGTTGGAAAGCGTGGACATCGAGACCCTTTCTTAGGCGGGAAGAACGGCTGCAGACTACCCGGATGCGAAGCTACACAGATGCCCGGTACGACCAAAGAGAGAACCAGCGATCGGCTGCGGAGCGTCGACGCGATCCGGTACGTGACTGCGCTCCGCGAAGGCGGCTCCCTGCCGGGGCTGGTCGAAGGTGACGACGACGGCACCTGGGTGGTCAAGTTTCGCGGTGCCGGACAGGGCCCGGGAGCGCTGGTGTCGGAGGTGGTGGCCGGGGAGATAGCCCGGCAGATCGGACTGCCGGTGCCGGAACTGGTGCTGGTCAACGTGGCCCCCGAACTCGGTCACGCCGAACCTGACCCGGAGATCCAGGAACTGATCGAGGCAAGCCCGGGGAGCAACCTGGGCATGGACTTCCTGCCCGGAGCTTTGCCCTTCGCCCTTTCTCCCGAAGAGGATTTCGACCCCGAACTGGCGGCCGACATCGTCTTCTTCGATGCCCTGGTCACCAACATCGACCGCACCCCGCGCAACCCGAACCTGCTCACCTGGCACGACCAGACCTGGCTGATCGACCACGGCGCCTCGTTCTACCGCCAGCATGGCGCCAGGCCTCTGGCCGAGACCGCGACCAGCCCGACTCCGGTGATGCGGGAACACGTGCTGCTGCCCGTCGCGGGTCCGCTTGCCGGGGCCGGTGATCGGCTGACCGCGAAGATCGGGGCGGCGATCGACCCTGCCCTGGCGGCGGTGCCCGACGACTGGCTCGGGGAGGAGCCCGAAGAACGACGGGACGACTTCCGCCGTTTTCTCGAGGCGAGACTGGCTGGACAGGAGATATTCATCGAGGAGCTGGAGCACGGCGATGAGTGAATCGAGACCGTTCAGCTACGCGGTTCTCCGCGTGGTGCCGTGCATTGAACGCGGCGAACGACTGAATGTCGGCCTTGCCCTGTTCTGCCGCCAGCTCGACTTCCTCGAACTCGAGACCCGGCTCGACCACGAACGGCTCGCCGCGATCGCGCCCGGCCTGGATCCGGCGCCGGTCGAGTCCAGACTCTCGTCGATCCGCCGGGTGATCGAGGGCGACCCCGCCGCCGGCACCCTCGCCGAGCTCGATCCTTCCGACCGCTTCGGCTGGCTCACC
>JAGQUQ010000107.1 GCA_020438425.1 Solirubrobacterales bacterium
AAAACCTGGAGGTCGACCCACCGAACCGGCTGGTCCAGAGCTTCAACGCGATGTGGGCCGACGAGGTCAGGTCGGAGCCGACCTCCCGGGTGACCTGGGAGATCGTGCCGGTCGGGACCTCCTGCCGGCTGACCGTCACCCACGACCAGCTGCGGGACGGAGCCAACAACCAGCTCTACGGCGGCTGGCCGATGCTCCTTTCGGGGCTCAAGACCCTGATCGAGACCGGCGAGCTGCTCGACACCCCGGGTTCGCTCCAGTACGTCCAGGGGGTGGAAGCCGGACTTCCCACCGGCGACTGAACCTCCGACCGGCCGGTCGGCCACCGGTTTCCGCGAAACGATCCGGGGTATTTGCAAGACAGATCGAGTGGCAGATACCCAGGTCACAATTTCGCGCAGGGACCAGGTGGCCGACGCCGCGCTCCTGGTGTTGGGGGAAAGCGGATCGCGCGGACTCACCCACCGGGCCGTTGATGCCGCGGCCGGCGTACCGATCGGCACCACCTCCAACTACTTCAATACGCGGCTCGCCCTGCTCGAGGCGGCGCTCGTCCTCCACGTGGAAATCGACACCCCGCCGGAGGCGGCGCCGGCGGGGGTCCCGGACCTGGAACTTACCGACGAGGAAGCTCTCGAGCTGATCATGGCCAACCTGGAACGGCTCCTGGCCAACGAGAACCTGGGCATGCTCAGGGCCCGCTACGAACTGGTTCTCGAGGCCTCACGGAACCGGGACCTGGGCAAGACCTTCGAGCCGGCCCGCGAGCGGTTCGTCGAACTGGCCGAGGCGGTGTTGGTTGCCCGGGGCTGCTCCAGCGCGCGCGAGCATGCCGTCCAGCTGGTGGTAGTGATGGACGGGGTGTTGACGGATTCCCTGATCGGGGCGAGCTCCCGCCTCGACGGCGGCAGGATGCGGGACCTGCTTGCCCGCCAGCTCGAGACCTGCTGAATCAGGCGGCGCCGAAGCGTTCGAAAAGACCCGGCAGGATCTCGCCGAGCTGAGCGTGTTCCTCGGCGGCGTGACGGGCGACCGCCAGTCCAGCGCCATCCGGCACCGCGAAGTCGCGAACCAGCTTGCGGCTGGCCAGGTTCTCGCCGATGTCCTCGGCCGCGACCAGAGGTCCGGGCAGACGGGGACGAACGTGCTCGGCAATCCAGAACCGGCTTCGCTGGACCAGCCCGTCGCCTTCCTGGATGAAGACATGAGCCATGTCGGTGTGAGTGATGAACTCGTCGCCGACCCGGGCCGAGATGATCACCTTGACCTCCGGGCGCTCGAAGGGACGGTGCGAAAAGCCGAAGCCGAGCGGCGAGGTGAACTCGGTGCGGAGCTGGTCGCGCTGGCCGCCGGCAAACTCGTCGAAGAAGATCACCGCTCCCCAGTAGCTCTTCTCCTGACTCGTCGCGCCCGGCAGCAGGCGATTGCCGAAGTGCTCGGTCGGGTGCCAGGCCCGGTACCGGTCGTGCCGCAGGGGATGCCAGTCGGACCACCACTCGATCATCTCCGCCGTCACCCCGGGCAGCTCGGTCCGCAGGGCGACCTGAACGCTGCCGTCGGGCCGCACGGTCCAGCCTGACTCGATCTCCATCGGCGCCGGATCGCAGAGCCGGATCACGTCGGCCTTTTCGAGAGCGAGTTCCGGATCAAAGGGACCTGACTCGATCGCCTCGGTCACATCCGGTGCCGGCCGGGCGACCGGGCGGGCGATGATCCCGGCCAGGTACTCGTCCTCTCCCGGCAGGGGTGGAACCTCGGATGCCTTCCCCTTGAACGCCGGTGCGGTCATGCCCTCATTCTGCCGGTTTCAGCGCACCCGGGCGAGAGTCAATCCGTCGGCCATGCCGAGCATCACCGAGTCGACCCGTTCGTCTTCGACCAGGAGGTCATTCAGCCGCTGCATCGCGGCGGTGCCCTCGTCGGGTTCGGAGTCGAGGATCCGCCCGCCCATGAAGACGTTGTCGAAGGTGATCAGCCCGCCCCGGTTCATGCGGGGCAGGAGTTCCTCGTAGTAATCGGGATAGCCGGTCTTGTCGGCGTCGACGTAGGCGAAGTCGAAGGCGGGTTCTTCGGCCAGCTCCCGGATCGAGTCGATCGCCGGGCCGATCTTGATCTCGACCTTCGCGCCCACCCCGGCCCGGTCGAGATTGACCCGCGCTATTTCCGCCCGTTCAGGGTCGAGTTCCAGGCAGAGCAGCCGGCCGTCCTCCTCCAGGCCGCGGGCAATGCGGATCGCCCCGTAACCGGTGAAGGTCCCGACCTCGATCGCCGCGCGACCGGGCCCGAGCCGGACCAGCATCTCCAGAAAGGCCGCCTGCTCGGGCGCGGTCTGCATGATCCGGATGTCCCCCATCGCCTCGGTCTCATCCTCGACCTGCAGCAACGCCCGGTCCCGACCCGACGCATGTCCCTGGATGTAAGCGGCCAGTTTCTGATCAATGAAAGTCGGCTCGATTGACATTCATCCAGACTAAGCGATGAATGTTCTCGCCTCCATCGGGGAAGCAAGGGGGAGAACCTGGCGCGCTCGATTCTTACTGATCCATGGCCATTCTTCGCTTGGGCAGCAGATCTATCGAAATGGCGCCATTTTGGCGCTACTCTGGTTCAATGCCGTCGATTCAGATCAAGAACGTTCCGGAAGAAGTTCATCGGGCCCTTCAGCGCAAGGCGAAGGCATCCGGCCAATCTCTTCAAGAGTTTCTCCAGGCCGAACTTCGACACATATCGGAACTTGACTTGATGAGCGATGTTCTGGAGCGCGCCCGGGGACGCAAGACGGATGTGACCCTTGAACAGATCGTCCAGATGATCCGTCAAGACAGAGAGAGCCATTGATAGTCATCGATTCCTCTGTCCTGGTTATGGCTTTGACCAACTCCGGAAACGCCTTTGACCAAGTCGCAAGCTTCCTGGACGGGAGCCGACCAGCCGCGCCTCACTTGATCGACCTCGAAGCAGCCAACGCGATCAAGAGACTCGAGCGAAACGGGATGCTCGACCCGACGACCGCGGAAGCGATGGTCAGGGATGCCTCCCTCATGCCGATAAGGCGCTTTGACCATCGACTCTTGTTGGGGAGATGCTGGCAGCTCCGACACAACCTTTCTGCCTATGACGCCTCATACGTAGCCCTGTCAGAGCTCCTTGACGCTCCTTTGATCACCGCCGATTCAGCCCTCGCGAGCGCCCCGGGAATCCGCTGCGAAGTTCACCTTCTGCAAGATTCCACATAAGTTGACGCGCGTCAGCTATGATGTGTAGACCATGCAGGGAAGGAGAACGAAGGTGAAGAGGATCGTTGCGTTTCTGGTGGCCGTCACGGCGGTGATCGCGCTTGCGCCCCAGGCGGCATCAGCCAAGGTCGGGACCCTGACCGGGCTCTACAACGCCCGCTACTGCGAGATCTTCACGGTCACCATGCCCGACCCTCCGGGTTTCCAGGTTGACGTCTACAACACGATCGGCCTCAACGACTGCCCCGCCGATCAGTGGGAAGCGGTCGACTACAACGAGGTCAAGGCCCAGACCGGAGCGCTCGGCGCCCAGCCGAACGGTCCGCGGCGCTGGCTGATCGACACGATCGCCGGCGGCAAGGCCGGTGAACCGCTGACCCTCAGCGGACTCGAGGTTCGCCACGTCGGGGTGCTGACCGTGCCCAGCCTCTCGCCCGCCCCCTACACCGAACTGAAGATCGCCCGAACGACGACCTGGGTCTACAACAAGGGCCGCAACGTCAACTTCCTGGTTTCACCGGAAGGCAAGCGGTACGCGCTTCAGGCCTACACGACCAACATCGACAAGACGCTGCGGGCGAAGAACATCCCCTCGCTCGCAACCAACGAAGCGATGGCCCTGCCCGAGGGATGGTCCTTCCGGACGATCAAGCTGAAGAAGCAGCTGCGACTGCCCGCCCCCGGACTCGCCACGATCATGCGCGACCCGCTCGGCGGCACCTACCAGAAGTTCAAGTGGCCGAAGAACTTCTTCAAGCCGGTCAAGAAGAAGTCGAAGAAGCGCCACTAACGCGCAGAAACCTCCTTCCGTGGAGGTTTCTGAGCGCGTCCGTGGTTTCTTTCGTCTAGCTCGGACCCGGGGCAACCCAGGTCATGGTCAGCGAGGAAGCCGGGTTGCCGAGGACGTCCGTATTCGCGCAGGACATCCCGCTGCCGCCGCCCCAGATCTCGATTCCCTGACCGGCAGTCAGCTTGACCATTCCGCTCAGCGTCTGGGTGGTGGTTGCCCCCATGTTCGCCTGGACCGTGCTTGAGATTCGCGGCGACGGCAGGAACGCGTCAAACCCGTTCGGTTCCCGGCCGTTGAACTCGAGTGACCTGGTTCCGCCGCAACTGTCGTTTTCCCAGGTTGCGACCGCGGTCACCTGGTAGATACCGTCAACGGGGGCCGACATCCGGTAGCTGACGGTGTGGAGGCCGGCACTGTCGAACAGAGTCGTGGGATAGGTGAGTGCCGTGTACCCACCGTTGGTAAAGGTGGTCGCGGTCGTCTTGGAAGCCGACGACGACGGAATCGCATCCGAGATCTGCGGCGTGTTGACCACCTTCTGGCCGAGCTTGCCGGCAATCACCGCTCCGCCCTCGATCTTGGACGAGCCGACTGCCCCATCTTCAATCTTCGCGGACTTGACTGCCCCATCGTCGATCTTCTGGTTGGTCACCGCTCCGGGACCGATCTTGGATGAAATGACCGCCCCTTCATCGATCTTGCCGGCTTTGACCGCCGCGTCGGCAATCTTGGATTCGATGATTGCGCCCGCCTCGATCTTGCTCGCAATGATCGCCTCAGGCCCGATCTTGCCCGAAGTTATGGCCTCTGGCCCGATCGCCGGGGCAGTGACAGCCCCGGGTCCGATCTTGGTTTCGGTGATCGCCTGGTCTTTGATCTTGCCGGCGCTAACCGCAGCCGCAGCAAGTGCCGTTTCGGTGACCGCTCCCGGCGCGATTGTCCCCGGCAGGACAGCCCCCGGCCCGATGGTTCCGGTGGTGACTGACTTGGGCGCGAGGTCGGTTGCGGTCACGGCTCCCGGCTTGAGATCTGTGGTGTCTACGGCATTCGGCTTGATCACACTGGCGACCACGGAATTCCTCCCGAGGTCCGAAGTCTTCACGGCACCCTCTTTCAACTGCTCGGTGCCAACCGAGTTCTTCGGCAGTTCCTCGCCCTTCTTCGGCCCGCCGAACGCGGTACCGGCCAGGGCAATGAACAGCGCGACGAGGGCCACCGCCATCGAAGGCGAAGGCCGTGCCTGCATCAACTGGTCCATGAGATCCTTCCCAATAGGTTGCGGTGCCCTACCCCCAAATGGCGGATCACCGTCCTTTGAAACTAACCTCCGCCCGAATTGCCGTCAACTCCCCCGGCGATCGGGATCAGCGGTCTGACGGGCTCAGCCTGCCGACCTGGCGGCGGCTATCCCGCGGTCGATCCAGGCCTGAAGCGCGGCGTCGGAATCGAGGGCTTCCGAATCGACCCGCAGCCAGCCGTCCATCGGCTTGCCGCGCATCTCCATCCGCTCCACCCCGTCCTGCTGGCAAAGCTCACCGGACTCCCCCGGATCGACCCGGACCAGAGCTCCGCCCTGCCCGGAAGCGGCGATCGCCATCTTCCCTTCGACCATGAAGCCGATCCC
>JAGQUQ010000108.1 GCA_020438425.1 Solirubrobacterales bacterium
TGAAGAGCGGCTCCGGCTCCAGCGACGGCGTCGGTTTCGGCGTTCCCGCCAACTCGATCAAGCGCTCGGTCGAGATGCTCCAGGATGGTGGCGAACCGGCTTATGCCTACATCGGGGTCAGCACCCAGCCGCTTTACCCGCAACTCGCCGAGAAGCTCGGGATCGACGCCGCGCAGGGAGCGATCGTCGCCACGGTCGTCGACGGCGGCCCGGCCGCCGCTGCGGGAATCAGGGGAGCCGACCGCGAACTGGTCTTTCAGGGTGCCCGGTACGACGTGGGCGGTGACGTGATCGTGGCGGTCAACGACGTACCGATCGAGCACGCCGAGGATCTCGGCCGGTTGATCGGGGCCCTCAAGCCGGGCGACACGGCCGACCTCCAGGTGATCCGCGACGGTGAGGAAAAGACGATCGAAGTCGAGCTGGAAAACCGCCCCACCGCGATCACCCGCCCCTAGGGTTCTACACTCTGGGCGTGGATGCCCAGCAGCCGTTGATCATCGTTTCCAACCGGGGTCCGGCGCAGTTCGATCGCGGTCCCGACGGCGAACGGACCCTCTCCCGCGGTGGCGGGGGCCTGGTGACCGCGCTTTCGGGTCTGGTCAAGGACCGGCATGCCCTCTGGATCGCCTCGGCGATGACCGACGAGGACGTGGCGGTGACCGAGGAGAACCAGGGCCGCCCGATCGACGTCAACCTGAACGGCGTCGACTACCGGGTGCTGATGGTCGAGAGCGACCAGGCGGCCTACGACCGCTTCTACAACGTGATCGCCAACCCGATCCTCTGGTTCATCCAGCACTACCTCTGGGACCTCTCCAACGCGCCGGACATCCGCCGGGACGAAATCGAGGCCTGGTACGAGGGCTACGAAGTCGTCAACGAGGACATCGCCAATTGCGTGATCTCCCAGATCGAGGACCGCGAGGACCCTCTGGTCATGCTTCACGACTACCACCTGTACACGACGCCGGCCAAGATTCGCGCCGCCCGGCCCGACGCTCTGCTTCACCACTTCGTTCACATCCCGTGGACCCAGCCGGATTCCTGGCGGGTGCTGCCGACCCCGATCCGGGAGGCGATCTTCAACGGGCTGCTCGCCAACGACATCATCGGCTTCCACACTCATTCCTACTGCACGAATTTCCTCGCCTGCTGTCAGCGGCTGATGGGTTACGAGGTGGACTTCGATGACCTGACCGTCCTGCATCCGGGCGGCCGGACCATGGTCAGGGCCTACCCGCTCTCGATCGACTCCGACCGTCTTGAGCGGGCGGTCCACTCCGAGCGCGTGGCCGAGATCGAGAAGGAAATTCTCGCCAGGCGCCGCGAACACCTGATTCTCAGGGTCGACCGGGCCGACCTTTCGAAGAACGTGTTGCGCGGGTTCACGGCTTTCGACACCTTTCTCACCGATCACCCCGAGTTCCGCGAGAAGGTCACCTTCGTGGCCCATCTTCAGCCCTCGCGACAGGACGTGCCCGAGTACCGGGAGTACCTGGAGCGGATCGAAGCGCTGGTCGCGGTGGTCAATCACCGCCACGGCACCACCGACTGGATGCCGATTGACCTGCGGATCTATGACGACTTCGACGAGGCGGTCGCGCGCTACAAACATTGCGACCTCTTGATGGTCAACGCGATCTTCGACGGCATGAACCTGGTTGCCAAGGAAGCTCCGGTAATCAACGTGCGCGACGGCGTGCTGATGCTTTCCGAGAACACCGGCTCGCATGAGGAGCTCAAGGAGTTCGCGCTCACGGTCAACCCCTTCGACATCCAGGAGCAGGCTGACGTGATCTACCGGGCGTT
The DNA here is from genome assembly GCA_020438425.1 of Solirubrobacterales bacterium. Classification (GTDB taxonomy): domain Bacteria; phylum Actinomycetota; class Thermoleophilia; order Solirubrobacterales; family 70-9; genus 67-14. The sequence goes on from JAGQUQ010000108.1 coordinate 1,813, forward strand.
GACCATGTCCCCCGAAGAGCGTCGTGAACGGGCGGAGGGCCTGAAGGAGATCATCCACTCGCGGACCCCGGCCGACTGGATCGAGGACCAGGTGGGCGACATCGGCCTGGTCCGCCAGGATCGGGAAAGGGTCTGACGGCTGCCGTCAGGGTCACTCCCGGCCGGGCGGCTCGCCTTTCGGTCGCCGCCGGGATCCTCCTTGCCCTGCTGCTCTCCCTGCTGGCCGGTCCGGACTCCGCTGACGCCCGTCCGAAGCTTCGGAAGTGCGACATCGGTGCCAACCGGCCGCTGCTTTGTGGTCACATCACGGTCCCGGCGGTGCGCGGCAAACCCTCGGCCGGCAAGCAGAAGATCGGTTTCGCGATCAGGCGGCGCGGCGACACGAGCCGCCCCTCCCGAGGCGCGATCGTCTTCGTCGAAGGCGGGCCCGGCTACGCCGCGACCAACGCCGACTCCTTCAAGCCGCTGGCCGCGGTCATGGCGCCATTCCTCCGGCGCCGGGAACTGATCGCGGTCGACCAGAGGGGAACCGGGCTTTCGAAACCTCTCTTCTGCAGGGGGCTGCAGCGGGGACGGATCAGCGTCTGGCGCGGCCTGAAGCAGTGTGCCCGGCAACTCGGAACGAGGAGGGAGGGATACACGACCGCGGAGTCGGCCGCCGACCTCGAGGCGGTCCGCCAGGCGCTCGGCCTTCAGAAGCGCAGAATGATCCTCTACGGCGACTCCTACGGCACTTACCTCGGACAGTCCTATGCGGCCCGCTACGGGAAGGGCATGCGGGGCCTGATCCTCTCCTCGGCCTATCCCGGAAACGACCCGTTCTGGCGGACCCTCTACCCGGCCGCCGAACGGGCGGTGACCCGGTCCTGCAACCGCGCCCCGAACTGTTCCGGCAACGCGCTCGGGAGGCTTCACCGCATGCTGCGACGGTCAGGAACCGGCTCGAGGCTGTCCGCCAACGTCCTCGGCTACCTGATGGGAGACGCCTCGAGCTACGCCCCCGGCGGCTACGACCACCTCAACCGCGTGGTCTCCCTCTACCTCCGGGGCGAGGGTCGGGAACTGCGCGAGTTGACAGCCCCCGGACCACCTGGTTCCGGCCCGGCTGGCTACTTCTCGGAAGGCATGTACGCGGCCGTGGTCTGCAACGACTATCCCGTGCCCTGGAAGAAGTCGTCGCCGATCCCCGAGCGTCGCCGGCAGCTGAATCGCGCGATCCGGAACTTTCGACCGAACGACCTCTGGGCGCCGCTTGGCAAGCGGCAATGGGTTCGCGGCTCGGCCGGGGACATCAGCGCCTGCCTGCCGTGGCCTTCCCCGACCCCGAACATGCAGGCCCCGATACCGCCCGGCCGCAAGATGCCGGGCCGGCTCGACACCCTTGTCCTGGCTGGCGAGTTCGATGCGATCACTTCGGTGCGGGAGGCCCGCAAGGTCAATTCACGCTTCCCCCGTGGCCGCCTCTACATCGTGCCCAGCCGTGGTCACGCCTCCGAGCTCTACTTCCCCTTCACTTCCCCGGCGACCCCGAGGATCCGCCACTTCATGCGGGCTCTCGACCGCTGACCCCTATCGCGGGGCGAACTCTTCGGAACCGTCGGCGGGCGGGGTCGAAGGCGCCGGAGAAGGAGCAGGGGCAACCGGCGCAGGGGCGGTCACGGGCGGGGAGTAGGTCGGAGCCGGGACTGGAGCCGGAGTTGGTGCCGGGGTCGCGCCCGGATCCGGGATGACCGGCGCGGCACCCTCCTCCGGCCGCTTCCGCTTCCCGGCGCTTTCGGTCTTCCGCTCCCGTTTCTGTCGCTGACTGGTTCTCCTCTGCTCTCGCCTTCGCTTCTTCTCCGCCGCACGCCGTCGCTCACGGAGTTCTTGCTGGCGCTTCCGGGCGGAAGCCTTGCGGCGGCCTTTCTCCGGCGGAGCCGGCAGAGCGCTGAAGCGGTTCATCTCGCCCGGGCTGAAGCCGACATTGGCCGGGATCGGGGGTGGTTCCGGGGTCCGGAGCAAGCCGGGCAGGGTGGAGATTCCGATCACCGCAAGTCCGATGACCGCCGCGGTTCTGATCGCCCGCTCCCGGTCGATCCGGAGACTTCGAAGGCTTTCGCGCATGTCTCATCAAGGCCCGGAAGCGGCGTACTCGCCCCCCTGATCGGGATGACACCGCGAAACTCGACCGATGAAGGTATAGTCCCCCGTCGATTTTGACTGACTCAAGCCGCCAATACGAACTTGTACTGATGCTCGACCCCCAGGCCGAGGAGTCCGACCGCGAAAAGCTGGTCTCCGAGACCAAGTCGGCAATCGAAGCCAAGGGTTCGCTCAAGCACGAAGATAACTGGGGCATCCGCGAGATGGCCTACGAGATCGACCACAAGAGCGAAGCCGACTACCGCTGGTTCCGCTTCGACGCGGAGCGCGAGTTGCTCGGCACGCTCGATCACAGCCTCAAGATCGCGGACGGCGTGATGCGCTTCCGGATCTTCAAGGTGGACCCCGAGGCTCCGGTCCTGCCGGCCCCGCCCGCCACCGCCGTGATCATGGCGCCGACCGGCGACGACGACGAGCGCCGTGGCCGCGGCCGCTACCGCGAAGACTGATTAACCCGCATATTGCGAGTTAGGGGGGCGAGAAATCGCCCCTTTCGCCTTTAAGCGTCCACAGGCGTCGCTAAGTTCCTGATCCGACCTGCGGGTCCGAACGGGATCCGCGATGTACGAAATACTTGGGTAAGGAGCGAACACACAATGGCCGAGAACATCAACAGGGTCACGATCACCGGCAACCTGACCAGGGATCCGGAACTTCGCCACACGACCAACGGCACCGCCGTCTGCACCCTCGGGGTAGCGGTCAATGGCCGGCGCAAGGAAGGCGACCAGTGGGTTGACAAGCCCAACTACTTCAACGTGATCGTCTGGGGCGCCCAGGGTCAGAACTGCGCCAACTACCTCTCGAAGGGCCGCCCGGTGGCGGTCGACGGCCGGCTCGACTGGCGTTCCTGGGAGGCCAAGGACGGTTCGGGCAAGCGCTCGACGATCGAGATCGTCGCCGAGACGGTCCAGTTCCTCGGATCCCGCGACGGTTCCGCCCCCGGCGGCTACAACGGTGGCAACGGAAACGGCGGCGGCCAGGCCCAGAGCCAGGGCGGCGGCAACGAAGGATTTGCCGGAGGCACCGACGTCCCGGTTCATTCCGGCGACTACCAGTCAACCGGCGGCGGCAACGCCCCGGACGACGACATCCCCTTCTAGGGCTTAACTGCAAGTCGGGCGGGGTCCGACCCGCCCTCCAAGTCAAACCCGCCGGCCCACAGAATCCAGAAATGGATGGGCCGGCTCCGCTGGTCGTATTTCGAGTGGAGCCCCTCCTTCCGTCCGTGAATGTGAGAGGAGGGGCGGGTTCGTCCTGGAGGCGGGGCGAAGCTCGCCGACTTCTTGTGTTGTACGATTCCTTGTCCTGATTGCCCGGAGTTCCCTTCCGGGCCGTAACTACGTAAGGCACCGGAAGAGCATTGGCTAAGACACGAGAAGCATCATCGCGACGCGGGCGCCGCTTCAATGAGCGCGTACGCCCCCGCAAGTACACCAAGATTTCAGCTGAGGACATCGACTACAAGGATCTGACCCTTCTGCGTCGGTTCATCTCGGACAAGGGCAAGACCCGCTCCCGCAGGGTCACCGGCCTTTCCCGCAAGCATCAGGCCCAGCTGTCGGTCGCGGTCAAGCGCGCCCGCGAAGTGGCCCTGCTCCCCTACGTGGGTGAGAAGTAATGGCCCAGGCCATTCTGCTCGCTGACGTCGAGGGCCT
>JAGQUQ010000109.1 GCA_020438425.1 Solirubrobacterales bacterium
GAATCACCCAAGCCTCTGAAAGTCAAGCTGGTTACCTTCGACGGCAAACAGCGACTCAAGGTCAAGCGGAAGGTGCGCCTGATCGCCTCCTGCTCGAAGGACTGCAACGCCAAAGTCAATCTCCGGCTGGTCACCCCGGTCACCACTGTCCTCGGTGGCGGTTCGCTCAGTCTCGAAGCCACCGGAACCTGGACGATCGGCGTGATCCTGAGTCCGTCCTTCCGCAGCTACATCCGGCAGAACATCACCAGGTGCAAGCTGGTGGCCTTCTTCTCGGCGGTGGACATCGAGACGGGCAAGACAGTCCGGAAGAACAAGACCTTCCGGTTTCGGCGTTAGCCGCGGCGCTTCTTCATCGCCAGGCGGATCGTCTTGTTCTTCGAGGAGGCGATGCCGCCGGATGGGCGGAAGGTGAAGGCGAGCTTGACCTTGACCGTGCCGGCCTTGCGGAGCTTCTTCAGGGCCTTGCCCTTCGCGCGGATCTGGAAACTGACGGTTGCCAGTTTCTTCGCGGTCTTTGACTGGCCCTTCACGGTCTTGCTTCCCTTCAGGGTGATCTTGCCACCGCTGGGCAGGAGGACGGGAACGATCGCGATGCCCGGCTTCTTCTTCAGCTTGACCTTGCCGAAGGTGAACTTGTTGGACTGGAGCTCGACCGCTCCGATGTCGGCACCGTTGGCCTGCTTGGCCTTGGAGAATGGGATCGAACCGAACCTGACCGGCCGGAGGAGGCCCCGCTGGTCGGTGTCGAGGAAGCTGCTTCCCTTGTTCACTACGGGGCTGTCCCCGGCCGGGAGCATGGTCAGGGTCGGGCCGCCATTGTCGGCGAGCCGTCCCAGCTTCGGGTTGCTTGACGTGATGTCGGATCCGGCGACCTTCTCGGTGTAGTTCGCGTTGGGCATCGATCCGATCAGATTGAAAGAACCCGCTATGTCGACCTTCGCCTGTTCCGAGGCTTCGGAACTGGAGACGTCCTCGGGGGTGTTCGCCGAGATGACCGAGTTCGTCACCACTGTCGGCAGCATGGCGAGAAGACCGCCGCCGTCGTACTTGGGCGAGTACGGAGTCGTGGTCTCGTTGCCGGTCACGGTCGAGGAATCGATCTTCAGGCCGAAGGAGAAACTGGCGATCGCGCCCGCGGCCGCGACGGCCGAGTTTCCGACAAAGGTCGAGTTCTGGATCGAGGCCCGGTTCGCGGGCAGCGGCGCATTCAGATAGATGGCGCCACCCGCCGAGGCGCTGCTGTTGTTCTCGAACAGAGACGAATCGATGTCAGTGTCGCTCGACCCGGAGAAGATCGCGCCGCCGCCGAGGCCATTGCTGGTAATGGCGGCGGTGGTCTTGTTCCCCGTGAAGGTCGAACCGGTGACCTGGGTCGGCATACTCACGAAATCCTCGACGGTCGGGGTGGTGACTGCGAGTCCACCGCCTCCCTGTACCGCCGTGTTGTCGGCGAACCGGGAGTTGACGATCGAGACCGAATTCGTTTCACCTCCGTAGATCGAGCCACCGGCACCCAGGTTCGACTCGTTGCCGGAAATGGTGGTTCCGGTGATCAATACGTCCGCACCGGAGGCGACAAATCCACCGCCACCTACATTTGCCGTGTTGTCGATCAGTTGCGAGTCCTTGATGGTGAAGGTGCCGCCCTCCATCAGAACGCCGCCACCGGTCATGGAATCGCTCGACTCGATCCTGACCCGATCCAGGACCGAGGTTCCGCCCCCGAAGATCACCGCTCCGCCTCCGGCGGGCGAGTAGCCGTTCTTGAGGGTGAGACCCGAAATCGTCACATCGGACATCGAGAAGAAAATCGGGTTGGCGTCTCCGCCGTCGATCGTCAGTTCGTCCGACCCGGGACCTTCGATTTTCAGCTTGTCCGGGAGCGTGGGCAGCATCGAACCGAGATTGATCGTTCCCGAAAGTCCGGGTTGGAAGATGATGCGGTTCTCGATGTCGATCGAGGCGTCCACATCGTTGATCGCGGTTCTCAAGGTGCCGGGATCGTTGCTGTCGGCAGTCGAGGTCACGGTGAAGTCAGCGGCCTGCGCCGTCGAGACGAAGGCCATCCCGAGCATGATCGTTGCCGCGACCAGGGTGGCAAGAGACGGTCGAATCTTTGAACCCATCAGCGGAACCATCCTTGTCATTTGATTTTGGCCGCGCGGGATGCGCTGGCGGTCTTGAAGTTCGGGCCCGATGCGGTCAGCTTGACCTTGAGCGTCTTGCCCTTCTTCGCGGTCTTCTTCACCCTGACCCGGATGGTCCTGGTCACGGACTTGCCGTAGGGAAGCACCTTGATCCGGATCGGCGGCACCTTCCCGGCGAGCTTCTTCGGGACGATCGTCTTCAGGGTGACGCCGTTGGCATCCAGGTCACCCGTGTTGGAGATCTTCGCCTTGAGGGTGAGCGTCCTGCCGCGCTTGATCGTCTTCGGTCCGGCAAGCGAGACCGACAGTTTCGGGGTGAGGTTTCTGGCCGATCCGGAGAGCTGGATCGTCCGGGTGAGGAAATCTCCGGTTACGACCACACTGGCGGCGTGAGTTCCCGTGCTGGTGGGTGAGTAGCTGACCTGGAACTCGCACCGCTCCCGGTAGTTCAGTCCCTGGCACTGGGATTCGTCGTACTGGAGCGAGTAGGAAGAGGCGCCCGGGCCGGTGATCACCGCGGCACCGAGGTCGATCGGAATGGTTCCCGTGGAGACGAAGGGGGTCGTCAGGGTGGTGCTGGTGTTGACGATTCTCTCGCCGAAATCCAGCTCGGGAGCGACACTGGCCCGCATGCCCGTGCCCGTGCCGCTCAGCTTCACCGTGATCGGGCTGAAGTTGCCGGTCAGTCGGAGGTAGCCCTCATAGGCCCATCCCTTTTCCGGGGAGAACAGGATCGTGATGTCGCAGCTTTGGCCGGAAACCATTCCGTCGCAGTCGCCGGACGTGGAGTAAGAAAAGGGAGCCCCCGGGTACTCGGAACCTTCGACCCCGGCTATTTCGGGTGACAGGACCAGCGGTACCGCGCTGGTCGAAGTCAGGGTCACGACTTCGGAAGCGTAGCCGCCGACCGGGGCCTCTCCCAGATCGAGATCGGTCGTGCTCACCGAGGCGCTGCCGGCGTAGGCAACCGTGGCGCTGAGCGGGATGGTGATTGTGTTCGCGTTCGACTCGAGCACAAGACTTGCGCTGTGCTGTCCGGTCGTCAGCCCGAATGGGTTGAATGAAACTTTGATCGCACAAGTTTCACCGCGGTTCTGGAGAAACCACCGTCCACCTGAGGCCAGGGAGCAAGCTCCTCTCTGAACGGAGAACGGTCCCGAGGTGGTCTGTCCTTCGATCCCGAAATATCCCTTGACGAAGATCGGGTTGCCGCCGGTGTTCTCGAGCGTGACATCCGATCCAAAAGAATTGCTGACCGAAGGGTCAAGCGGGCCGAAACTGACCGAAGCGGGGCTGGCCGCCATTTGAGTGTCAGGTAGGCCTTCGATTATGGTCGCGCTTAGCGGGACCGAAATATCCGGTCCGTCCCAGTCGAGCGTGAGCTGGGCGTTCTTCTGGCCGACCGGAAGGTTGTGAGGCCTGAAGGTCACCGTTAGCTGACAGCTCTGGCCGGCCAGCAGGTAGTACCCGGTGGTCTGGGCGCAATTCTTGTTCTCGACCCCGAAACTCCCCGATTCGAACTGTTCGGGACTGCCGAAGTACGCAAGCGCGGTACCCGCGCTCGATCCCGAGTTGGTCAGCGTGAGGTCGGTCTCGAATTTCTGGGTCTCGACCCCGTCACGCTGGCCGAAATCGACCGGGTTCGGGCTTACGGATAGCTGGAAGTCAGCGGACGCGGAAGCAGGCGCGAGCAAGAGCAGGGCGGCAAGCACCGAAATGAAGATCCACCTGGTCATCCCTTTGCTTGCGTTCATTTGATCCGCAGGGATCTGGTCGACTTGCCGGTCTTCGCGGACTTCGCGGAAACGGTGAAGCCGAGCTTCAGCCAGCTACCTGCTTTCGCGCTCCGTTTGACCTTGATCCGGATCTTCCGGGTGACCGGCTTGCCGGCGGCGATCTGCTTGATCCTGATCGGCTTCACCTTGGCGGCGAGTGGCTTCGGGACCACCGTCTTGAGGTTGACGCGCTTGGCGACCACCTCGCCGCGGTTGTAGATCTTCGCCTTGAGTGTCACTGTCGATCCCGGTGTGGCCTGCCTTGGTCCGAAGATCCTGACGTCGAGCCTCGCCGGGGTTCCGGTCCTGGCCGATCCGGACAGGTGGATCGTCTTGCTGCCGAAGTTTCCGGTCAGCACCAGGTCGGCCTTGTAGCTTCCCTTCCTGTTCGGCGCGAAGGCGACATCGAAATCGCAGCTCTCCTGGAAGGAGAGATTCTGGCACTGGTCGCTGTCGTATCTGACCGAAAAAGACGATGTCGCGGGTCCGGATATCTCGGCCGAATCGACGCTGATCGGGCTGAGACCGCTGGAGGTGAGGCTGGCGGTGGCGATGTAGCGGGTGCCGATGAACTTCTCGCCGAACCTGACGTTCGGGGTGACCTCGGCCTGGGGGTCGGAACCCGATCCGGTCAGGTTGACCTGGATGGGGTCGAAGTTCCCTTTCAGCCAGAGAACGCTGTTGTAGGTCAGGAAGTTCGGAGGGGTGAATGAAACCTCGATCTCGCAACTCTCGCCTGCGTCGATGCGGAGGCATTCATCAGGCAGGGAGAAGGAATAGGCCGGCGTGAGGGAATAGGAACCGTCCGGCAGCGTGATCTCGGAGGCGAACTCGTTGAGGATCAGCTGCGAGGTTCCGGTGGAGGTGAGAGTCACCGGCTTGGTCACGGTGGTGTCCGCCTTGACTTCTCCAAGATCTAGATCAGTGGTGCTCACTGAGGCATCTGCGTTGCTGGCCACAGTCGCGCTGAGCGGGATCTCGACCGAGTTGCCTTCGACCGGTCCGGGCAAGCCGAACGCCCTCAACTTGAGCGTGTCGGTGTGCTCGCCTTCGGCCAGTCCTTGCGGGTTGAACAGAACCTTGAACTGGCAGCTGCTCCCCGTTTCGATCTTGAACTGACCGGCATGTCCGATACCCGGGTTGTAGGCGCCGCAGTTCCCGGGAGAGACCGCGAAGGGGTCGGGACTGACCTTGAAGGGAATCGCGCCCGGCGCGCTGGCCAGGGTGGGCTCGACCGAGGTGATGTTCGCATCGCCCGTGTTCGTAATCGTCACTGACGATTCGTAGACCAAATGGTCATACGGATCGAAGGCCCCGGATGGATCGTGGGGACTCTCGAACTCGACCGAGGTCACGCTGGCCGTGACATGTGGCGCGGCGGATGCCGACGCGGGCACCAGCAGCAGGAGTGCTGCCAGCACCAATGTAAAAACCCCTTCTTTGACCCCACTGGTTCCTTCCGATGTCGGGTCTAAGACCCTGCCTGTAAGAACATCAGACACCGCTCGCCCCAGAAAGTACCGGCCAGCGGCAGATTTATCCAGTCGGGGCCGGTTCGCTTTCCTCTTCGGTCGGGCCCTCGGCGGGGTCGGCTTCTGGCGGGTTGGCGGAGCGGTCGGATTCGGCGATCACCTCGTCCGGGGCTTCGCCCTTGGGGATGAAG
>JAGQUQ010000010.1 GCA_020438425.1 Solirubrobacterales bacterium
CGTAGAGAGTCCCCTCCGGGCTCTGTTCCAGGTCAACCAGAGCCGGCGCAAGTTGCTGGATGAAGCTGCTTTCCATCGGTCCTAGAGCGGGATCGGCCAGCTTCGAGGCGATCCGGCGGGCACCGAGGTCGATTCCGGTGAGGGACTCGTTGAGATAGCTGGACGCCCACTCGACCAGACCCGGATCAACCGGTGAAGTGAAGGTGAAGGCCCGCCGGGTCACGTCACCGGCCGAAGTGATCACGATGACCATCACGACTTCGGGCTGGAGCAGTAGGGCTTCCACCCGGTGGATGCGGGCCGTGCCGAGCGGCGGCGCCACGACCAGGGCCAGCAGGTCGGTCATCTGGGCCAGGGCCGAGGTCGCCTCCTGCATCGCCTCGTCGACTTCCCGGCGGAGGGCGCTCAGATCAAGGTTCCCCGAGGTTTTCGAAGGGGTCACGGCCCGCGACTTCAGTGAATCCACGTACTGCCGGTACCCGAGGTCGGTCGGCACCCGGCCGGCCGAGGTGTGGGGATGGGTCAGGTAACCGCCGGCTTCGAGCGCCGCCAGCTCCGCGCGCACCGTGGAAGCACCCCACTCCAGCCGCGGATCTTCGGCGATCGCCTTCGACCCGACCGGCCGCCCGGTTTCCCGGTAGGCGTCCACCACAAGGCCGAGGATCAGTTCTTGGCGCTCAGAAAGCATGAACGAGCATTGTATTTAGCCCACGAAGCGGGCGGGTTCGGCTCTACGGGTAACTGATGTCAGCCGTGGCGTTGCGGATTACCTGATTTTCGCCCTGGGCGGCGATCAGGTCGAAGGTCACGTCGGTTCCGTCGGCTTCGATCACCTCGCCCGAAACCTCGATCTCGGTTTCCGGCATGCTCATGCCGCGGAACTGGACCGAGAGACGCTTGAGAGCCCGCGGGTCACCCCCGGCCTCGTCGGTCGCCGCCTTGGCGACCAGCCCCATCACGTAGAGACCGTGGAGGATGGTCGAGGGCAGGCCGACCATCTTTGCGAATTCGTCATCGATGTGGATCGGGTTGAAGTCTCCGGAGGCACCGGCGTAGCGATGCGGCACATACTTGTCCGGGGTTACCTTCAGCCCGGCGATCTTCTCGCCCACTTGCTTCGCGCTCACTCTTCAATCCCCCTGACGATGTTGGTCCAGGTGGCCCGGCAGACGAGCTCACCGTTCTGGTTTTTCGACTCGGTCTCGAAGACGTAGAAGCCCTTGCCGTCTTTCGGGTAGATCTCCTTGCAGGTCGTGGTCGTGGAGATCAGATCGCCGGAGATGACCGGCTCGCCCCACTCGAATTCCTGGCCGCCGTGAACCATCGCGGCAAAGTTCATCTCCACGTCGGGGTCGAAGAGCACCGGACCCATCGCCCCCGCCGCGTATACGACCACGAACATCGGCGGCGCAACCACCCCGCGGAAGCCCGCATCCTTCGCCGCTTCGGGGTCGAAGTGAACCGGGTTGTCAATCCCGATTACCCGCGCGTACTCGGCGATCTTTTCCCGGCCTATCTCGTACTCATGGGCCGGCCAGCTCTTGCCAACGGCATCGGTCTTGAGGGCCATGTCGGGAATCTACACCGGGGCAGGATTCACCGAGAGCCGACTTTCTGCCGGAATACGGCAGAAAAGTGCATCCCGGTGTGCTCGGCGTCGTTATTCGTCGAGTTCGAGGACGGCGAGGAAGGCTTCCTGCGGTACCTCGACCCGGCCCACGTTCTTCATCCGCTTCTTGCCCTTCTTCTGCTTGTCGAGAAGTTTGTTCTTGCGGGTAACGTCGCCACCGTAGAGCTTCGCGGTGACGTCCTTGCGGACCGCCTTTACGGTCTCGCGGGCGAGGATGTTGGCGCCGATCGCTGCCTGGACCGGTATGTCGAACTGCTGGCGGGGGATCGTCTTGCGGAGCCGGGCGACCAGGTCCTTGCCCTGGTTGTAGGCGAAGTCCTTGTGGGTGATCACCGAAAGGGCGTCGACCTTGTCGCCGGCCAGCAGCACGTCGACCTTGACCAGGTCCGAGGGGCGCAGGCCGATCGGCTCGTAGTCGAGCGAGGCGTAACCCCTGGTCGAGGACTTGAGCACGTCGAAGAAGTCGAGCACGATCTCGCCGAGCGGCAGGTCGTAGCGGATCTGGACCCGGGTCGGGCTGAGGTAATCCATGTCCACGTGGGTCCCGCGCCGACCCTGACAGAGCTCCATCACCGGGCCGACGAACTCGGTCGGGGTGATCACGGTGGCCCGGATGTAAGGCTCCTCGATCCGGTCGATCGAACCGGGGTCGGGCATCTGGTTCGGGCTGGAGATCTCGGTCATCTGACCGTCGGTCGTGTGGACCTCGTAGCGCACGGTCGGGCTGGTCGCCATCAGTTCCAGGCCGTACTCGCGCTCCAACCTTTCGCGCACGATCTCCATGTGAAGCAGGCCGAGGAAGCCGCAGCGGAAGCCGAATCCGAGAGCTTCGGAGGTTTCCGGCTCCCAGGAAAGGGCGGCGTCGTTCAGGCCCATCTTGTCGAGGGCGTCGCGCAGGTCCTCGTAGCGGTCGGTGTCGATCGGGAAGAGCCCGCAGAAGACCATCGGCTTGACCTCGCGGTAACCGGCGAGGGCCTCGGCGGCGGGCTTCTCGAGGTTGGTCAGGGTGTCACCGACCCGGAGCTTCGAAACGTCCTTTATTCCGGTGATCACGTAACCGACCTCGCCGGTGTCGATTCCGTCGACCGGGGTCATGACGGGACGGAAGAAGCCGATGTCGTCGAGTTCGGCTTCGGTCCCGTTCTGCATCGCCAGTACCTTGCCGTGCTTCCTGAAACGGCCGTCCATCATCCGCACGTAGGCGATCACGCCGCGGTACTGGTCAAATTCGGAGTCGAAGATCAGGGCCCGGGCCGGGGCGTCCGGCTGGCCTTCCGGCGGCGGGATCCGGTCAACGACGGCTTCGAGCACCTCGATCACCCCTTCCCCGGTCTTGGCCGAGATCCGGAGAATGTCGTCCGGATCGACGCCGATCAGGTCGGAAACTTCGGCTGCGACCCGATCCGGCTCGGCCCCGGGCAGATCGACCTTGTTCAGGACCGGGATCAGCTCGAGTCCGTTCTCGATCGCCAGGTAGGTGTTGGCCACGGTCTGGGCCTCGACCCCCTGGGCGGCATCGACGACCAGCAGGGCACCCTCGCAGGCGGCCAGGGAACGGGAGACCTCGTAGGAAAAGTCGACGTGGCCTGGAGTGTCGATCAGGTGAAGGTGGTAGGTGACTCCGTCGGAGGCCGTGAATTCCACGCGCACGGCCTGGGCCTTGATCGTGATTCCGCGCTCGCGCTCGAGATCCATCGAGTCCAGCACCTGGGCCTGCATCTTGAGCGGGTCCACGGCCTTGGTCAGTTCGAGGATGCGGTCGGCCAGCGTCGACTTGCCATGGTCGATGTGGGCGATGATCGAGAAGTTGCGAATGAGTTCCATGAGGGGAGTGGAGAGTATGCCTGAGGAACCACCAGCGACACGCTGGCGGCCCATGAGGCTCACTCGCCAGCGCTCAATTGCAGGTTTTTTCCGAGAGCGGGCCGTTCAGCCTGAGGACCCCGCCGCCTTCCGTGACCTTGATTTCGCCGAGTGCGGGGTCGTTCCGTATCCAGGTGAGTTCACGTGGGTCTTTCAGTTTCTGGCCTTCGCGATCCAGAGTGAGGACCAGGTACTCGTAGTCGCCCCGGTTGGCCGCCTCCACGAACTCCTCGCAGGTCTCGGCTTCGACGAAGCCACCGTGAGGCCGCTTCAGGCCGATGAACTGGACCTCGTTGTCGAGGTCGGGACCGAAGAGCGGGTACTGGCGGGTCGCATTTGTGCCGATCTTTGCCCCGCTCTGACCGTTGGCCCAGACGAATGCCTCGGACAGGGCCGGGATCGTGAAATCGGGCGATTCGTAGCGGTTTTCGAAGTAGTACTTCTGGACGACCTGGCCACAGAGGAGCAGGAACACCAGCGCCAGACCTCCGGTCCAGGCGAGAATCTTCCGGGTCGAGCGCACCGAGAGTCGATGCTGCCTGGCCCTGAGCCGCCAGACCCCGAGAACCAGGAGGCAGACCATCCAGAATGCCCCGGCGGCGCAGATGGCGAGCAGCCAGTGTTTGAAGTCCCAGCCTTCACCGAAGGCAATCGTGACCGGAGTCAGGATCAGGATCAGGCCGGTGACCAGCCACCGGGCCCGGCCACCACGCTGACCCACGCCACTGCCGAGCAGGGCGAGGCAGACGGCCAGCGCCGGCGCGAGGTACCTGAGCCCGGAGACGAAACCGTTCGGTTCTCCCGTCGGTCCGGAAGCCGAGGTCGGGGCGAGAAGCCAGGCAAAGACCAGGGCGATCCCGACCGCCGCCCCGGTTCGCCTGGCCGGACCGGAATTCCGGTCGAGGCAGAGGACCAGACCGGTGATCGCCAGGACTCCGAGGAGGATCCACCCGGAACCGAATCCGTCCCCGAAACCGGGCAGGAACCAGTGACGGATCACGTCGGTGTCGGTCAGGTAACCCCAGACCGATCCGGCGTCACGGCCGCCCACATCCTGATCGGGCCCGGGCAGGGACAAGGGCCCGATGTGGTTTATCCACGGCAGCGGATTGCCTCCGTGGATCAGGTTCCTCAGGTACCAGTAGCCACCACCGAGGATCACCGCCCCGGCCCCGGCCAACCCGTTGCGGACCCGCCGTGACGGTTCCGAGAGAACCACCGTCCCGGCCAGCAGCACCATTGCCGCCGGGATGAAGTTCACCTTTGTGCCCGCCGCCAGGCCGGCCGCCAGGGTGACGATCAGGGCCGGTCCGAGAGTGATTCTGCGACCGCCGGCGGCGGCATTGACCATGACCGCGAGCGCGGCGAGCAGAAAGAAGGTCCCCACGATGTCATTGCGGGCTTCGCCGGCCTGGTCGGCCATCGCGGTTGCGCCCAGGACGAGGGCGACGCCGGCCAGCGAGATCGGCGCGGCACCATATGGCCTGCCGATGCACCAGGCCGCGAGCAGGCAGGCCACGAACCAGCCCAGGTTGATGAAGATCGAGAGCAGGTCGGTTCCGAAGGCCATCATTCCGAGGGCGTGGATGACCTCGGAGTTCTGAGGGTAGAACCAGCTCAGGAACTGCGGTGCCAGCAGGTGGAGCGACCAGGTGTCGCCGCTCTGGGCAATGCCGGCAACGAAGGGGCCGTGGTACCAGGTCGAGTCGAACCCGGTCATTCCGGTGCCGAGCCGGATCGCGGTACCGGCCACGAAGGCCCCGAAAGCACCGGCCGCCACCGCGGTCCCGGCCATGACCAGCCCCGGTGAAGCCGGTACCGAGACCAATGCGGGCCGGGCCTTCGCAATCGGCAGCCTTTCCTGCCAGCGCCAGAGGGCCGCGGCGATCGCGATCGCGAGCAGTAGCCAGCTCCAGCCGGTCAACAGGCCGAAGGTTCCGAGGATGATTGCGGGACCGATCGCCGCCCCGACCGCGATCAATGCCGTGGCCAGCCAGGCGACCGGACCCTGCCAGCCCGGAACCAGCCGGGAGCGGATGACGGACCCGGCAATCAGCACGGAGGCGAGGCCGGCAAGGCTGCCGACGCATCCGAGCAGATACGTCCCGAAGCTCACGACGAGCGCCGCCGGACCAGGGCCGCCACCTGATCCAGTTCGGGGACCCGGAGCAGCTGACAGACCGCGACATAGGCGATCCCTCCGAGGCCGAGCCCGGCACCCAGCGAAATGATCTGGCCGATCAGTCCCCGCCCGAGGGCCTGGTCGAGCAGGTTCCACACCTCATAGGACACCCCGGCCAGGACGACCGAAGCGACCACGATGCGGCCGCAGGAGAAGAGGAACTTTCCGAACTCGATCCCGTCGAGCCGGCTGCGAAGCATCACCGTCTGGATCACCACCGAAACGGCGGTCGCGATGGCGGTCGCGGCGACGATGCCGGCCACCCCGAAGGGCTTGTAAAGCAGGAACGAGCCAACCGCCGTGACGACCAGGTTGGCCCCCGCGATCCAGGTCGGAATCCAGGGCTTCTGGAGCCCGAAGAAGGTCCGGCTGAGCAGCAGGTACATGCCGTTGGTCGGCAGCGAGAAGGCGAACCAGAAGAGCGCGGTCGCGACCACTTCGGTTTCGGCCGCGTTGAACTCTCCCCGCTGGTAAACGGCGCGGATCATCGGTTCGGCGAGCACCAGGATTGCCGCGCTGGCCGGGATCAGGACGAAGATGATCTGCCTCATCCCCTTGGCCAGGGTGGTCCTGAGTGAATCGAAATCACGACGGTTGGCGAACCGGGCCAGGGTCGGGAAGAGAACCGTGGCGATCGCGACCGAGAAGATCCCCTGGGGCAGCTGATAGATCCGGAAGGCCTTGTCGATCGCCGCCGGCGCTTCGTCATTGACCAGCGAGCCGAAGAAGCTGTTGACCAGCAGGTTGAAGTTGATCAATCCGAGGCTGAGGGTGACCGGGATCATCAGCAGCAGCACCCGCCTCACGTTGGGGTCCCCGAAGTTGACCTTGAAGGTGAACCTGAACGGCGTATTCCGCAGATCCCAGGTCGGGATCAGAAGCTGGACCACGGTGCCGGCGACGACCCCGATCGCGTAGGCGTAGATCTGCTTGTCCTCGGGAAAGAGCGGAACCGTGGCGACGACCACGGCGATGATGGTCAGGTTCCAGAACAGCGGCGAGATCGCGAAAGCACCGAAGCGGTCATAGCTGTTGAGGATGCCGACCACGACTCCGGTGATGCCAAGCAGGACCAGGATCGGGAAGAGGATCTGGGAGAGGACCACCATCAGGTCCTCGGTCGCGCCGGTGAATCCGGGGGCGAACAGCGGCATGACCAGCCCCGCGGTGAGGATAAAGAAGGCGGTGATCGCCCCCAGCACCATGGTCACCAGCAGAAGCAGGGTCGAGGCCATGCGGAACGCCTCGCGATACTTGCCCTTCTCGATCTGCTCCGTGAAGATCGGCACGAAGGCCGGCTGCAGGGCCGCGTCGGCAAAGAGGGCCCGGATCAGGTTCGGAACCTGGAAGGCGACCGTGAAGGCGGACATCGGACCGGAAATACCGAAGTAGCCGGCGGCGACGACTTCCCGGCCGAGACCGGCTACGCGGGATGCGGCAGTGGCGATCGAAAAGAAGGCGGTCGAACGGGCCAGGCGCCCCGGCTTGGACGCTCCGGACGATTTCTCCGGCTTCGCAGACCCCTTTCCGCCCTCCGGCTCCCGCAACACCGAATCGCTCTTGACCTCTTCCTCCTCGAAGACCGGGACCGGCGCGATCGCCCCACCCTCTTCCGAGAGGCTGGCCGCGGTTTCGATCAGGGCCTCTTCGCGCTCGATTGCCGGTTCGGGCTCCCGGACCGGCTGTCTGATCACGTTTTCGGCCTTCTCCGAGGTCGAACGGATCGCCTCTTCGGCGGCTCGGGCGGCCGCTTCGAAGGGGTCAGTTTGGGGGTCAGGGGGCGCGTTCAAGCTGGCAACGGTATAGTCGCTGGCCGCTCGTCGGCGGCAAACCTCCGCGAGCACACCAAAAAGATCATGGCCAACATAGCCTCACAGAAAAAGAGAATCCTCCGCACCGAGCGTGAACGCGTCGAGAACCGGCGACTCACCTCTGCGATCAAGACTTACTTCAACCGCCTCGAGAAGGCCGCCGAAGGCAGCGATGCCGACGCGGTCAAGGCCGAGCATCGAGCGCTCGTT
Source organism: Solirubrobacterales bacterium (assembly GCA_020438425.1). Taxonomy (GTDB): domain Bacteria; phylum Actinomycetota; class Thermoleophilia; order Solirubrobacterales; family 70-9; genus 67-14. The sequence goes on from JAGQUQ010000010.1 coordinate 7,697, forward strand.
TCGCGCATCGACAAGGCGGTTCAGAAGGGCGCGATTCACCGCAACAACGGTGCCCGCAAGAAGGCGCGCGCCAGTCGCATCGCGACTGGCTCGTAGGAACTTCACCCAGTAGCTGCCAGCAGGGCGAGGTCGAGGGCGAGATCGTCCGGGTACTCGGCGCCGCCGCGGGTCCACAGTTCAAGTTCGGCCATCGCGATCGCTGCTTCGCGCATCGCCTCGACCGTGGTGCCGGAGACCGAGTTGATCAGCCTTCGGGCCACGAAGGGCGGAACTCCAAGTTCACGTTCGAGCCTTGACGGCTCGACCCCGTTCTCAAGTCCGACCAGGGCCTTGTGGGCACGGCGGATCGAAGTCGAAGTCGTGTAAACGGTGCTGCCGGCCGTGACTCCCTGCGCCAGCAGACGTTCCGCCACTGCGATCACTTCCTGCCGGTCTCCGGAGATGATCGCGTCACCAAGCGCGAAGTTGCTCATTTCCGAAGTGTCGGCAACCATCTCTTCCAGATCTTCGATTTCAACCGTGCCGCCGGGCCCGGCCCAGAGCGAGAGCCGGTCGAGTTCGGCCCCGAGCCGGGGCAGGCTTTCCCCCATCCGGGCGATCATGAACCGGGCTGCTTCCGGGGTCAGCTCGAAATCCCTGCTCCGGGCACCTTCGATCAGATGGACCGGCAGCCGGGACCCCTCGGGCGCCTCGTAGCTCAGGTTCTCGCCGCCGACCTTCTTGACCGCCTCGGCGATTCCCCCGGGAACCTTGCCCCGGGCAATCAGCACCACGGTGGTCTCCTCGGGCGCGGCAAGCAGGGCTTCGGCCACGCCGGATGCCTGGTTCTTGCCCCACTTCTCGATCCGGTCGGCCAGCAGATACCGTCGGCCCGGAATAAGCGAAAGCGCGGTGATCGAGGCCGAGAGGGCGTCGGCATCGGGGCTGCCCTTGCCGTCGGCGGGCTCGAAGACCTCGAGCCCGCCAGCCCCGCTCTCGTTCTCGGCCCGCTGCCGCAACCGGGAGCGGGCCTGGTCGATCTTGGCGCTGTCGCTGCCGTGAATCAGATAGGCCGGTTTCACTCCCCCATTCTCCCCCATGGCCCGGCGTCCGGGATCGTGCGCCGCCTCACCGACCCGACTCAACGCGATAACCGGATCCTCCGCCGAGAACGATCGAGACGGTGCCGTCCTCGTCCGTTCTCAGGGTTTCCACGCCATCGGTGGAGAGTTCATCAATGACCCCGGCCACCGGATGTCCGTAACTGTTGTCTTCCCCGACCGAAATGACCGCGACGCGCGGCGAAGTCTCCGCCAGCAACCCCGGCAACCCCGGATCCTCGCTGCCGTGATGGGAAACCTTAAGCACGTCGATCGGCCCCGGATGCATCGGCACCGACCCGGCCTCGGCGTCGCCGGTGAGCAGCATCCTGAACTTCCGCCACTCGAGCAGGGCCACGATCGATCGGAGGTTGGTTTCGGTTTCGCCCGCTGGCGGAACCGGGCCGGTCAATTCCGGTGGCCAGAGAACCTCCAGCCGGACGCCGCCACTGGCGATCGAGTCGCCGGCCTGAAGCCGGGCCGTCGCAGCCCCTGATCTCACGGCCAGCTCAAGCAGCTCCGGTGGAGAGTTGTCGAAGAGGAAGCGGTCGACGGGCATCAGGCCGAACAGGTCGAGCAGACCCCCGTAGTGATCGAGGTCGGGGTGGGTCAGGATCACCGCCGCCAGACGGTCGACACCCGCCGAAGCCAGGGCGCCGGCAAGATCCCCTCCCGGAGGTCCTCCGTCGATCAGGATCGGATCCCGCTCCGTTGGCCGGATCAGAATCGCATCCCCCTGGCCGACGTCGAGCACTTCCACCCGCGCTCCTCCGGCCGGGGGCTGCCGGAGATCCCGGCGGCCCCCGTCCAGCAGACTCGGCACAAGGATTGCGGCCACGATCAGCAGGGCAGCCGCCGCGGCCAGCCAGCGGCCAGGCCTGGCGGGAACCCGGCTCACCCGCCATAACCGGAGCAACGCCACGCAGGTCGCTGTCAGGATCAAAGTCACGGCACCGAGAGCGATCGGGCTGCCGATCTTCAATTCGACCACCGCCCACCCCGGGCGGCCGAACCACTCGGCGACCTGGGCGATCCAGCCGAGGAAGACCGAGCCACCGAGGTTGAACGGCACGGCAAGGGCCGGGCTGAGCTGACCGGCCGCGACCCCGATCATCCCCGCCCACATGGCCGGGGCTACCGCGGGCATCGCCGCCAGGTTGGCGAGGATCGTGGCAACCGGGAGCCGTTCGAAGTGAAAGGCGGTCAGCGGCGCCGTCGCAATCGTCGCTGCCAGCGTTACCGCCAGGCCCTCGGCGAAGGCCCGGCGCCATCCCGTACTCCCGACCAGCGGTTCGAGCCTGGCCTGAACCGGCCGGGCCAGCAGCATGATCCCGATCACCGCGGCGAAGCTGAGTTGCCAGCCGATGTCACCGGATGCCCGCGGATTGAGGCCGAGAGTCACCAGTGCGGCCAGCGCGAGGGCATAGATGCGGGACGGCGCCCTGGTCGCCGCGATCGCAACCAGCCCGGCGATCCCCATCACCCCGGCCCGCTGGATCGAGGGCCCGCCCCCGGCCAGCGGAATGTAGATAAGGATCAAAACAGCGATCGCTGCCAGCCGGGCCCGCGGCCCGATTCCGAGCAGAGCCAGGAACGGGATTGCCAGGAGGGAAAGAAGGACCACATTCTGCCCCGACACTGCGAGAAGGTGGCTGAGCCCGGACCGGCGGAAGTCCTCGACCGTCCGGGGGTCGATCCCGCTGTCGTCCCCGAGGACGAATCCGCGGGAGAGCGCCGCTTCCCGCTCTGGAACGGCCGTCCCCAGGGCGAGCATGGCCCGCTCGCGCATCCGGTCCACCAGCCCGGAAAGGCCGGACCGGTGTCGCCCGTCCGGCCGGACCGTCTCCGCCCGGAGGACCATGCGGATGCCCTGCCGCTCGAGATCCGCCCGCATCCATTCGGGGGCATGGCCGAGAGTCCCGTCAAGTTCCAGACCCGTTCCGGGTGAAACCTCCGTGGCCTTTCCCGGGGTGGTCTCAACCAGCACCCGCCCGCGATCGGTCGAAACCGCGAACCTCGCTGTCCCCCGCGATTCCGAGGGACTCTCGAGTGCGAATCCGTGGAGTTGAACCGGGCCAGGTCTGCCTTCGAGGGCGGAACCGTCGATCGCCTCGAGCCTGTCACCACCGACCAGCAACCCGGCCATCACGGCAGCCGCCCCGACCAGGACCATGGCCACACCCTTCAGTTGCCCGCGGTCGATGAACAGGATTCTGGCCAGAACCAGGGCGACCAGCACCCTCGGCCACTCACCGCCGGGGTTCCAGAACGGGGAGATCAGCAGGCCGGCTGCTCCTCCGATTGCCAGCACCAGCCGCCAGTCGGCGGCGAACATCATGGAGTCAGCGCCGCCCGGAGCGATTCCATGGTGACCGGACCGATCCCGCTGATCTGGTCGAGTTCATCGATCGACCCCAGGCCGCCACGGGAATCCCGGAACTCGAGGATCTTCTCCGCCGTGACCGGACCGATTCCGTCGATCTCTTCGAGTTGTTCCTGAGTGGCGCTTCCCAGGCTGACCGGAGCTTCCGGCACCGAACCGCTGCCGGCAGCCGCGGCCACGATCCCTCCGCCCGCTCCGGCAGTCGAAGGCACCACCACCTGCTGACCGTCGGTCAGGGTGGCAGCCCGGTTGATGCCGTCGGTCACCGCCCGACTGGTGGTGCCTCCGGCCCGGGCGATCGCGTCGACGACCCGTTCTCCCTGACGGAAGCGGTAGACGCCGGGCCGCCGCACGGCCCCGGCCACGTCGACGATCAGCTTGCGGCTTCCGCCGGAAATCCTGAGGCCCTCTCCGGCACCGGACTTCGCTCCCGAACCGGGCTGGTTCCCGAACGAGGCTGATTCCGACTTCTCTCCCCTGATCGAGTTCAGGCCGACCAGCACCAGAACGGTGCCGGCCACAAGGTAGACGAGCAGTTGTCCGCTGATCCGGGGCATGCCCGAAGCCTGCCCGGAAAAACCTCACATGTGGCTCTACAGGTGCAACGATTCAGCAACAGCCATCGGGGCGGTTCTTGGCCCCGACTCGCGGATCAGCCCGGCTTGACGACCAGGTTGACGAGCTTGCCGGGTACGACGATCTCCTTGACGATCGTCATCCCCTCGAGGTGCCTCGCCACATTCTCCGCCGCCTTGGCGACGGCAAGGATCTCTTCCTCCGGGGCGCCTTCGGCCACCTCAATGCGGTCGCGCACCTTGCCGCCAACCTGGACCACGATGGTCACCGTCTCCGACCTGAGCATCTCCGGGTCAGCCTGCGGCCAGGCAACTTCCCAGACCCGCTCCCCGGTCACCTTCTCGTAAACCTCGGCGGCCAGGTGAGGGGCGAACGGCTGGATCAGTGAAGCCGCCGTCGCCGTAGCGAAGGCGACTGCTCCGGCGTCATATGCCTTGGTGTCATCGAGTAACGAATCCTTGTTGCGGTAGATCTCGTTAACCAGTTCCATGACCGCCGCGATGACCGTGTTGAACTGAAAATCCCGGTTGAAGTCGTCGGTCGCCTTCTGGATGGCCCAATGGGACTTCATCAGGACCTTCGCGGCATCCGCTTCAATCGACTCGCTGAGATCGACGCGGCTGAAGTCTCCGCCGTCCGGGATCGCAGCGTTGCTTCCTTCAAGTTCTTCGCCGAGGCGCCAGAGCCGGGAAAGGAAACGGTGAACGCCTTCCACGCCTTCGTCGGTCCAGTCACCGGACCGCTCCGGCGGGCCCATGAAACAGACGTAGGTCCGGGCGGCGTCGGCCCCGTGGCGGGCGACGATCTCGGCCGGACTCACCGTGTTGCCCTTCGACTTGGACATCTTCGCCCCGTCCCGGGTGATCATGCCCTGGGTGAAGAGGTTGGCGAAGGGCTCGACCACGCCGATGTGACCCATGTCCTTCAGGGCCTTGGCGAAGAAACGCGCGTAGAGCAGGTGGAGAATCGCGTGCTCGACCCCGCCGATGTACTGGTCGACCGGCATCCAGTGGTCAGCCGCAGCCCGGTCCCAGGCAGCCTCGGAGTTCTGCGAATCGAGGTAGCGAAGGAAGTACCAGGAGGAATCCACGAAGGTGTCCATCGTGTCGGTCTCGCGCTCGGCTGCCGCCCCGCAGGCCGGGCAGGTGGTCGCGACCCAGTCGGAAGCGGCCGCGAGGGGGCTCTTGCCCTTCGGGGAGTAGTCGTCGATTTCGGGGAGCCGCACCGGCAACTGGTCCTCCGGCACCGGAACCATGCCGCATTCATCGCAATAGACGATCGGAATCGGGGCGCCCCAGTAACGCTGGCGGGAAACCAGCCAGTCCCGCAGGCGGAAGTTAACCGAGGCATCACCCCGGCCTTCGAGCTTCAGCCACTCGACGATCTCGGCGTAAGCCTCGCGGTTGTTCATGCCGTCGAAGCGACCGGAACCGGTCATCGGGCCGTCGCCGCTGAAGGGCAGGCCGTTCGCGTCGCCGCCCTCCTCCGGCTCACCCTCGATTACGCGCTTGACCGGCAGGTCGAAGACCCTGGCGAACTCGAAGTCCCGCTCGTCGTGACCGGGAACGGCCATGATCGCGCCGGTGCCGTAATCCATCAGCACGTAGTCGGCGACGAACATCGGGATCTCCTCGCCGTTGACCGGGTTGGTCACGGTGCGGCCCAGCGGCACGCCGGTCTTGGGTCGGGCCTCGTCGCCACGCTCGGCAACCGATTCCCGGGCGACCGAGTTCACATACGCGCGAACCTCGTCCTCGACCTCGGTGCCCTCGATTAGCTGGTCGAGCTCCGGGTGTTCGGGCGCCATCACGAAGAAGGTCGCCCCGAAGAGCGTGTCGGGCCGGGTGGTGAAAACGGGGAAGTCGAGGTTGGCCGAGTCGCAGCGGAAAGTCACCTCGGCCCCTTCCGAGCGGCCGATCCAGTTCTTCTGCATCGTGATCACATGCGGGGGCCATGACTCGAGCTCGTCGAAATCGTCCAGAAGCTGCTGGGCGTACTCGGTGGTCTTGAAGAACCACTGCCTCAGGTTGCGGGTCTCGACCTCGGTGCCGCAGCGCTCGCAGCGTCCGTCCACGACCTGCTCGTTGGCCAGGACCGTCGCGTCCTTCGGGCACCACTGGACCGGCGCCTGGGTTCGGTAGGCGAGCCCACGCTCGAAGAGCTGGAGGAAGATCCACTGGGTCCAGCGGTAGTACTCGGGGGTGTGGGTCGCCAGTTCCCGGGACCAGTCGATCGAAACCCCCCAATCGGCGAACTGGCGGCGGAAGGATTCGATCGAGCGTTCGGTCGCGACCAGCGGGGCCTCGCCGGTCTTGATTGCGTTGTTCTCGGCCGGCAGCCCGAAGGAGTCGAATCCCATCGGATGGATGACCTCGAACCCGTTGCGGCGCCTGAAATGGGCGATCGCGTCACCCAGCGAGTAGCACTTGAGATGCCCGACGTGGGGCTCGCCCGAGGGGTAGGGAAGCATCTCGAGCACGTAGCTCTTCGGCTTCTCCGGGTCGAAACCCTCCTGCCCGGGGTTGGGCACCTCCCAGGTGCCTTCGTCCGCCCAGACCTGCTGCCATTTGCCCTCGATCTCGCGAGGCTCGTACCGACTCATCGGCGCGGAGTCTATTTCTATGCCGAGATCGGAGAAGTGAGCGCTATATGGCCACTTTCGCCATCTCGATGGTCTAGGGGCGCCACTGCGTGACGTCGGGGATCGGCCTGAGGTTGGGCTCGACCTGTTCCCGGACCGATTCGAAATCGGGTGGCAGGGAGAGTCGCTCGCCGAGGTGATCGGGGTCCTCGTCGGTGGCGAAACCGGGACCGATGGTCGCCAGCTCGAACAGGATGCCGCCCGGTTCGCGGAAATAGAGCGCCTTGAAGTAGAAGCGGTCGATCACCGGCGTGATGTAGAGCCCGGTCGCGGCAACCTTTTCCCGCCACTCGGCGTGCTGCTCGATCGGTGAGGCCCAGGCGATGTGGTGGACGGTGCCGGCCCCGGGGATCGCCCGTTCCTCCGGTGGCTCGTCGAGGAAGTAGCAGCCATTGCGGGCCTCGAAACCCTCCCCAGCCTCGCCGGCGAGATGCCAATGGTCTTCGCCCTCGTCGGTGAAGCCGAGAACCATCCCGAGGACCTGCCTCGTCACTTCCGGGTTTCCGGAGAAGGCCCGGGCCCCGTGGAAGCCCTGGATCGCGTGCTCGGCCGGAACCTCGCTGTGGGCCGGGATCAATGGCGAGTCGGGGCCTTCGTAAACGAGGATCTCGTGAGTCAGTCCTTCCGGGTCCTGAAAGAGCAGGGTGTCGCCGCCGCCAGTCGGCCCGACCCCGAAGAACCCGGCTTCGTCATCGCTGGAGCGAACTGTCTCGACACCGGCCGGGCCGAGCCGGTCGGCCCAGTAGTCGAGAGAAGCCGATGAGCCGACCCGCCAGAGGATCCGGTGGATCATTCCCGCCCCCGCCCGTCCCTCACGGGAGCCGGGATACTCGAAGAAGGTCAGATCGAACCCGGCGCTTCCCTTCTCGTCGCCGTAGAAGAGGTGGTAAACCGATGGATCGTCCTGATTCACGGTCTTCTTGACGAGCCGCATGCCGAGCAGACCCGCGTAGAACTCGACGTTGCCGGGAGCATCGCCGGTGATGCAGCTGATGTGATGGACGCCGTTGAGGTTCAGATCGGTCATGGATCCAAGATACCCGGGTCGTGTCACCGGGTCGGGATAGCATCCGGGACATGGGAATTCTTGAAGCCTCTCGCGTCGTCGAAATCGACGCCCCGATATCCGAGTGCTACGCGATCATCGCCGACCTGCCTTCCACCCCGGAGTGGCAGGAATCAATGAATGCGCTGAAAGTTCTCGAAACCGACTCGGAAGGCCGGGCCAGCCTGGTCGAGATCAAGTCCGACGCGAAGGTCCGTGAGGTCACCTCGCGGGTGGCTTTTGAATACCAGCCCGAAACCGGCATGTCATGGGAGCAGATCAAGGGCGACCTGAAGTCGATGCACGGCAGCTGGACGCTCGAGGATCTCGGCGACGGAAAGACCAGGGCCACCTACGCCCTCAAGGGCGACACCGGCCGCATGCTCGGCCTGCTGATCAAGGGTCCGGTCCAGGACAAGCTGAAGGAGTGGCTGACCAAGGACGCGGCCGAAGGCCTCAAGGCCCGCGCCGAGAGTTAGCTGACCGCCGGGATCTGCTGCGTGATGCAGTGAATGCCCCCGCCGCCGAAGGCGAGGGTGCTTCCGTCGATTCCGATTGCCTCGCGGCCGGGGTAAAGGCGACCGAGTAATTCAAGTGCCTGGGCATCCATGTCCGGGTCGTATCCGCTGACCGGCACGATCAGGGCACCGTTAGCGATGTAGAAGTTCGTGTACGGCACGACGATTGACTCGCCGTCCCGATCGATCCGGGGCAAGAGGTCGAGTTCAACCACCTCCACCCCGGCCTCGTTCAGGATCTCGAGATTGGCCCGCGCGTTCTCGAAATTCGGGTCACCCTCCGGTGCGGTCTGAAGCAACGCCCTTTCCCGATCGATGAAGGCGCAGATGTTGTCGACGTGACCATCGGTGTCACCGTCCTCGACCAGTCCCTGGTGAAGCCAGATGAACCGGTCGACGCCGAGCTTCGATCCCAGTTCGGCCGCAATCGAATCCCGGTCGAGGCCGGGATTGCGGGTCGGATCAAGCAGGCACTGCTCGGTGGTCGCGAGGATCCCGTCCCCGTTGACCGCGATCGAACCACCCTCGAGGACGAGGTCGGAGTCGATCTTCTCGATGCCGAGATGATCGAGGATCCGGCCGGCGATCGCCGCGTCAGCGTCATAGGGCGTGAAGGCCTCGCCCCAGGAGTTGAAGGTGAAGTCGACGCCGGCCCGTCTGCTGCCGTCCGTGACGATGATCGGGCCCGAGTCCCGAAGCCAGGAATCGTCAATCGGCGCTTCGAAAATTTCAACGTTCGCCGAAGGCACCCGGCGGGCTGCGTCCGCCGCATGCTCCGGAGCGACCACCAGCAGCACCGGCTCGAACTCGCTGATCGCCGCCACCACTTCCGCGTGGGTGTCGCGAGCTTCTTCGATCGTGGTCCCACGCCAGGCTTCTTCACGCTGCGGCCAGGCGACAAGTGTCATGTCGTGGGGAGCCCACTCGGCGGGCATGCGGAAATCGCTCATACGGCGAGTGTATCCCCGGGCCCTTGCCTGATTCCGGGCTGCCGGGTAGTCTCGGCAAAGCAACTCTTGCCGCACCGACCACAGGGAGACCTCATGGCAGCCACAAGTCCGCGCTCGTCGCGCTCGATCGCATTCGTTCTTTCGGCGATTCTTCTCGCCCTCGCATTCGCCTCTTCACCGGCGGTTTCGGGCAGTGACGCCAAGCTGGCCTCGACCCCGGCCAAGTCCGGAGTCCTCAAGGGATGGCCGACCAAGCAGCGCCTGGCGACCGAGTTTCTGCGCCTGCTCAAGAACGAGGACAAGCCGGGGCTGAGGCGCTTCCTCGACCCGGCCTTCCTGCTTCAGCGCGGTGATGGCAGTTACCTGAACAAGACCGAGTACCTGAAGGATCCGGCGATCGTCTCGGCTTTCCAGGTCCGCAACATCGTCGCCACCCACAACGAGAACGTCCGGGTGATCCGCTTCGAGGCGAAGACCGACCAGATCATCGACGGCAACCAGGTCCCCGGGGTGTTCATCCCCCGCCTCTCCACCTTCAAGAAGACCGGCAAGGTCTGGCGCCTGATCTCCCACGCCAACTTCCTCCCGCCTCCCACCTCGTAGAACAAGGCGCGCGGCCGGGTGAGGGTCCACCGGTTTCATCGAGAGCCCACTTTCTGCCGGTATACGGCAGAAAAGTGCTTCTCGCGGTCCGGTCACCGGGGTCGTGAGAGGCCACCCGGCCCCACCGCGTCGATACCGGCACCAGGCCGGATTGCTGCCCGGTGCCGCTACTTCGAGGAGGAACTACGAGTGGAGCTGAGGGGGATCGAACCCCTGACCTCCGCCATGCCATGGCGGCGCTCTTCCAGCTGAGCTACAGCCCCGAAGGGATGTTGGATCTTACCGGGATCAGGCGGCCGAGGCGGACTTGTCTGATGCCTGGTCGAGGCCGAGCTCGAGGTGGGGTGCTTCGTGCCACAGATCTTCGAGGTCGTAGCGCTCCCGGGCTTCCTCGGTGAAGATGTGGAGGACGCAGTCGAGGTAGTCGAGCACCGTCCAGCCGACGTCACTCGACCGGTCGGGGTTGACGGGCAGCAATGACTCGTCGTGTTTGAGGCGCAGATGAACCTCCTCGGCGATCGCTTCCGCCTGCCGCTCGTTGCGGGCGGTACAGATCATGAGGTAGTCGGTGTAGGTGACGAGTTCGCGCATGTCGAGACAGACGATGTTCTCGCCGAGCTTGTCATCCACCAGCCGGGCGATTTCCCGACTCAGGTCTTCACTGCTATTCGCCATACAGTCCTTCATTGTCGATCATTTCCGCCACCCCATGCGGTACCAGGTGTTTCCATGGCCTGCCCAGGCCGATCCTTTCCCTGACCAGGGAAGAGGAAATCTCGATCCCGGGCATCTCGAAAAACTCGAGTCTGTCGCTGGCTCCAAGCTCCTCGAAAGACTTCGAAACCGCCTCGCGAGCGATCTCCGACCTCGATGCAACAGCGAAACTTGCCAGCTCGAGTACCCGTTCCGGCCGGTGCCAGTCCCCCACCCCGAGAGCCGCGTCAGTGCCCGCGAGAAAGATGATCTGGTTGTCTGGATTCAGAGAATGGATCTCCTCAAGAGTGTCAGATGTGTAGGACGGACCCTCCCGCCTGACCTCAGAATCCGAGATTTCAAGTCCTTTGCGCCCTTCGAAGGCGGCTCGGGCGAGGCCGAGACGCATCGATCCTTCCGGGACTCCACTCGTGACCTTGTGCCAGGCCTCGCCGGTCGGCACGACCACTATCCGCTCCAGGGAAAGCTGCCATCCGGCTTCCGCCAGCAGGACGTCGTGAGCCAGCGTCGGCGGGTTGAAAGAAGAGCCGAAGACCCCGAGCCGGGTCACTTAGCCGCGGACCTGGCCGTCGCCACGGACCACGTACTTGATCGTGGTCAGCTCGCGAAGACCGACCGGGCCGCGGGCATGAAGCTTCTGGGTCGAGACCCCGATCTCCGCCCCCATCCCGAACTCGAATCCGTCGGTGAAGCGGGTCGAAGCGTTGACATAGACCGCCGCCGAATCGACCCCCTGGGCGAAGAGATCGGCGGCCTGCCCGTTGTCTGTGATGATCGCGTCGGAGTGGCCGCTGCCGTGACGGTTGATGTGTTCGATCGCTTCTTCCAGTCCGTCGACCACCTTGACCGCGAGCTTCAGGTCGAGGTACTCGGTGTCCCAATCCTCGGAGGTGGCCTCTCCGACGGGAGTTTCACCCGCGTTCTCGCGCGTGGTTTCGTCTCCGACGAGTTCGACGCCACCTTCGGCCAGTTCGGCCAGGGCCGGGGGCAGAAAGGCGGGCGCGACCCCGGAATCGACCAGCAGCGTCTCGGCCGCATTGCAGACACCGGGGCGCTGGATCTTCGCGTTGTAGGCGACTGCCCGGGCCATTTCCAGATCTGCATCCGAGTGAACATAGACGTGGCAGATCCCCGCCGCCGCGAAAATGACCGGAACCGTCGCGACCTCTTCGAGGGTCTTCTTCAGGCCTTCTCCGCCCCGGGGAATCAGCAGGTCGACCACGCCGTCCTGGGTGGCGAGGTCGGCGATCGACTCGCGACCGCCCCCGACCGACATCACGACCGCGTCTTCCGGCAGGCCGGCCTCGACCAGCCCCTCCCGCACCACCTCGGCCAGGGCGGTGTTGGTCCGCTCGGCGTAGCTTGAACCCTTGAGCAGGATCGAGTTGCCTGACTTGATGGTCAGCGCGGCGCAGTCGATGGTCACATTGGGGCGGGCCTCGTATACGACTGCGACGACGCCGAGGGGCACCCGGACCTTGTTCATCTCGAGACCGTTTTCGAGCGTATTGGTCTCGAGGATCTCGCCGACCGGATCCTCGAGCGACGCGACTTCGCGAACACCGGTCGCCATAGCCTCGATCCGCTCCGGGGTCAGGGTGAGCCGGTCGATCAGCGCTTTGCTGAGGCTGCGGGCCCGCTCATCAGCCAAATCCGCGCGGTTGGCTTCCAGAATGGCATCGACTGATTCGCCCAGTCCCCGGGCGATTACTTCGAGGGCCTGATTCTTCGTTGCGGTTGAGGCAGCGCCCATTGCCCGGGCTGCGCTCTTTGCCCGGACCGTGTCGGCGGCAATGTCGGTGGCGGTCGCTTCCATGCGAAAAGCGTACCGGCTGACCGATCCGGGCTTGACCTCGAGGTTCACTGGCGCTAGCTTCGGGGAAACGACGCTGCTCCGGGGGAAGCTGGCTTGATCACAATCGTCCGAGGATTCAAAGGCAGGGCCATCATCAGATGGATGGCCCCGGCGGTCGTCGCCCTTGGCTTTCTTGTGGTGCCGTCGGCGGCGGCTGCTCTGCTGGCCCCGAGCCTGGCGGCTGATGCCATGAAGGGACCCAGCAGTTCCAGTCCCAGCGATATAGTCGAGTTCAAGGGCGATCTCTACTTCGCCGCAACCGGATCCCTGGGATCCGAGCTTTACCGGTATGACGGGAGCAAGGTTCGTCTGGTCAAGGACATTCTCCCCGGCTACAAGAGCTCCGACCCGGATTTCATGACGGTCCTGGGCAATCACCTCTACTTCCGGGCGGACACGGAAGCCACCGGCGATGAAATCTGGAGGACGGACGGGACCACCACATCACTTTTTGCCGATATCAATCCGGGCGAAGAAGATTCTTCGCCGAACGATCTGGTCACGGTCGGGGGTCGTCTCTATTTCGAAGCCGAATCGGCCGGAACGGGTTCCGAGCTCTACAGCACCGATGGCACGTCAGCCTCGCTGACCGGTGACCTCAACCCCGGAACCGACTCATCGTTCCCGAGTGATCTGATCGCATTCGACGGGGAGATCTACTACCAGGCCCGTACCCCGGCCCTCGGCATCGAGCTTTACCGATCCGATGGCGGAACCCCGGAACTCGTGTATGAAATCGAACCCGGTGGCTCCAGCGGCGATCCGGAGAACTTTGCCGTTATGGGCGGCTTTCTGTACTTCAATGGAGACAACAGTGCCTCCGGGGAGGAGTTGTGGCGCAGCGACGGGACGACTACCGCGATCGTCGCCGACATCTTGCCCGGAGCCAATGGGTCCAGCCCGAATGATCTCGTGGCAAGCGACAACCAGCTCTTCTTCGAGGCTGACGACGGAACCACCGGGTTCGAACCCTGGAAGACCGATGGAGTCACCACGGCCATCGTCGAGGACATCGACCCGGGAGCCGACGGCTCCTACCCTGATGAACTGACCGCGCTGCCGGGCGACCGGATCGCCTTTACGGCCGACGACGGGACGAACGGCTACGAACCCTGGATCAACGACGGCAGCACGTCGATTCGGTGGGACGTTGAACCCGGCGAGGACTCCTCGGACCCGGGCTTCTTCTTCGAGTCAGGCGGGGTCGTCTACTTCCGGGCCCGCAAGTCCCTCCTCGGACAAGAGCTCTGGGCGATCGAGAACGGCGGCCTCAAACTCGTCAAGGAGATCCTGCCCGGATCCGACGGTTCTTCACCCCGGGACTTCATCGCTACATCCCTCGGGGTCTTCTTCACTGCGGACGACGGCACCCGCGGACGCGAGCTCTGGCAACTGGCAGTACCGGACGAGATGGTCACCGTCAGATTCGGCAAGACCCTCCGCTTCAAGCAGGGACGTCCGTCAACTCTGAAGATCACCTGCCCGGTGGCAGAAGCGTCGGGGCCCTGCAGCGGAAGCTTCACACTCTCGACCGCCCGGAAGGTCAAAGCCGGTGGCAGGAAGATCCGCATGGTTCTCCAGAGGGGAACCTTCAGCGCCGCGGCGGGCAAGTCGGCATCGGTGAAGGTCCGGCTGAACCGGACCGAGAGGAGGCTGCTCAGGAAGAATCCCGCGGCCCGCAAGCTGGTCTTGAAGATCAAGGTGAGTGACAGGGCAGGCAACACCAGGAACATCAACGGGGCCGTCAAGGCGCAGGTGACCGGATGAAACGGTTGACAACGACTCTGGCCCTGCTGCTCATTTCCCTCTGGGTCGTGATTCCGGCCAATGCCGCTGTGCCACAGGCTCAGCTCTTTAGGGATCTCAATCCGGGACCGAGCGGTTCCGATTTCGGGAGCTTCATCTCGCTGGACGAAAGGCTCTGGGGGTTCGGCTTTACTCCTTCGGCCGGATACGAACCGCTTTCGATCGGGCCCGGTTCTTCGGTCAACATCGGCGACACCGTCCCGGGTCCGGATTCTTCGGGGGGCGGGAACGGGATCCGCTTCGGCGACGTCATCTACTTCTCTGCCAGTGACGACACCCACGGCACCGAGCTCTGGAAATTCGACGGTGTCTCTTTCGATCTGGTCGAAGACATCAACCCGGGGCCGAACTCCTCCTACCCGTCGGGATTCACGATCCTGGGCGATCACGTCTACTTCATGGCCGAAACCCTGGCCGCCGGGGCCGAGCTTTTCCGCGTGGGAGCGGGCGGAGTGGACCTGGTCGCCGACATTGAGCCCGGTGCCAACGGTTCCTACCCCTCGAGCCTGGTCGAGATGGGTGGCCATATCTACTTCCAGGCCAGCAACTCGACCGTCGGACCGGAACTCTGGCGAACCGACGGGACGATCACGAACCTGGTCGCGGACCTGCTTCCCGGGGTCGACGGATCCTATCCGTACAACCTGACCCCGGTCGGAGACACGGTCTTCATGGTCGCCTATTCCGCGGCAAACGGAACCGAGCTTTTCAAGACCACGGGTGTCGGTGTTTCGCTGGTCAGCGACATCGAACCAGGCGGCGGGGACTCCTACCCGGGTGGCCTGACGCCGTTCGGAAACCGGGTTGTCTTTTACGCCTCCGAGCTGGCGGGCGGTAGCGAACCCTGGATTGCCGATGGTTCAGGGGCGACCCGGATCGCCGACATCGTTCCCGGTCCCGAAGGTTCCAACCCGGCGTATTTCACCGAAGTCGGAGGCCAGCTTGTCTTCGTTGCGCACACCGAGGAAACCGGTCCGGAGCTGTGGTCTTCGACGGGTTCGGGAGCGTCGCTCCTGTCCGATCTGATTCCGGGCGAGGATGGCTCCAGTCCCTACAACCTGGTCGAAATGGACGGACAGCTCTACTTCCTCGCGCTCAGGCCCGGACTCGGTTACGAGCCCATGGTCCTTGACGGGCAGACCCCCAAACTGATTCGGGATCTGCTTCCCGGCCCGGGCAGTTCCAACTCGTCCCAGTTCACGAAGCATGGGAACTCGATCATTTTTGCGGCAGACGACGGCACCCACGGCTATGAGCCGTGGAGGCTCTTCCCCGACCGCGAGGTGAAGGTGAAGCTGGTCGGCAAGCGGACCGGTGTGTCCCGCAAGGGCTTTGCCGCTCTCAAGCTGACCTGCCCGGTGAGCGAGGCAAACGGTCCCTGCTCGGTCAAGGTCACGGTGACCACGCGGAAGAAGGTCAAGGTCGGCAAGAAGCGAAAGAAGCTTGTCCTGTCAAAGAAGTCGATGCCGGTGCTGCCCGGCCGAACCGGGACCGCCCGAATCACATTCAGCAAGTCGGAAATCGCCCTGCTGAACCGCTCCGGAGCCGCCCGCAAGGTGACGGTGACGATCAAGGCATCAGACCGGGCAGGAAACCGAAAGACCACCCGCCAAAAGTTCACACTAGGCCGACCCGCCTAAAACTGAGCCGACCCGCCTGAGAACTGAGCCCCACCCAACCATCATCTAAAGCAAGTGGGTGGGGCGGGTTAAGATTGGAGGGCGGGTCCGACCCCGCCCGACTCCTGTTAAGAGAGCACGAAGTAGTCGCGGTGGATCAATTCCTCCGCGGCCTGGGGCATCAGTTCGAGCACCTCGGCACTCTTCATGCCCTTGATCCGGTCAGCTTCCCCGGATGAGTAGTTGGCGATTCCCTTGCCGATCACGGCTCCGCCCGCGACCACCTCAACCGCGTCACCGGCCTCGAAGCTGCCTTCGACTCCGGTCACCCCGACCGGCAGGAGGCTCGATCCGCTCTTCCTGAGCACCCGGGCAGCCCCGTCATCGACAACGATTCGTCCGGCCACCGGTTTGGCGTAGCGAAGCCACTGCTTGAAGGCGGGCGCGTCGCTTCGCATGGCGAGAAAGGCGGTCCCGGCAGCTTCGCCGGAGGCGGCCTTGGCGAGGGTCCCGTCGACAGTTCCGTTGCAGATCCGGACTTCGATCCCGGATCCGCTGGCCATTCCCGCCGCCGCAACCTTGCTGCGCATGCCGCCGGTACCGAAGACCGAGGTGCGGTCGCCGATATCCATTGCTTCGAGGTCGGAGGGATCACTGACCCGCTCAATCAGTTTCGCCTCCGCATCCCGGGCAGGGTCGGCTGTATAGACGCCGTCGGTGTTGGTCAGGAGGACCAGCAGCCGGGCTTCGAGCATGATCGCCACCTGGGCGGCGAGGAAGTCGTTGTCGCCGAAGGTGATCTCGTCGGTGGCGGTGGTGTCGTTTTCGTTGATCACCGGGACCACCCCCCAGTCGAGCAGCCGCCTCAGGGTCTGGCGAGCGTTGACATAGGAGGTGCGATTGGCGACATCCGAGGCGGTCAACAGGACCTGGGCGGCCGCGGCTTCCCCCGTCTCCAGCCTCGATTCGTACTCGCGAAAGAGCGATCCCTGCCCAACCGCCGAGGCGGCCTGAAGCTCGTCAATCGCCCGGGGCCTCGCCTCGAGCCCAAGCAACCTGATCCCGCGCGCGATCGAACCGGATGTGACCATCACCAGCGGCTCCCCGGCTCGCCTCAGCGCAGCCGCCTGCGAGCAGACCGAATCGAGAACCTCCTCGCGAAGGCTCCCGTCATCCGCCGAGACGATCGACGATCCAAGTTTCACCACCAAAGTCATTGCGTTCCTAATACAACTCGAATTCGAGGTCTCCTATCCGAATCTCGTCCCCTGACTCGAATCCTGCTTTCTTGAGCTCGGACATGACGCCGATTTCGGTCAACCTGGTTTCGAGGTAGGCGAGCGCCTCGTCGTTGCCGGTATCGAACCGTTCGAACAGCACCTCGATGCCGTGACCGTGAATCCGGAAGGTCCCTTCGCCTTCTTTCTCGACCGAGTATCCACCCTCACCCTTCGGCCGGTAGGTCAGGTGTTCGGCTTCGAAATCGACCTCGACCCCGTTCGAACCGGTGACCACCGGCGCTTCGACATGGTCGGGTACGAACCGGACGATCGCTTCCTTGAGCTTTTCCAGGCCCGCCCCGGTCGCCGACGAGACGGGAATGATCCCGAGCACTTCGTCGCCGAGTTCACGGTCCCAGTCCTCGACCTGATCGGCGATGTCGGCCTCGGTCCAGAGATCGGACTTGGAGAGGACCAGCAGCTCGGGTAACGATTCGAGCCCGGTGTTGTGGGCAGCCAGCTCGGATCGCACTGCCCTGTAGTTCTCGACCGGCTCGCCGTCAGAGGGCGCAAGTTCGACCACGTGGACCAGCATCGCGCAGCGTTCGACGTGAGCGAGGAACTCGTGTCCGAGTCCGGCCCCTTCGGCCGCGCCCTCGATCAGCCCGGGGATGTCCGCCATCACGACCTGCCGGTCCTCGGTTTCGATCGTGCCGAGCACCGGTTCGAGTGTCGTGAACGGGTAGTCGGCGACTTTCGGGTCGGCCCGGGTGAGTCGGGAGAGCAGCGAAGACTTGCCGGCGTTGGGCAGGCCGATCAGGCCGGCGTCGGCGAGCAGCTTCAGCCTGAGCTCGACCCAGCCCGATTCGCCCGAAGTTCCGTTTTCGGCGAATCGCGGCGCCTGCCGGACCGAGGTCGAGAAACGTTTGTTGCCGTGACCGCCTCGGCCTCCGCGTGCCAGCACCGCAGTCTGGCCTGGCTCGGTCAGGTCGATCAGGGCTCCGTCGACCGAGGTCGCCTGGGTTCCCGGCGGAACCGGGATCACGGTGTCCTCGCCACGAGCCCCCTGCTTGTTCGAACCTTCCCCGTGGTGGCCGCGCTCGGCCCGGAAATGCTTCGACCGCAGCGCCCCGAGATCCCGGCGGGAACTGTCGCAGAGCAGCACCACTCCGCCGCCGTGGCCGCCATCACCACCGTCGGGCCCGCCCCGGGGAACATGTGCCTCGCGACGAAACGAAATCGATCCGTTGCCGCCGCCGCCACCCTCGACGTAAATTTTCGCCTTGTCGTAAAGCACTGGATCTAGGGTACGGAGATGCCGGCAATCGAGGCGATGCGAGCCTCGAAAAAGGGTTTGAACACCCCGGAAACCCACCCGGCGACCAGACCCTCGGGAACTGTCATCCCGTTGAAGGTCCGTTCGCCCGAGAAGCGGCACCTGAAGGGAACCATCTCTCCCTCCCGGTTCTTCTCCTTGCGCCAGCGGAGCGCTTCCACCTCTGAGGGGCGTCCGTCTTCTTCGATCCGGATCGTCACTTCGCCGGCTTCGGCGATTTCAGGTCGGTGAAAGCGGATTTCCCGGTCGGAGTCCGCAGCCCACCTGACTCCGGAGGAAGGCAGCAGGGTCGCGGGAGCGAGTGTGGATTCCATCACGGCGCGGGTTGCGGCCGAGCGGGCCGCGTCGGCCCCGGTGTCGGCAAACAACTTGCGGCCGGCCAGCCGGCCCACGGTGCCGCCCCTGCCCTGATCGTAGGAATCGGTCACTTCCAGAAGCGCGAATCGATCCGAAGGCACCCTGGCTCGCCACGTAAATGACCTTCCGTCTGTTGACTGGAAGGCCGAAAACGGGAGCTTCACACCGACCCTGATCTTCCCCCTCATGGTCAAACCCCAGGCTTCCGCGAGAACGGCGCCCGGGGCCAGGGAGTGCTCGAGGTATCGACGGACCGGAAGGTCGAGACCTTCCAACTCTCCGGGGTCGAATGTGGTTCGAATCGCTACTCCGAGGGAGTAACCGAAATGGTCCTGCCGCGGCGGCCGGGCTTGAACTCGACGGTGCCGGGGCGGGTGGCGAAAATGGTGTGGTCGCGGCCGAGGCCGGTCCCCTCGCCGGGCCAGAACCTCGTGCCACGCTGACGGACGATGATCTCGCCGCCGGTTACTGCCTGACCGGCAAAGACCTTCACCCCGAGCATCTTGGGGTTGGAGTCACGACCGTTCCTTGAGGATCCGAGTCCTTTCTTATGCGCCATCGGTGTCCTCCTTCTTGGCCGCCGGCTTCTTCGCGGCTGGCTTCTTGGCCGCCGGCTTCTTCGCGGCAGCCTTGGTTTCAGTCTTGGTTTCGGCCTTGGCCGCCGGCTTCTTCGCGGCGGGCTTCTTCGCCGGAGCCTTCTTCTCGGCGGTCTCCGCCTTGGCCTCGGTCTTCGGCTTCTCTTCAGCCTTGTCGGCAGCAGCCTTCTTCGGCGCGGACTTCTTTGCACCGCCCAGTGAAGTGACCTCGAGCTTCGTCAGCTCGGACCGGTGGCCGGCCCGACGGCTGTAGCCCTTCTTGGCCTTGTACTTGAAGACCTTGATCTTGTCGCCGCGCAGGTGCTCGGTGACCTTGGCCTCGATCTTCACCTTCTCCAGCGCCTTGGCGTCGACGACGAGTTCGTCGCCGCTGACCATGACCGGACGGAGCGCGACCTTGTCGCCCTCTTCGGCCTTCAGGCGATCGACGACCAGGACCGTGCCCTTTTCGACCCGGTACTGCTTGCCACCACTTTCTACAACCGCGTACATGTCTTTAACTCGAATCCTTGTCTGGTCTTCTCAGCCGCAAGTTGGCGGGACTGAGGATCAACTGCCGGCGTCGGTCTTCTTGCGACCACGCCTGCGTCGTCCGCGCCTCAGGCCGAACGGGCCCGATTTTACCGATTTATCGTCCGCTTCACCATCTTCGTCCTTTTTCGGGGCGGATTCGGCTTCGGGCTTGGGCTTGCCGCCGTTCTTCGCCGGCTTCGGAGATCCCGAAGATTCGGCCTTCGGCCCGGACCCGCCCTCCCGGGCGGGCTTCTTTTTCTGCTGCTGCTGATTCGGCTTGCCGTTGCCCGAACCGTTCTTCTTCGGCTTGCTGCTCTTTCTGGCTTCCTCGGGCTGTGCCTCTTCCGGCAGGAGCTCGGCGACCGCCGAGGCTCGCTCGACCGACTGGATCCGGACCATCTTGCGGTCACCGACCACCTCGGCGGCTCCGGTGATGCTGATGATGTACGAATCGATCCTCGCGATCGCGTCGTCCGCGATGTACATGTGCGGCTCTTCGACCTTGACGAAGACTTCCTCGCCCGGCCGGAACGGCAGCGCCCGCTCCTCGATCGCCGAACGCTCACCGGACTCGATCAGTTCGAAGTTGTCGATGGCCAGCGCTTCGCCACCTTCGAAGTGGAACTGCTTGCCGGTTTCCTGCTCGAGTTCGAGCAGGCCCGAGTCGGTGTCGTTGAGCAGCGCCGCCACCTTCGGGTGGACCCTGACCAGGAAGGCCTCATCACCGGGATGGTCGGCGGCGATCTCCTTCATCTTGCGGAGACCTTCGAGGGCGACCGTTTCGGCCGAGAGCACTACCCCGTCGCCGTCACAGGTCGGGCACTTGACGGTGAGGATCTCGCGAACTCCGTCGGTGATGTTCTGCCTGGTCATCTCGACCAGTCCGAGCGGCGAGATCTCGACCAGGTAGCTCTTCGACTTGTCGGCGTCCAGCGCTTCGCGCAGGGTGCCGAGCACCTTGTCGCGGTTCCTGCCCTTGGCCATGTCGATGAAGTCGATCACGATGATGCCGCCGATGTCCCGCAGCCGGAGCTGGCGCACGACCTCGGTGGCCGCCTCCGTGTTGACCTTGGTGATCGTCTCTTCGAGACCACCCTTGCCGCGACCGGTGAACGATCCCGAGTTGACGTCGATCACGGTCAGGGCCTCGGTGTAGTCGATGATCAGGTAACCACCGGAGGGCAGGTCGATCCGGCGACCGAGGGTCGACTGGATCGCCTTCTCGATCTCCCATTTTTCGAAGAGCGGCTTCTTGCCCTGGTAATGCTCGACCCCTTCGACCAGTTCCGGCGCGGTGCGCTGGAAGAAGCTGGTCACCCGGTCGAACTGCTTCTGGTCGTCGATGATCGCCTTGTCGAACTCGTTGAGGAAGACGTCGCGAAGCACCCGGACCGGCAGATCCTGCTCCTGGAAGACCAGGGAAGGTGCCTTGACGCCTTCCTGGCGCTTGTCGAGCACGGCGTTCAACCGGTGGAGGTAGGCGATCTCGCGGGTGAAGTCGGCCTTCTTCGCGCCGTGGGCGGCAGTACGGACGATCAGCCCGCCCGGTCCGTCATATGTCCGGCTGACCATGCGGCGCAGGCGGTCGCGTTCCTTGTCGCCGAGGCGGCGGCTGACGCCGACACCGGAACCGTTCGGCGCGTAGACCAGGTAACGGCCGGCGATGGTCACGTTCATCGAGAGGCGGGCGCCCTTCGACTTGATCGGATCCTTGATCACCTGGACCAGGATCTCCTGCTTGGGCTTGATCAGCTCGTCGATGCGACGGCCCTGACCGCGGCCCCGGCGGGGAGCCTGCTGGCCGTCGGGCAGCAGGATCTCGTCGACGTGGAGGAAGCCGTTTCGTTCCAGGCCGATGTCGACGAATGCCGCTTCCATCCCGGGCAGGACGTTGTCGACCTTGCCCAGGTAGATGTTTCCGACCAGGGAGCGGCCGCCCCGGCGTTCGATGTAGACCTCGGCGACCTCACGCTTTGACTTGACGGTCTTGGCCTCGAGTACGGCAACCCGGGTCTCGCCCTGGTCGGCCGATACAACAATGGTTTTTTTCATTTGGAAGTCGTTTTCCGTTCAGATTGGATGCCCTTGGATTCTCAGTCGATCCAGGGGCTCCTCTGTGCGGCGTGCGACTCGATGTGAATGCTCTGCAGGACCCCGATCATCAGGAAGGTCGAAATAATCGCCGACCCTCCGTAGCTCATCAGCGGCAAGGGTATGCCGGTGATCGGCATGATGCCGAGGTTCATTCCCACGTTTACGAAGACCTGGAAGATGATCGCGGCGGCAATTCCGGCCGCGACCAGGGTTCCGTAGAAATTCTTCGAGAGCGTCATCAGACGCAGCGCCCGCCAGAAGAGCAGGGCGAAAAGGGATAAGACCAGTGCCGCGCCAACGAATCCGTAACGCTCGGCGACCACGGCGAAAATGAAGTCCGTGTGCCGCTCGGGAACGAATCCGAAACGGGACTGGGTGGCCTGGTCGCCTCGGCCGGTGGTTCCACCGGCTCCGATTCCGACCTTGGCCTGATTCTGTTGGTAACCCGCGTCTCCGATGTCGGAGGACGGGCTGAGGAACGACGTGAGCCGTTCCTGCTGATACTCCTTGAGCACCGGCGTCCCGGCCGCCGGAAGGGCGACCAGCACGAAGGCGACAAAAGCTGCGAGGACGACCCCGATCGCGGCAAGGTGCGACCAGCGAACGCCGGCCGCGACCATGATCGCGAAAGTTATGCCTGCGAAAACGAGTGACGTGCCGAGGTCCTGAAGCAGGACCAGGCCCGTCGGCACGAGGCCGAGGCAAAGAATCCGGATCGTCCTTTGACCTTCGGAGCCCCTGCGGGCCCCGTCGATCACGAAACCGGCCAGGGCAAGAATCAACAGCAACTTGCCCAGCTCGGCCGGCTGGAAGGTGAAGAAGGGAAGTTCAAGTGAATTCGTCGATCCGCGTGCGGCCACGCCAAATGCGAACACCGCGAAGATCGAGGCGCACAGGAACGTGTAGATACCGACACGTAGTTCCCTGAAGCGGGAATAGTCGATGCGGGATACGGCAATCATTCCGACGATTCCGACCAAACCATAGAGAGCCTGCCGCTGAACGTACTGCTCGGGTGCGCCCACGATGTTCGCCGCGGAAGCTTCGTAAAGGGTGTAGAGCGAGCAGGCGAGCAGGCCCAGAGCGGAAAAAGCCAGCCAGCCGTCCATCCCCGCGAGACCCACCCGCTCGAGCAGGTTGAGGCGCGGTTCCGGGGCCTGCCGGGGAAGGCGCGAGGATTCCATCACTCGACGCTCCCGGTCCCGCCGGAAACCGCCTTGGCTTGCTTGTCGAAGTAGGCCTGGAGGATCTGAAGGGCGACCGGAGCGGCGGTATCGGCGCCGAAGCCGCCTTCTTCCACGGTGACGATCACGGCGATCTCGGGGTTATCGGCTGGTGCCAGCGCGGCGTACCAGGCCTGGTCGGCCTTGGGCTGGCGCTCGGCCGTGCCGGTCTTGCCCGCAACCTTGACCGGGAACCCGCCGAAGACCTTGTAGGAAGTTCCCTCCGGGGCCTGGGCCGCGTCATGGAGACCGTCCATGATGTCCTGGCGATACGCGGGGTCCATCTCGAAACTGGAAACGACCTCGGGCTCGGCTTCCTTCAGCACCCGGCCCGCCGCGTCCTCGGTCTGCAGGTAGAGCTGAGGCTTCAGCACGCTGCCGCCATTGCCCAGTGCGGAATACGCGACCGCCATCTGCAGCGGGCTGGCCTGGAAGTAGCCCTGGCCGATTGCGAACTGGATGTTCTGTCCGATCACCCAGGGGTCGTAGTAGTCCGGTTCTTCCTTGTGCGCTTCATTCAGCCACTTCGGGGTCGGCACCAGTCCTTCCGACTCGCCGGGGATGTCGATGCCGGTGGCCTTGCCGAGCCCGAAGTTTCCGGCCCAGTCCTGAAGCTGCCGGGTTCCGTTCATGTCGGCACCGAGCAGGTAGTAGTAGACGTCCGACGAGACTTCGAGCGAGCGCCGCAGGTCAACCGGGCCGTGTGCCTGTTTTCCGGCGTTGTCGAATTCCTGGTCGGCGATGGTGATCGTGCCGGCGTCGTTGACCACGTCAGAGGGCGAGATGTAGCCGCCGTCGAGACCCGCGAGGGCGGTGATCGGCTTGAAGATCGAGCCGACCGGATACTGGCCGCCGATCGCCCGATCGAAGAGCGGCGCGCCGAGATCCTCGTCGTAGAGGTCGTCGACCTGCTTCTGGGTCAGCGGCCTGGTGAAGATCGAGGGATCGAAGGTCGGGTTCGAGCCGAGCCCGAGCACCTGGCCGTTGTTGACGTCCATGGCCACGAAAGCACCGGGAAGGCCGATGCTCTGCAGCGACGTCTCCCCCGCCACCTGGACGTCTTCGTTGATCGAGAGGCGAATCGAGTCGCCGGGATCGGGCATGGTCGACGGGAGCTGGCTGACGATCCGCCCGGTCGAGTCGACCTGAAGCCGGGTGTCGCCCGGACTGCCGCGAAGCTCGTCGTCGTAGGTCTGTTCGATCCCGGTCTTGCCGAGCGTGTCGCCGGCCGCCAGGTCCTTGTCCGGGTTCTCTTCGAGGTCCTCGGCGGTCACCTCGCCGATCGACCCGAGGATGTGGGCGGCGAGGAGACCCTGCGGATACTTCCGCACGAAGATCCGGTTCACCTGGACCTCGGGGAACTCGGCCTGATGTTCCTGCAGGTAGTAGACGATGTCGTCGTCCACGTCCCGGTCGAGGGTGATCGGGCTGCCCGGCGGATCGTTCTCGATCGAGTCCAGGTACTTGCGCCTGACCCAGTCGGCGTCGTTCCCGAGAACCTCGCCGACCCTTGTGAATAGTTCGCGCCGCTCGGCCGGCTCGGTCGGAATTTCGATCGGGTCAAGCTGAAGGGCCATGCTGGTCCGGTTGTCGACCAGCACGTTTCCGTCGCGGTCCAGGATCCGGCCTCGCGGCGCGGGAACCCTGACTTCGCGGGTCCGGTTCTGGTTTGCCTCCGCCAGGTACTTGTCCCCGGTCACGATCTGAAGGGACCAGAGCCGGAAGAAGAGGATCCCCAGCAGGATCAGACCGACCGCGCCGATCACGGCGAAGCGCCTCGACGGCAGGCTCCGCTTCTTTCTGGGTCTGGGGATTACGGGTTCAATTCTCATCGGAGTGCCTCGGGACCGTTTCCGGTCGGCGGATCCAGCTCATCCGGCCAGTGATCCGGCCCGGCGGACCTTCGGCTCGTCGCCGGTTCGCGAATCAGCGCTGGCCTTAGAACACGGTGAATCAGCGCGTAGAGCGGAACCGCCAGAAGGACACCATAGAAAGTCTGCAGGATGAGGTCGGGCACCAGCGAGGGACTGAGCGATGAATCGAAGCCGACGATGACCGTGTAGAAGCCGAGCATCAGGTTGGCCCCCAGCGTCGCCAGACCGCAGGCGACCAGCACGGTCGGCCGGTCGACGAAGTCTCCGCGCTCACGGTAGGTCCCGGCCAGGTAGCCGACCGCCATGAAGATCAGGCAACTGCTGCCGAGCGGACCGTCGGTCATCGCGTCCCCGAGAAAGCCGAAGGTGAATCCGACCGTGGCCCCGATCAGACTGCCGCCGAGCAGGCCGAAGATCGCCGCGCAGGCAGGCAGTATCCACATCGAGGATCCCAGCAGCTCGACCTGGGAGAAAAAGGCAACCTGGAAGATCGCGAGCAGCAGGATCAGTCCGATGATCCGGGCGGCCGAGTTCGTCGTGATGATCATCCGCGGTTGCCTCCGGTCAGGACCTGGAGCGTGTCCAGGTTCCTGAGGTCCGCGAACGGCCTGAGTTCGACCGACTGGATCGCCTCACGCTCGTCGATCGGCGCGCGACTGATCTCGCCGATCGGTATTCCCCTCGGGTAGAGCGAGGAAAGCCCTTCGCCCCGCCAGCCGGAGGTGACCACCGTCTGGCCCGCGGAGACGTTCCTGGTTTCGTCGAGGAACTCCAGGACCAGAGTCTCCGGATCCCCGACCTTGGCCCGGACCACGCCCTGGGCTCCGCCGGGAAGGATTCTCGCGCTGACCGCGCTGGAGGTGTCGGAGATCAGGCTGACCACCGACCCCGAACCGCTGACCGAACTGATTCGACCGACCAGTCCGTCACCGCTGATCACCGGATCGTTGATCGCGACACCGTCAGAGGAGCCCGCGTTCACGCTGACGGTGGTGAACCAGACGGTTGGCGACCGGCCGGTGACGTTGACGGTCACCGGGTCGTAGGAGTCGGGAATCCTGCCCGCTTCTTCCAGGTTGACCAGCTTGCGGAGCTGCCGGTTGTCTTCGAGTGCGACCTGACCGGCGATGGCGAGCCCGCGGGCTTCCTCGAGTTCCCGCTGGAGCTGGTCCCGCTCACCCCGGGCCTCGAGGGTTTCGTCGAACCAGTTGACCAGGTCACGAGCCGGCTTCAAAGCCCGTGAAGCTCCGTTGGTGACCGGATCAAGGACTGTTCCCAGCGCTCCCCCTGCCCCGCCCGAGCCACTTCCGAAAGTGAAGGTGAGCAGCAGGAATCCCAGCACGATGAGGCCGATAAGTACGGCTCTGCGACGTCGGACTTGCTTGCGGTACACGGTGGGCTCTGAGTGGTTTCGAGGGAAGGGCGCGGCAGGGTTGCCCGGAGCGGATTCGCTTCGGACAGGCGACTTTCTCACCTCGGCGAGAAAGCCGTACATCCAGACAGGTCGCTGCGGGAAGGATTGCAGCCTCGGGCAACCCTACAGAGAGTGTTTCAGGGCTTCATAAAGCCAGTTCGGGAGCCAGATCCAGCAACAATCCGACCGGCAGGCCGATCACGTTGGCGATGTCGCCATCGACGCCGGCCACGAGGGCCGATCCGCGACCCTGGATCGCGTATCCCCCGGCCCGCCCGCGCCACTCACCGCTGGCAAGGTAGCGGCCGATTTCCGCTTCACCCAGTTCCCGGAAGCGGACCAGTGACTCGGCGACCCCGGTTCGCTCCTGCCCCGGCCCCGGTCCGATGATCGCCAGGCCACTGAGAACGCGGTGGGTCCGCCCCGAAAGACGGTTCAGGTATTCCCGCGCCTCGGCCTCGTCCTTCGGCTTGCCGATGATGGAGTCTTCGAGCACCACGTCGGTGTCGCAGCCGATCACGAGGCGACCCGGAGCTTCATCGGCAACCGCGCGGGCTTTCAGGAGTGCGTTTTCAAGGACGACTTCGGCCGGATCCCCCAGCACGATCTCCTCGACTCCCGAGACCCGAACTTCGAACCCGATCCCGATTCGCTCGAGTATCTCCTTCCGCTGCGGCGAGCCGGAAGCGAGGATGACCCCGGACCGGCTCACCGGGTCGAGTCTGTCGCCCGGACCAGGGTGTCCATCGCCCTGATCGCCCGGTCGATCTCCGGTTCGGAGCGGACGGCGATGTTGCCCCACTCGTAGGCCATTCCGATCTGGGTCAGCACGTCGGCGAGCTCGGCTGCCTTTTCGCCTTCCCAGCCGGGGCGGGTCTTCTCGATTTCGGCTTGAAGTTCCGTGGTGATCGCGGTCGAAACCCCCGAGCCCGGGGCCAGCATCACGCGAAGGCCGAGTTCCGGCTCGGTCTGGATCAGGTGACGCAGAGGGGCGAACCCGGCCGTGGTGACCATGAAGCGACGCATCCCGTCCAGAATCCGCTCGAGCCCTTCTCCTTCGGCTTCGTCGATCGCGGTACGGATCACCTCGATCACCATCCCGGAAAGCATTTCCGAGATCAGTTTGTCGCGATCGCCAACCCAGCGGTAGAGGGTGGTCCGTCCGATCCCGAGCTCGAAGGCAAGCGACTGCATGTCGACCCGTTCGAGCGCCAGGTAATGGCGACGCGCCAGGCGAATCGCGTCATCGCGCCGGACTTTCTCGGAAACGCCCACGCAGCAATCCTAGACCCGCCCCGGGACCAGACGTCCGAGCCCCCGGATCAGGTGGGTATGAGAGTTGTCTATATAGACAACTCCGATAGGCACCAGCCCCGGATCGGGAGGAGTGTGTCGACTTTCCTCACCGACAGTGATGAAAGTCGACACACTCGGAAGTCTGGGCGCGTTGCCCGGCCTGACCTGCTGCCTCATGTGAAAGGGCGGCCTTTTGGCCGCCCTTTCGGTGCTTCAGGTGCTTGCTGGTACTTCGGGGCTAGATGCCCTCGGGGAACCAGATCGCGATCTCGCGGGCGGCGGACTCGTCCGAGTCGGAGCCGTGGACCATGTTGAAAGTCACTTCGAGGGCGAAATCTCCGCGGATCGAGCCGGGAGCGGCCTCGACCGGGTTGGTGGAACCGATCAGCTGCCGGGCGGCGACGACTGCCTCGGGACCTTCGAGTACGGCGGCGACCAGCGGGCCGCCGGTGATGAACTCGACCAGTTCTCCGAAGAAGGGCTTCTCCTTGTGCTCGGCGTAGTGCTCGTTGGCGATCTGTTCGGTCGCGGTCAGTTTCTTGAGGGCGGCGATGCGGAGGCCCTTGCGCTCGAAACGGGCGAGAACTTCACCGGTGAGGGCGCGTTCGAAGGCATCGGGCTTGACCAGGATGAGAGTCTGGGACATGTGGTGGTACTCCGTGTGGTTGGTGTTGGTTCGGGGCTACGGGCCAGCGGGCCCGACCCCGGTATCAGTTGTCGCCGCGGTTGATCGGCTCGGACGAATCGTCGCCCTCGACCGTGACCCTGCGGCGGGCCGAACGCGGGGCGCGCGGCTTTTCGGCCGGATCGTCGCCGGAGGAACGGGAGACCCGACGGGTCGATTCCTCGCTGCGATCCTTGGATGAAGAACGGTTTTCCTTGGCCGACGCCTCGGCCGGCGCCTTGCCGGACCGGCGACGACGCTCGTCCTGCTGCTCGGGCCTGTCGGATCGTCCGGACCTGGACGAGGATCGGCTCGTTGACTCACCCTTGGGTCGCTTCGAGCCGCTCCTGGAAGAGCGCTTCGGGGCGATCAGGGTAGTTTCGCAGTAGGGGCAGACCTTCCAGTTGAGACCGACCGGCTTCGAGCAGGTGGGGCAAGGCTCCTTGAGCCGGGTGCGGCAGGCCGGGCAGCGAATGAAGTCGCTCTCGACCGGCGAGCCACACTTGTGGCAGGAAGAGTGCTTGAGGTGGCGGAGCCTCACCTCGGACTCGTTGATGTCGGTCTCGCGCTCGCGGATGTCGTCGAGGAACTCCGGCGGGCGGAGGATCGTGTAGACGAGAGTGCCGACGAAGGGGAAGAAAGAGGCGGCGGTGGCGCAGCCGACCAGGAAGGGATCGGCGATCCGGCGGCGGGCGTCGGTGAAGGTGAACACGATCAGGGCGATCCAGATCGCGACCAGCATCAGGATCACCAGGGTGACGGCCAGGTTCAGTGCGGTGTTTTCAATTCCGAAGATGGCGAGAGGCATGGCGTGCTAGAGGAACATCCTTCCGAATAGGTACCCGATGCCGAAAAAGACGAGGATCACGATCGCCACGACCGCAGCGACCAGCGCCATCATCGACAGCAATTGGGAGCCAGTCTGACGATTCACCTGCTAATCGTGACATAACCGGCGGTTACCCAACCGGCTGGCTTGGCTCCTGACAGTCCTTGCCCGGCGATCACCCGCCCGCCCCGGACATCGCGCCCGGAGCAAGGAGGAAGTGGGATCCGGTTATCAGGACCGTCCCACCGGCTTCCAGAGCCATTTTGCGAGCCTTCTCGACCGCCTCGGCCGGGCTCGCAGCAGTCGAGGAGGGCAGATCGAGTCCGGTCGCGATCCGGCTCAGCTCCTGCGGTGCCCAGGCCCGCGCACCGGGCCGCCCCCAGGCCGCCAGGGCCTCGTCCGGCAAGCCCGTGAAAACAACCGATCGGAGTGAACGGGCCAGCTCGGCCAGCATTCCGGGAGCATCCTTGTCGGCCAGGACGCCGATCACACCGAAAACCGGCCCGTCGCCCGCCGCTTCGGAAAGCGACTCCGCCAGGGCGCGGGCACCGGCGGGATTGTGAGCCACATCGGCCAGCACCAGCGGATTCTCGGCCAGCTTCTCGAGCCGGCCGGGAATGACCATCCCGGACACCGCCTGTTCCGACTTGGAGCGTGAAGTCTCACCGAGGAAGCAGGCGGCGGCTGCCTCGGCGACCGCAAAGTTCGTGCGCTGGAAACTTCCACCCGCCGAATCGACCTCCCGGATCTCGCATTCCCTCTCCTGGGCCGTGGCGCGAGCGAGCGCCTTCACCTCGGGTGAGAGCGGACCGGTGACCAGGATGCTGCCGGGTCTGAGCACGGCGAGCTTCTCGACCGCGATCTCCTGCTCCGTATCCCCGAGATACTCGGTGTGGTCGAGACCGATCGAGGTGAGCACCGTGGCCAGCGAGTTGATCGAGTTGGTCGCGTCGAGCCTCCCGCCAAGGCCGGCTTCGATCGCGGCGACCTGCACCCCGGCTTCGGCCAGGGTCAGGAAGGCGGCGGCAGTAGCCAGTTCGAACTGGGTGACCTCCTCGCCGTCCAGCCTGTCATTGACCCGCGCTGCGGCTTCTGCGGTTCTCTCCACGCATTCGGCGAAAAGGTCGGGTTGCTCGCCGCCGGAAATCACGACCCGCTCCGACCAACGGGCCAGATGAGGCGAGAGCGAGCAGCCGGCCCGGTAGCCGTGGGCCTCGCAGATCGCGGCGATCATCCTCGAAACCGACGACTTGCCGTTGGTCCCGACCACATGGATCGTCGCGTAGGAGTCCTGCGGCCGGCCGAGCTCGTCGCTCAGCATCTCCATCCGCTCGAGGCCGAGCTTCCAGCCGATCGGCTCCAGCGAGTTGAGGCAGGTCTCGGCGTCGAACGGGCTTTCGGGGGCCTCGTCGGCGGGGCCGGTCACCGGTGCCTCAGCCGAGTTCGGCCAGTTCGGCCTGAAGCCGCTCGACCTTCTCGCGTTCCTCGGCCACGACCTCGGCCGGGGCGTTCTCGACGAATCGCTCGTTGGAGAGCTTGCCTTCGATCTTCTTCAGTTCCGTTTCGAGCTTGCCGCGACGGGTTTCGATCCTGGCGGTAACCGCTTCCATGTCGAGCTCGTCGGAGGGCAGGATGCCGAAGCCGGCGACGGTAGCGACCGGATCACCATCAACCGCGCCGATGTTGACCCGGCCGAGCCGCGGCACGAATTCCGGAACCGAACCGGGATCACCGGCTGCGTCAAGCACGACCTTGGGCGGAACGCCGGCCATGTCCCGCCAGCCGCGGAGCTGCCGGGTGATCCGGATCGCCTCGCCGAACTCGGCCTCGACCGCCCTGGCGACCCTCGAGGAATCGGCTTCAGGGAAGGGATGGACGACCAGGCGGCCTTCGCGATAAGGGTGGTATTCCCAGATCGTTTCGGTCACGAAGGGCATCACCGGATGGGCCAGGGCCAGGGTCCGTTCCAGCGCGTGAAGCAGCACCTGGCTGATCTCCGGGTCGCCGTCATAGATCCGCGGCTTGGCGATTTCCAGGTACCAGTCGCAAAGGTCGGAGAAGACGAAGGAGTAGAGCTCCTGGGCCGCATGGGCGAAGTCGTACTCGTTGATCAGACGGGTGTAAGTCTCGATCGTCGACTCGAGCCGGGAGAGGATCCATCGGTCCTCGAACGCGATCGGATCGCCCGGGACCGCGCGCTCGGCTGGCGCTTCGGTGTTGAGCAGGATCAGCCGCGAGGCATTCCAGAGTTTGGTTGCGAGGTCACGGCCCTGCTGGACCTTGGCATCCGAGTAACGAACGTCCTGGGTCGATGACATCGCCAGCAGGCCGAAGCGAAGCGCGTCGGCCCCGTGCTCATCGATCTCGCCGAGCGGGTCGATCCCGGTCCCGAGACTCTTCGACATCCGGCGCCCGTCGCGGGCCTGGATCACCGAGTGGACGTAGACGTCCTTGAACGGCACGTCACCGGCGAACTCGATCCCGGTCATGATCATCCGGGCAACCCAGAGGAAGAGGATCTCCCGCGCGGTGGTGAGGAAGTCGGTCGGGTAGAAGGCCTTCAGTTCGTCGGTTTCATCGGGCCAGCCCAGCGTCGCGAAGGGCCAGATCGCCGAGGAGAACCAGGTGTCGAGGACGTCCTCGTCCTGGACCCAGCCTTCGCCCTCCGGTTCGACCTCTCCGACATAGGTTTCTTCGCCGCGGTACCAGACCGGGATCCGGTGACCCCACCAGAGCTGACGGGAAACGCACCAGGGGCGGATCTCCCGCATCCAGTTGAGATAGACGCCCTTCCACTGGTCGGGAGCGATGTTGACCCGGCCGTCTTCGACCGCTTCGATCGCCGGCCTGGCCAGTTCGTCCATCTGGCAGAACCACTGCAGTGAGATCAGCGGTTCGATCCGCTCGCCGGAGCGCTCGGAGAAAGGAACCGAGTGAACGTACTCCTCCTCCCCGCTCAGCACGCCTTCTTCCTTCAGCGCCTTGACCACCTCGACCTGGGCTTCGGCCACCGTCATGCCTTCGAAGCGCTCGCCGGCCATGCCGGTCATGCGGCCGTCTTCGCCGATCACCGAGATCTCTTCCAGCCCGTGGCGGCGGCCGATCTCGAAGTCGTTGACATCATGGCCGGGGGTGATCTTCAGGGCACCGGTTCCGAACTCGATGTCGACGTGGTCGTCGGCGATGATCGGCAGGCGGCGGCCGACCAGGGGCAGGATGCAGTGCTGGCCGATCAGGTCGGCGTAACGCTCGTCCTTCGGGTTCACGGCGACCGCGGTATCGGCCATCATCGTTTCCGGGCGGACCGTGGCGACGGTCAGGACCCGGTCGCTTCCCTCAACGGGGTAATCGACCGAGAAGAGCGTGTCGGTCATCTCCTCGTTGACCACTTCCAGGTCCGAGATCGCCGACTGCGAGCCGGGGTCCCAGTTGACCATGTAATGGTCGCGATAGATGTAGCCCTTTTCGTAAAGGGAGGTGAAGACTTTGCGGACCGCGCGGGCGTAGCCGTCGTCGAGGGTGAAGCGCTCGCGCTCGTAGTCGACCGAGGCGCCGAGCCGCTGGTACTGCTCGCGGATCGAGCCGCCGTACTGTTCCTTCCACTCCCAGACCTTTTCGGTGAAGGCATCGCGACCGATCTCGTGGCGGCTCACGCCCTCGGACTTGAGCTTCTTCTCGACCACTGTCTGGGTGGCGATCCCGGCGTGGTCCATGCCGAGAATCCAGAGGGTGTTCTTCCCGCTCATCCGGTTCATGCGGATCAGGGCGTCCTGCATCGAGCCGTTGAGGGCGTGGCCCATGTGGAGCACGCCGGTGACGTTGGGCGGCGGGATCGCGATCGAGTAGTTCTCGCTGGCGGATCCTGTCGCCTCGGGATGGAAGTAGCCGCCCTCCATCCACTCGGCGAAAATCCGCGCCTCGGTCTCGCCGGGTTCCCACCGGGTGGTCTCTTCCAGCTTCTTTCGTGCCGAGTCGTCCAAGAAAGCCGATCTTATTGACGGGCCACCGGGTTAGGGTGTTCGGTACTTCACTGTCTCACCGGGAAGGTTTGATGAAGCGGGCACTGCTGTTGACATGGATTGGCCTTGCGTCAATCGCGGCTTTCGGGGCCGCGCAGGCGCAGGCCAACACTTACTGCGCGGAACTGCCCGGTGATTCGAGCTGCACCCAGAACTTCACCGGCACCGAGACCTCGGTCCAGGCGGCTGTCGAGGCGGCCGCCGACAACCCGGGACCAGACACGGTCAAGGTTGGCCCGGGCAATTTCGTCATGCCAACCCCCGTCTTCCTCTCCAGCCCCGGCGATGACAACAAGCTGACGCTGACCGGTTCGGGAACCGATCCCGGGACCGGGACCGTCCTCTCAGGTAACGATCCGGATTCTCCGGACATCCATTTCAGTGGCGGCACGGGCTCGAGCATCAACAACCTCACGGTCAGCATTCCCGATGACGCTGGCCCCCAAGACAAGATCGGTCTGGCTCTGGATGACGGCGCGACCGGTAGCGGGCTGAACGTCACCTTCGAACAGCACCTGGTCAACGGAGACCCCAGCCTCGCGGTCAGGACGACGGGAGTGAGGCTCGTCGACGGGGCCACCCTCAAGGATTCGACCGTCAGGCTCTACAGCAGCAACTTCAACCGCGCGGTGACCGTCTACGGCGGCGGCAACGTGGTCGGCTCCCATCTCAACGCATATTTCAATGTCCTGCAGGGGGACGCGACGGGACCGGTGGAGATCCGCAGGTCGACCCTGGAAGCGATCTACTCGGGTGCCCAGACCGAAGGCGGAACCATGAACATCCGCGACTCGTTGATCCTGAATCCCGACGGTGGCATCGGCATCGTTGCGGACAACTTCGACGCCCCGGGAAACGTCTTGATCGACGGCTCGACGATCCTGGGTGCTCCCGGCTCTATCGGAGCTCAGGTCCAGGCCTTGGGGGAATCGGGCGGTGACAACGGCGTCACCGATTTCCGCCTCAACAACTCGATCATCTACGGGCAGAACCAAGCCATCGCCTACCAGGAACAATTCGACGCGGGCACCCTTACCATCAACGTCGACTCGTCTGCCTACAACTCGTCCAGGCTTGTCGAACAGGAAGGTGAGGGCACACCGACGCTCACAATCAAGGAGCCGGTCGAACTCAATGGCGTTGACCCGATGTTCACCGACCCGGGCAACGGCGACTACTCGCTGAAGGCAGGGTCGCCGCTTATCGATGCCGGCCAGACCACCCTGCCCGCGGCCGGCTCACTCGACTACCCCGGAAACCCGCGCGCCTGCGACGGCAATGACGACGGCACCATCCAGCGGGACATCGGGGCCTTCGAGTTCAGGTCCGACCCGAATGACGACTGCACCTATCCGGCGGCTACGGTCGGCGATCCGCAGGGAACCGCGACCAGCACCAGCCGGACCTTCACCCTCACTTCATCAAAGCCGAACTCGACCTACCTCTGCTCGCTGGACGGGGCGGCATTCACCGCCTGCCAGACGCCCTACACCGCCTCCGGACTTTCGGTCGGAAACCACAACCTGAAGGTCAAGGCCAGGGACATCTACGGCAACGTCCAGGCCTCCCCGACCGAGAAGACCTTCAAGGTCGAAGCGCTGACGCCGGCCGACACCACCGCCCCGAAGGTGATCGGGGTGAAGGCTCCGAAGAAGACAAAGGCGGCCTGGGTCAAGGTCAGCTTCAAGTCAAACGAGAATAGCTCCGCCTTCAAGTGCCGTTTGAACAAGGGCAAGTGGAAGAGCTGCAAGTCGCCGTGGAAGACCCCGCGGCTGAAGCAGGGCAAGAACACGATCAGCATCCAGGCCATCGACCGGGCCGGTAACAAGTCCAAGGTTGCCAAGCGAGTCATCAAGAAACTCAGGAAGCGCAACTAGGCAACCGAACACAGGGGATCAGGCATGAACTCGAAGCGAATCTCACTCTTCACCGCTGCCGCTTTGGTGGCGATCGGCCTGTTCGGCGCCCAGGCGGCCCAGGCGAACACCTACCGCGCGCTTTCGCCCGGAGATCCGGACACGGGATCCTGCTCCACCACTCACACGAATACCGCGACCGCGGTCGTGGAAGCGGTAACCGATGCCCGGAACAATCCCGGGCCCGACACCGTCAGGATCGGCCCCGGTGAGTTCACCGCTCCCTCGGCGATTTCGCTTGAAGGTTCCGGCACCGGCAACACCGTGACCATCACCGGCCAGGGCGCGGCCACCATCCTTTCGGTCGCCGATTCCGAGGCACCGACGATTACCTTCGATGCCGGTGCCGGCTCATCCCTGAATGACGTGACCATCAAGATCCCCGCTTCCGCCACCCCGGCCCCGAAGGAAGGGTTGGTAGTGAGGAACTCCTTTGACGGAGAGCCGCCGGTGGTTCGCAACCTGGATATGTACGTGGCCGGGGGCGGCGAATCCAGGAACCTGTATGCCGTGGTGCTGTACAGCGGGTCGGATCTCGACAACTCGTCGGTCGATGTGCATTCCGCCAACTACTTCACCGGGGCGGTAAAGGCGAACGGATCGGGCAGCGATGTTTCGCGCACCTACATGGCCGGAAATCTCGGTGCGATCCAGAACGTCACCGAAGGTGACATGACGATAAGCCGTTCCGAGATCAACGCCACCGGTCACGGCGTCCAGAACGCAAGCGGGCTGCTTTACGTCAAGGATTCTCTGATCGTGCTCTCCTCCGGGAACGCTCAGGCAGCGGTCCAGAACACGGGTGGAAATACCGGCTCCGGCGACCTTTACCTCAACGGATCGACCGTCATCGCCAACGCCGGCTCGGGCATCAAGGCAATGGCTTCCGAGGGTGCGGCGAATGCCAACGTCTTCTTCGACAACTCGGTGCTCGCCGGGGCCGCAGGAACGATCGAACTCACCGCCACCAACCCCGGAGACTCGGTCTACTTCGGTTCCGATTCCGGCGCCTTCGACAGCACGAAGATCTCGACCTCGGGCTCCGGCGATACGTTCATCGATCCGGTTGACGTGATCGACCTGAGTGCCGTCTCGCCGGGATTCGCCGATGCGGGAGCCGGCGACTATCGCCTCGCTCCGGGCTCGGCCCTGATCGATTCCGGCCAGGACGTAGACCCGGCGGAGGGCGCGCTCGACTATCAGGGCTACCCGCGGGCCTGCCACGGCAAGGCCGATGGGGTGATCCGCCGGGACATCGGGGCCTTCGAGTTCAAGACCGACCCGGCAGACGACTGCACCTACCCGGAAACCTCGATCCTCGCCGGCCCCCAGAGCCCGACCGGAAACCTGACCCCCTCCTTCACCTTCGCTACGACCAAGAATCCCGGCACCTACCTCTGCTCCTGGGACGGCGGACCGGAAACCGGCTGCACATTCAACGCCACCGCACCGGATCTCGGACTCGGCCCCCACACCGTTTCGGTCCGGGCCAGGGACCAGTACGGAAACATCGACCAGAGTCCGGAGTCCTTCGACTACGAAGTGATCGAGAACGTCGTGCCCACCTGCGACACCGATCCCTCGCTCTGCCCGAAGGACACCACCGCCCCGAAGGTGACCGGAGTCAAGGCTCCGAAGAAGACAAAGGCCGCCAGGGTCAAGGTCCGCTTCAAGTCGAACGAGAAGGGCTCGACCTTCAAGTGCCGCCTGAACAAGGGCAAGTGGAAGAGCTGCAAGTCACCCTGGAAGACCCCGAAACTCCGCAAGGGCAAGAACTCGATTTCCATCCAGGCCACCGACAAGGCCGGCAACAAGTCGAAGGTCGTCAAACGGAACATCAAGAGGTCCACCGGAAAGGGTCGCTAGAGCGACGGCAGTTCATCCGGTCGGGGTGATCCCCACCCGCCCGCTCTTCTGAGAGAGTTCCGGTCATGGAGGGGCTGAACGAACCCGAGGCGCACCGGCACCCCTGGCGCCTCACTTCACGCATTCTCGTCGTCGTACTCATCGATGCCGCGGCGCTGCTCCTGATCGAGGCCGCACTGCCCGGATTCGACATGCACGGCCGGTTCGCAGCCCTGCCGACCGCGATCGGCGTCGGTCTCGTCAACGCCCTGATCTGGCCCGTCCTCTCCCGCTTCACCCTGAAACTCAGTGTGCTCACCCTGGGACTCTGGGGGTTGTTTCTCAATGCGGTGCTGATCGGCCTGGCCCTGATGGCGATGCCCTGGGTGCAGATCGACGGACTTTTCGAGGCGATCGTGATCTCCTTCGGCATGGCGATCATCACCTCGCTTATCTCCTCGCTTTTCGCGATCGACGAGGACAGCACCTGGTACTACAACGTCGTCCGCACCCAGTTGAAGCGCCGCGGCCAAGTGATCGAAACCGACGAGCCCGGAGTCGTCTTCCTCGAGATCGACGGCCTCGCCCACGACATCCTCAGAAGGGCGATGACCAACGGCAATGCCCCGGCGATGGCATCCTGGGTCCGGGAAGGAAGCCACAGGCTGGAAGGCTGGGAAACCGACTGGTCCTCGCAGACCGGCGCTTGCCAGGCCGGCATCCTCCACGGCAACAACCACGACATGCCCGCCTTCCGCTGGTGGGAAAAAGACACCGGCCGGGCACTGGTCACGAACCACCCGAAGGACGCCGCCGAGATGGAAGCCAGGCAGTCCGACGGCCACGGCCTGCTCGCCGATGACGGCGCCAGCCGGGCCAACATCCTTTCCGGTGACGCCCCGCACTCGATGCTGACCATGAGCACGGTGATGAAGCGGCGCGGAAAGATCGGCCAGGACTATGCCGCTTACTTCGCCCGGCCCTACGGCGTGATCAAGACCTTCATCCACACGATCGCCGAGATTGCCCGGGAACGCCGCGACAACCGCCGGCAGGAAAAGACCGGGATCGAACCCAAGATCGAGCGTTCCAGGATCTACGCGATCATGCGTGCCTGGGCGACCGTGATCCAGCTCGACCTGCAGATCTCCGGCGTGGTTGGTGACATCCTGGCCGGCCGGCCCTCGATCTACACCACCTTCCTCGCCTACGACGAGGTCGCCCACCACTCCGGAATCGAGCGGCCCGAGTCGCTCTACACCCTGAGCAAGGTGGACCGGGAGATCGACCGGATCCGGCGAGTGGTCGACGAAGCACCCCGCCCGTACCACCTGGTCGTGCTCTCCGATCACGGCCAGTCCCAGGGCGCGACCTTCCTGCAGCGATACGGAATAACCCTGGAGCAGGTGGTCGAGAATGCCACCGGCAAGGCGGCGGTCGGGGCCGGCGAAGAAGGCGAGCAGAATCCCCGGGCTTACATCACGGCGAGCACCGAGGAAGCCAGCCATGAAGACGGAGCGATCGGAAGCGCGGCAACCGCCCTCGCCAAACGGGATTCAAACCGTGACGACCTCGGCCTCGAAGGTGGCCCCGACGACCAGGACCCGGGGGACAGCAAGGACGAGATTCCCGAGCTGTCGGTGATGGCCTCGGGCAATCTCGGTTTGATCACCTTTCCCCGGGAACCCGGCCGCCTGACCCGGGAGCGGATCGATGAGCTCTACCCCGGCCTTCTGGATACCCTGAGAAATCACCCGGGGATCGGTTTCGTGATGGTCGATTCCGAACACGGCGGCGTCGCTCTCGGGGCCGACGGTCTCAACTACTTCGAGATCAGCGATGTCGAGGGGATCGACCCGCTGGCCGCTTTCGGACCCGGTGCGGCAGACCATGTGCTCCGCACACACAGGTTCGGCAACTGCCCCGACATCCTGGTCAACAGCACCTGGTGGGAGGAGATGGACGAGGTCGCCGCCTTCGAGGAGCTGGTCGGCTCACACGGCGGTATGGGCGGCACCCAGGCCCATCCTTTCGTGCTTCATCCGGTTGACCTCGAATGGCCCGACTCACCGGTCACCGGAGCCGAGCAGGTTCACCACATTCTCAAGAGCTGGCTGCCGGGCAGTTCAAAGTCTCTCCGGGCCTGAGTACCCGTATTTCGAGGTCAGGGGCAAGCTCACCCATCTGCTGTTCGAAGGCTCTGACAGGCTTCTCCAGCAAAGCACCGCGGATCCCGGTCATGCCGATCGGAAAGTAGGTGCCCCAGTGGATCGGGATGGTCACCTCGGGCCTCAGCAGCGCGGCTGCCTGCGCGGCTCCGCGCGGGTCCATGTGCCCGGGGCCGAGTTTGTGGCCCCAGCCCCAGATCGGCAAGAGCGCCACATCGAGCGATTCGGTCAGCTCGCCGAGCCGGGGATGCAGGTCGGTGTCGCCGGCAAACAGGATCCGGTTCGCCTCGCCCTCGACCACGAAACCGACCGCGTCGATTTCAAGTCCGAAAGGGTGCCGGCGGCCGTCATGGTCGGCGGGCACGGCGAGCACGGTGACCGGCCCGACCTCCGTGGCCTCGCCCTCCTGGAGCCCGACCACATCCCGGAAGCCGTGCTTCCGGATCATCGCCTGTGCCCCGTCGGGGACGATGATCTTCGTGCCCCGGTCGTACCGCTTCAGGGTCGGAACGTCGAGATGATCGAAGTGGAGATGAGAGATCAGGACCGCGTCCACGTTTTCGATGAAAGCCGGTCCCGGATCCGGCGTGTGCCGACGCAGGTGAACGACCCGGTTTCTCAGGACAGGGTCGGTCACCAGCCTGACCCCGTCGATCTCGATCAGGACGGTCGCATGTCCGCCCCAGGTCACTTTCAATTTATGCGGTCTGTTCCTCGCCGAAGATGTCTTCGTCATGCGGGTCGGCAACCGCGCTCGGCTCGGTGACCAGCATCGGTGCCTGACCCTTCTCGATCGACTCGCGGGTCACCACACACTTGCTGACGTCCTCGCGGGAGGGCAGCTCGAACTGGAC
Organism: Solirubrobacterales bacterium; assembly: GCA_020438425.1. Taxonomy (GTDB): domain Bacteria; phylum Actinomycetota; class Thermoleophilia; order Solirubrobacterales; family 70-9; genus 67-14. The sequence goes on from JAGQUQ010000010.1 coordinate 47,704, forward strand.
GTCAAGCAGGGAGTCCTCGATGATCGACCTCAGGCCTCGGGCACCGGTCTGGCGAGCCAGCGCCCGGTCGGCGATCGCCTCAAGCGAATCCTCGGCGAAGACGAGCTCGATCCCGTCGAAGTCGAAGAAACGCTGGAACTGGCGCACCAGGGCGTGCTTCGGCTCGGTCAGGATCCGGACCAGGTCGGCCTGGTCGAGCTGATGCAGCGCCGCCACGACCGGCAGGCGACCGATGAATTCGGGGATCAGGCCGTACTCGACCAGGTCCTCCGGCAGCACCTGTTCGAATAGCTCGCCCGGATCGTCGTGACCTTCCTCGTTTACGACGGCCCCGAAGCCGATGCCCTTGTTGTCGACCCGACGCTCGATCACCTTCTCGAGCTCGGCGAACGAACCGCCGCAGATGAAGAGGATGTTGGTGGTGTCGATCGAGAGGAACTCCTGATGCGGATGCTTGCGACCACCCTGGGGCGGAACCGAGGCCGTGGTGCCCTCGAGAATCTTCAGCAGGGCCTGCTGGACGCCTTCGCCGGAAACATCACGGGTCAGCGAGGGGTTGTCCGCCTTGCGGGTGATCTTGTCGATCTCGTCGATGTAGATGATCCCGGTCTCGGCCTTGGCGACGTCGTAATCGGCCGCCTGGATCAGCTTGAGGAGGATGTTCTCCACGTCCTCGCCGACGTAGCCCGCCTCGGTCAGCGCCGTGGCGTCGGCGATCGCGAAGGGGACGTTGAGGATCCGGGCCAGGGTCTGGGCGAGCAGGGTCTTGCCGCAGCCGGTCGGACCGAGCAGCATGATGTTCGACTTCTGGAGTTCGACGTCCCCGTCTCCGTCCTCGGCCATTCGAACCCGCTTGTAGTGGTTGTAGACAGCGACGGAGAGGGCACGCTTGGCGGTCTCCTGACCGACCACGTACTCGTCCAGCACCGAATTGATCTCCTGCGGGCGGGGCAGACGGTCAAGGTCGAGCCCGGCCGGAGCCGCGGCGGAAACCGATTCCTCGTCGATGATCTCGTTGCAGAGGTCGATGCACTCGTCGCAGATGTAGACACCTGGACCGGCGATCAGCTTCTTCACCTGCCGCTGCGACTTGCCGCAGAAGCTGCAGAGAAGTTGTTCGTTGCTATCGGTCGGACCGGCCATCTACCCTCCGGGGTCGCGAGCGGGATCGCCTTGTCCCACTCTAGAAGAAGCGCCGCCGCGGCCTTTCAAAATCGGTCGCAGGCGACGTTGGACTCCTTCTACGCCGACCCTACCCGGCTCCCTTCCCAAGCAACAGTTCTTGCCGCTACTCTCGGGGCATGAGCGAGATCAGAGCTG
>JAGQUQ010000110.1 GCA_020438425.1 Solirubrobacterales bacterium
TCCTCGACGGCGGCCGGATCGGAGTCGCCGCGATGTCGGTCGGTGTCGCCCAGGGCGCGCTCGACGAGGCAGTCAAGTACGCGAAGGAGCGGCAGGCCTTCGGCAAGTCAATCTCGAAGTTTCAGGCGATTCAGGCCAAGATCGCAGACATCTCGGCCCAGCTTGAAGCGGCTCGCCTGCTGACCTACCGGGCCGCGATCGAGAAGGACCGGGGCGAGAACTTCACCCTGACCGCAGCCCAGGCCAAGCTGATCACCGGCCGCCTCGCGGTTCGGGCGACCGAGGAAGCTGTCCAGATCCACGGCGGCTACGGCTTCATCGAGGAGTACCCGGTCTGCCGCTTCTACCGCGACGCCAAGATCCTCACGATCGGCGAAGGCACCGACGAGGTCCAGCAGATGGTCATCGCCCGCGCCCTCGGCTGCTAGGGCCGGGACGGCAGGTCGGATTCCGCCGACCCGCCGGATTCGACCGCGTCGAGAACGACTGAGACGATCGCTCCGGCGAACTCGAAATCGAGTGAGCCGGAGCGGAAAAGCCATCGCCTGAACGCGGCTCCATAGACGATCTCTGCCAGAGCCGCCGGATCGGTTGACTGACCAATCTGGCCGGCCTGTTCCGCCGACTCGATCCGCTCCATGACAAAGGCCAGCGGCACCGTGCTCAGGTACTGATCAAGTCTTTTCGCGAGGTCCTCGTCCTCGCTGGCCCCGGTCAGCATCGCCCGCATCAATGCATCGAACGAACGCTCCGAGAATTGCGTGACGATGTTCCTGACCCCGGTCGTCAGGTCGGCTCTGAAGTCTCCCGAGTCGGGGAAGGCCGGCCACCGGAAACCGTCCGACGCGACGGCGTCAAACAGCAAGTCTCCTTTCGAAGTCCACCAGCGATAGATGGTCTGCTTGCTGACTTTCGCCCTGGTCGCCACGGACTCGACAGTCAATCCGCTCCACCCCCTTGTGAGCGCCAGTTCGAGCGTCGCTTCAAGGATCCGGATTCGCTTGTCTTCACAGCGGCGCTCCCGGTTCGGAGGCAGGGGATCCTGAAGCTCACGCAAGGTCCGTCGAATCTGAATCAATCTGTCGCTCATGAGCTCACCCGAATAAGTCAGGCGTGCGCGAGCGAGACTCTCCCCCTGAGGAGTGCCCTATCCCAGAAAGAACCCACGAGACTGGACGTCCAGTACCCAGGACGGGTACCCGCCATCCAACTCCCTTGACGGTCTCGCAAACTCTCTCAACGTGTCCTCCAACTCCCTCACCGGGTACTGGACGTCCAGTCTCGCGGGGAGTTTTTTCGACCTGCGCCTCTCTCCGGCAGGTGCGGGGAAATCCGGGTCAGGCAGTGAGCGGGTTCGCCGTGGTTGAACCGGGGGTGCGGTCCTTGAGTTCGGCTCCCCGGCCTACCGTTTCCGGAATGCCGTAGTAGTCGAGCACCTGCTGCTCCTGCTCGCGGTTGAGCGGCAGGGCCGGATCGACGGCCGGAGCGTTGCGGATCACTTCACGGTCATAGGGGGTCCAGATGCGCCCGGCTGCGGCCGCGCACTCGCGGATCGAGATCGGAACCACCTTGCCGAAACGGCCCAGCTTGACCAGAATCCAGGTCGGTTGCCCCGATTCGCCATCGAGGAACAGGCCCTCGACCCGGGCCACGCCCTGGCCGGTGAGGTCATCGACCCGATATCCATCCCAGGCCTTCACGTCCTCGAGACTCGGCTGATCACTCATCAATCTCTCCTTCCAGCAGTTCCGCCGCGGCCGAAGCCGGGTCGAGTTCCCGGCTGACCACTCGGTTCAAGAGCTCCACCACACCTGGATCATCCTCGATCGCCGCTTCGAGGCGTCGCCTCAGCCTGGCCGTCGCCAGCCCCAGCACCTCGGAGCGCAGGTTCCGGGCACGGCGTTCGGCCAGGGTTCCCTCCGCTTCGATGAAGGCCCGGTGCTCGGCAACCTTGGCCGCAAGTTCTTCAATTCCCTCGCCACGGGCCGCTTCGGTGCGAAGGATCGGCACCCTCCAGCCGCCCGGAGTGTGAGCCAGCGAAAGGGCGCCACGAACCTCGCGGATCATCGTGTCGGTCATCGGGTGGTCGGCCTTGTTGACGACGATGATGTCGGGAATCTCCATTACGCCGGCCTTCAGCGCCTGGATCGAATCCCCCGATCCCGGCATCAGGGCCAGCACGATCGTGTCGGCGTGATCGACGATGTCGATCTCGCCCTGACCGACCCCGACCGTCTCGACCAGCACGTCGTCCTTGCCGGAGGCGTCCATGACCAGGGCCGCCTGAAGTGCCGCCTCGGAAAGACCCCCGAGGGCCCCGCGCGACGCCATCGAACGGATGAAGACGCCCTTGTCGAGGAAGTGCTCGGTCAGCCGGATCCGGTCACCGAGCAAGGCACCCTGGGTGAACGGACTCGACGGGTCGATCGAGAGCACTGCGACCTGGCGGTCCTCCTTCCGGAGCTCCTTGGTCAGGGCACCGATCAGGGTGCTCTTGCCAACCCCGGGCGGGCCGGTGAAACCGATGATCCGTGCCTTGCCGGTCTTCGGATAGACCTCGCGCACGAGTTCCCAACCGGCCGGGTCGTCGGACTCGATCAGGGTGATCGCGCGGGCCAGAGCACGCTTGTCACCTTCGAGCAGCCGTTCGGCCAGCGGACTCAGGGATGTGGCGGCATCATTCATCGACCCGGCCAGTCTAGTTAGAGTCACGGCCGGTTTGGCTGGTTCAATTTCATCTTTCGCCCGCAAGGGGATGTTGACCCCGAAGTACGGGCGTCTGTTCTGGCGTTACCTCTGGCGCCGGCTGTTCACCCGATCCGGTCATCGGTGGATCACCGACGGCCCGGTTTTCTTCGGCCGGGGCCTTCATCTCCAGACCGGGCGCAAGGCGCGGATCAGGTTCGGGCGCTGGGTCTGGATCGGGGACGGAACCAAGATCCGATGCCACGAAGGCGAAGTCGAGATCGGCCCCAAGACCGTGTTCGGGCAGGAGTGCACCATCTCGGCCTACCGCAAGGTGAAGATCGGCGCCGAGTGCGTGATCGCCGACCGGACCATGTTCATCGACTTCGACCATGGCGTCGTCGATACCGAGAAGCCGATCAGGGACCAGGGCATCTACATGGAAGACGTAATCGTCGGCTCGAACGTCTGGATCGGTTACGGGGCAGCGATTCTGCGCGGAGTAAGCGTCGGAGACAATTCGGTGATCGGAACCAATGCCGTGGTCACGAAGGACGTCCCGGCCAACGCGGTGGTCGGGGGAGTGCCAGCCCGGATCCTGAGGATGCGCGAGGCCCCGGTCGACCTCAATTGGCCCGAACCGGTCGAACCCGAACCGGGAACCCCCGGGGTAATGAACCTGCCGGCTACCTGACTTTCGCCCGGCCGATCGAGGGGAAGGCGCCGGTCTTCGAAATCACCTTCGCGCCGCGGGTCAGCTTGCATACTGTGCTACCGCCGAAGGTCGGGACGCCGGCCACGACCACACCGCGGTTGTCCTTCCAGGCAATCGCCTTGCCGTCCTGGGAGACGCTCACGCTCTCGGCATCGCCCTTGGTCGGCAGAAGGCAGGTGCCGTTCAGCGCCGCCCCGCCGAGGCCGTTGACCCTCGAAGCAAGAAGAACCGAAGGATCCTTCGAGTCGCTGGCGGATGGGTCGAGTTCGGCTATCGCGATCTTCTTCGTTGCGGAAACGTCCGTTCGATGAAGGTCAAATCCCGTGCCGTCAACGCTGAACCAGCCGCTGAAATCATCACCGTAAGGGGCCTTGTTGGCTTTCTGCACTCCAGCGAAAACGTCCTGCTGCATGGCCACGATCCGGCTCCCGACCATGGTCGGCCACTGTTCCCCGACGATGTTGATCGGATTCAGGAAACTGGCGGTCACGGACTTGACGCTGGTTCCGTTCTCCAGGCTCGACACCGGAAAGTTGTAGGTGAAGTACTGGTACCCGTAGGTCAGAATCTTGCCGTTCGAGCTCAAATCGAGGCTTAGCGGCAGGACGTAGGAAGTCCAGCCGGATTCCACGGTTAGCGAACCCTGGATGATCCGCTTGCCGGTCGGACCCCACAGGACATACGAGTTCAGGTTTGCGATCTTCGCCGGATCCCGCTTCACGGCGATAACGCGGCCGTTGTCGGACTGCGCGGTCTCGATCCACTTGACCTTGCCCTTCGGATCGGCGGCCAGCTTTCGCTTCTGTTTCCCGTTCAGTGAGGACAGCCAGACGCTGCCCTTGCTGGTGTAGGAAACCGAGAATGCCGCCTGCGCGGAACCGGTGAAGACCAGTGCGGCAGCCAGCCCCAGTACAAGTGACCCCCATGCCCTTTTCATCGGCACATCCTAGCCGCCGGGCAGGTCAGCCACGAACGCTCGGCGTCGCAAGCCCTTCATAAAGGTCCAGCGTCTGCTGGGCGATCTCGTCCCAGTCGAACATGCGGATGTGAGCCAGGCCCTCTTCGATCATCCGCTTGCTCAGCTCAGGGTCGCCCAGAACCTGGATCGCGGCCTCGGCGAGATGCTCCGGGTCGGATGCCCGGAAGCGGAGCCCCGCCCCTTCGATCGGCACGACCTCACGCAGCCCGCCGGTGTCCGCGGCGATACAGGGACATTCCGAAGCCATCGCTTCCAGCGCGACCAGACCGAACGGCTCGTAAATCGAGGGGACCACGGTCAGGTCGGCGATCCGGTAGAGCGAATGAAGGACGTCATCACCGATCCAGCCGAGGAAGGTTCCGTGCTCCATCAGCCCCAGTTCCTCGGCCTGCTTGTGGAGTTCCGCCTCGTGGGTGCCCGAACCGGCGACCAGGAACCGGGTATTGGGCAGCGACTCGATCACCTGCGGCATCGCTTCGAGGGCGAGCTGGAAGCCCTTTTCGTAGACGAGGCGGCCGATCAGCAGCACCAGGTTCTCCTCCGGGGCCGCGAACTGGCTCCGCAGCCGGGCCAGTTCCTCCGGATCCTCGGCCGGCAGGTCTTCGGGGTCGATCCCGTTGGGGATCACCGAGATGCTGCCTTCCTCCACGTTGAAGATGTCCGCGATCTGCTCCCGCATGAAGTGCGAGCAGGCGATCACCCGGTCGGAGCGGTTGGCGATCCACTTCTCGACTCCGTGGATATGCGACTGGGGATGCTTGTCAACCCAGCCCTGGTGACGCCCGAACTCGGTCGCGTGGATGGTTGTGACCAGCGGTGCGTCGAAACGCCGGGCCAGGTGGTCACAGGCCCCGGCAACCAGCCAGTCGTGGCCGTGGACCAGATCGAAGTCGAAACGGTCCCCCAGTTCGACCCCGGCCGCCAGCATGTCGGCGTTCATGCGTTCGACCCAGGTCACGAACTCGGCCAGGTCGGTCGGGCGCTCCGGTTCGACGATGCGGTGAATCTGCACCCCGGCCATCAGCTCTTCGACGGTGGCCTGCTCGCCTCCGCGGGTCAGCACGTGGACTTCGACGCCGAGCCCGACCAGAGCCTCCGAGAGTTTCCTCACGTGGCGGGCCAGACCGCCCTCGATCAGCGGCGGATACTCCCAGGTGACGAT
>JAGQUQ010000111.1 GCA_020438425.1 Solirubrobacterales bacterium
CCCTGGCCCTCTGCATCATCGTGCCGATCATCGGGCTGCTCTTCGCACTCTTCTACAAGCAGGATCGTGAGCCCTGGGCCGACCGGGCCGTCGTGGTCGGCGTGATCTCGCTGGTCGTCTGGCTGTTCGTGATCATCGTGCTCTAGGGAGAGTTCAACGCTTCCCGTCAGTGGATTTAGGTCGCGCTTGACAGATACACAATCGGGGTATAGGGTTATTGACGTGAACACGGCTTCCCGACTTCTTCTCTTCGCCACCGGACTGATCCTGGTCTTCGGCCTGATGTTCCTGGCCGGCCGGGCTCTGGTTCCGGAAAGCACTGTTGCCACCTGGACCCGGCAAGCGGAAGAGTCCAGCGCCGCCCACGAAGAAACAATGGCTCCGGAATTGCACACAGGCGGAAGTCACGAGGGAGCGGAAGCAGGCGGACCGGCGATCGGCGGACTTTCGCTCGAGGAGGACGGCTACCGGCTGGGTCCGATTGAGGCACCGGAGCAGGCCGGGAAGCCCGGCGAGCTCTCTTTTCGCGTTTACGGTCCCGAGGGAAAGCCGCTCACCGACTTTGCCGTCGCTCACGAGAAGCAGCTCCACCTGATTGCGGTCCGGTCCGACGGTTCGGGCTTCCAGCACCTTCACCCGGAACCGGATAATCCGACCGGCAACTGGTCGGTGCCAGTTACCTGGCCGCGAGGCGGGACCTACCGGGTCTTCACGGACTTCACCCCGGCCGGCGAACCGGGCCGCAACCTGGTTCTGGGTCGGAACACCGAGGTGGCCGGCAAGGTCACTCCGGTGCCCAGGCCCCTGTCCAGTCGCGACACCGTCGACGGTTTCAGCGTCTCGATCGACGGGAAGTTCGAAGCGGGGGAGAGCGAGCCATTGACCGTGACGGTGACCCGCGGGGGGCAACCGGAAACACGCCTTCAGCCTTACCTGGGGGCATATGGCCACCTCGTCGCCCTGCGAGAAGGAGACCTGGCCTACCTCCACGTCCACGCCGAAGCCGGGCCTGAAGAGCACGGTTCGGATGAGGGCGGGCACAGTCACGCTGAGCCAGAAGCCGGCCCGGAGATCCGCTTCGTTGCCGAGCCTCCGACGCCAGGCCGCTACCTGCTCTACCTCGACTTCAAGGTCGAGGACCGGGTTCACACCGCCGAGTTCGTTCTGGAGGCAAAATGAGCGGCAACCCGGCAGAGAAGACCACCGGGAGCGTGGAACTCGAAATCGGCGGGATGACCTGCGCTTCCTGCGCGGCCCGGATCGAGAAGAACCTGAACAAGCTCGAAGGCGTGGATGCGAGCGTCAACTACGCCACCGAGAAGGCGAGGGTCAAGGTCCCAGAAGGTGTCAGTGCGGAACACCTGATCGCCGCGGTCGAGGAGACTGGCTACCAGGCCAGTCAGCCAGAGCCCGCGCACGAACATGATCATGGTGGCGTCGCCGGCCCCGAGACCGACCGCGAGATAGAGGCCCTGAGGACTCGGCTCATTGGCTCGGTCGTGCTTGCGGTTCCGGTCATCGCCATGTCGATGGTCGAGGCCTTCCAGTTCGAGTACTGGCAGTGGGCCTCGCTCGTGCTGGCGTCACCGGTAGTCGCCTGGGCTGCCTGGCCGTTTCACAAGGCGACCTGGCAGAACCTCAAGCACGGCGCAACGACCATGGACACCCTGGTCACGATTGGCATCAGTGCTGCCTACCTCTGGTCGCTCTACGCGCTGTTCCTCGGAACCGCTGGAGAGCCGGGAATGACCCATCCGTTCTCGATCACGGTCTCGCCGACCGACGGGGCATCGAACATCTATCTCGAGGTAGCTGCCGGAGTGACCATGTTTCTGATCGCCGGCCGGTACTTCGAACTGAAATCAAAACGCCGGGCCAGTTCCGCAATGAAGGCGTTGCTCGAACTCGGTGCCCGGGAAGCAGTCCTGATCAGGAACGGGGTGGAGACCCCGGTTCCGATCGAGCAGCTCGCTGTCAATGACGAGTTCGTGGTCCGTCCGGGCGAGAAAATCGCGACCGACGGTGTCGTGGTCAGCGGCCTGTCGGCAATCGACCAGTCGATGCTGACCGGGGAGCCGGTGCCGGTCGAGGTCGGTGAAGGCGACCAGGTAGCCGGGGCGACGGTGAATGCCGGAGGCCGGCTGGTCATCAAGGCCACCCGGGTTGGCGCCGACACCCAGCTCGCCCAGATGGCAAAGCTGGTCGAGGAAGCACAGTCGGGCAAGGCACCGGTCCAGAAACTGGCCGACCGGATCTCGGGAGTATTCGTGCCGGTCGTGATCGCGATCGCTGCGGGAACCCTCGGTGCATGGCTTGGTGCCGGATTTCCGGCGGAGGCCGCATTCACCGCGGCCGTCGCCGTCCTGATCATCGCCTGTCCCTGCGCTCTCGGCCTCGCGACCCCGACCGCACTCCTGGTCGGAACCGGTCGCGGGGCCCGGCTCGGCATCCTGATCAAGGGGCCGGAAATCCTCGAATCAACACGTCGGACCGACACCATCGTGCTCGACAAGACCGGCACCGTGACCGCGGGCAAGATGACCCTGACCGATGTGGTCACCGTCTCCGGAACTGGACGACCGGAACTGCTCAGACTGGTCGGCGGGATAGAGAACTCATCCGAGCATCCGATCGCCAGAGCGATCGCCAGGGCCGCTGCCGAAGAGACCGGCAGACTTCCGGAACCCGAAGGCTTCGCCAACGTTCCGGGCCGGGGAGTGCAGGGCGTGGTCGACGGACACGCGATTCTGGTCGGCCGGGAGTCGCTGCTAAATGACTGGTCCCAGACCCTGCCGGAAGCCCTGACCACCGCCAGGCTCAAGGCCGAGAGCGAGGGAAGCACGGTGGTCGCCGCCAGCTGGGACGGTGAGCCGAGAGGGATTCTCGTCCTCGCCGACAAGATCAAACCGACCAGTCGGGAGGCGATCAGGCAGTTCCGTGAGCTCGGCCTCGAACCGGTTCTGTTGACCGGTGACAATGAAGCCGCGGCTCAGGAAGTCGCTTCGGAGGTCGGAATCGACACGGTCCATGCCGAAGTGCTGCCCGGAGAAAAGGTGGAAGTGATCAGGCAGCTTCAGGGTCAGGGCCGGGTTGTGGCGATGGTCGGTGACGGCGTAAACGATGCCCCGGCGCTGGCACAGGCCGACCTCGGGCTGGCTATGGGAACCGGTACCGACATCGCGATCGAGGCAGCCGACATCACGCTGGTGCGGGGCGACCTGCGGAGCGCGGCCGACGCGATCCGGCTGTCCCGCCGGACCCTCGGAACGATCAAGGTGAACCTCTTCTGGGCCTTCGCCTACAACGTCGCGGCGATCCCGCTGGCTGCGCTGGGCTTGCTCAACCCGATGCTCGCCGGCGCCGCGATGGCGGTTTCAAGCGTTTTCGTGGTTGGCAACAGCCTCCGGCTCCGGTCCTTCTCCGGGCGGTCAGAGGGTTCCGGCATCAACCCGGCGAAAGGAGATTGAAATGACTGCGCACGAACACGGCTACATCCACGACAAGGAGCGTTACCTCGCTCGCCTGAAGCGGATCGAAGGCCAGGCCCGCGGAATCCACCGGATGGTCGAGGAGGACAAGTACTGCATCGACATCCTGACCCAGATCAGCGCTCTCACCTCGGCCCTCGAAGGCGTGGCGATCGGGCTGCTCGACGAGCACCTCAAACACTGTGTGGTGGACGCCGCGAAGGAGGGTGGACCGGAGGCAGACGAGAAGATCAAGGAAGCATCCGACGCCATCGCCCGCCTGGTCAGGTCCTGACTTCGGGAGTATTATCCGGCAGCAACCACGAACCAGGGAGAGCACCGTGAACTTCAAAGGGAACGCGTCAAGGGTGTTGATCGTGCTGGCCGGCATCGCGGCCTGCTTCGCACTTGCGGCACCGGCCACCTCGGCCAAGGCTTCAAAGCCGCCGGTCTTCTGGCTCGACCTTTCCGGCACCGCCAGCCAGCATCCGAGTCTGGTGTTCTTCACCGCCAACTCCGGTCCGCAGGTTCACAAGATCAAGTGGACCGGCTGGGGCAAGAACCGTACCGTCGGCCGCGGCACCTACCGGCTCACTTCACCGCCCCCGCCCGGTGGCAAGAACCCCGAGGGTCCGGCCAGGATCGTCGCCTGGAAGCCGATCAGCTGCGTGCCCGAGTTCGGCAACCGCAAGGGCAGGATGATTCATGTCTACCGCAAGGCGAAGATGCTCCGTCCGGTCGACGGTGGCGGACGCAAGTGGGTGGACATCTCTTCCTACACCGGCTGGGTCGTCTGCAAGTAGCGGAGGGTTAGCGCGGGAGCTTTTGCGACTTGTGCAGCACCGGAGCGAACGGGTCCTCGCCTCCGGAAATGTTCTTCAGCACCCATTCCGGCTTGAACCTCAGGCTTTCCGGATCGCAACGGTCGAGGGCGCGCTCCAGCCGTTCCCGTCTGACCGGGAATGAAACAGTGGGTTCCGGCTTCGCCCGCATCGAGTAGACGGCAACCGTGGTCTTGTGCTCGGAGTTCTGACTCCAGTCGATCAGGACCTTGCCCTTGCGGAGTTCCCGACGCATGTTCGAGACGACGAGGTCGGGCAGTTCCTCTTCAAAGGCCCGGGCCAGGGAGTGGGCGAAGTTGCCGGTCCGTTCATACCGGGCCCGTGAGTTGAGCGGCACATAGACCTGGATTCCCTTCGACCCGGAGACCTTGGCCTCACATTCGAGTTGCTGGCCCTTGAGGGTGTCGTGGATCAGCAGGGCGATCTCGGCGCAGTCGAGGATGTCCGAACCCTCGCCCGGGTCGAGGTCGAAGACCATGAAGTCGGGTGTCTTCCTGCGCCGGGCGGCCGCCAGGGAGACGTGGAGCTCCACACAGGCCAGGTTGGCGACCCAGATCAGGGTCGGCAGATCATTGACCAGGCAGTACTCGACCTTGCCCCGGGATGAGGACCGGCTCTTGATCGAGGCGGTAGCGACCCAGTCCGGACGATGAGCCGGGCACTGTTTCTCCCAGAAGCCCTCTTCGTCGACTCCCTCGGGAAAGCGATGCATGCTGAGCGGACGACCCTCGAGGTGGGGGAGGAGCACCGGGGCCACGCCCGCGTAGTAGTCGATCAGGTCCCGCTTGGTGAATCCGGTCTCCGGGTAAAGGATCCGGTCCAGGTTCGAAAGCTGGATCAGGCGACCGTCGATCTCCAGTTCGGATTTCTGCGGTCCGCCGACCGCCAGGCGGGTCACCCGGTCCTTCTTCGCCAGCCTCAGCCCGCTCACGATTCTTCCTTCACAACCTGATCGGGGGACTTGTCAGGCCGGAACCCCAGAAAGACCGGGTTCCTCAGCCGGCCATCCCGGGTCCACTGAGTGAAGCGGACTTCGACGACCCGTTCGGGCCGGCACCAGCGCGCCTTTCCGGGAATCGCCTCGAGGTCTTTCTGCGCGAAAGGAGGCTCGGGCGTCTCTCCG
>JAGQUQ010000112.1 GCA_020438425.1 Solirubrobacterales bacterium
ATGCCGCATTCGAGGACCTCCACAAGTTCGCGATCGAGAAACAGGCGGCTCCGATCGATTCGCCGGCCGGCTCGGCGAAGCTCGCCAGAAAGCAGTTCTGGCCAATCCTCGAAGACCTCTCGATGTACTCGCTCAGGGTCACACCGGAAGGGATGCGGGAGCCCCACTGGCATCCAGTCACGGCCGAGCTCGGTTATGTGGTCAAGGGACGGGCCCGAATGACCGTGATGGATCCGGACGGAAGCACCGACACCTACGAGCTCGGGCCCGGTGACACCTACTTCATTCCTCCCGCCTATCCGCATCACATCGAGGACATCGGCGAGGAGGAGTTCCACTTTCTCGTCTTCTTTGACCGGCACACTCCGGAGGACATCGGCTACCGGGCGTCGGCCTCTGCCTTCTCGAAGGAGGTGCTGGCAGCCACCCTGGGCATACCGACTGAAAGTCTCCCCGGGCTTCCCTTCACGCCGGAAGACCCGTTGATCGTCAAGCGCTCGAATCCGGTCGACCCTCCCGGCTGAAGAGGGCGGGGCGCTCAGTCCGGCCCGGATGCCGCCCGTCTGCCGCGGCTTCGGAGCAGGAGCAGACTGCCGAGGATGCCGCTGGTGATCGAGCCGAGGAAGATCCCGACCTTGGCTTCGTCAATCAGCAGCGACTGGCTGAAGGCGAGGTCGGTGATGAAAAGGGACACCGTGAAACCGATCCCGCCCAGCGCTCCGACCCCCCAGACCTGGGCCTTCCTCATCCCTTCCGGCAGGGTTCCGGAGCCGAACCGGAGGGCGAGCAGGGTCGTGACCGAGATCCCCAGGATCTTGCCGACCACGAGGCCGGCGATCACCGCCCAGGTCAGTTCGCTGGAGAGGGCATCCCCCAGCACTCCTCCCCGCAGGTCGATCCCGGCGTTGGCCAGGGCGAAGAGCGGCACGACCAGAAAGGCACTGACCGGATGGAGGGCGTGTTCGAGCCTGGTGTTGATGTCTTTCCCCCGGAAGGGACGCACCGGCACCAGCAGCCCGAGCACCACGCCGGCGATCGTGGCGTGGATTCCGGACTCGTAGGTCCCGATCCAGACGATTGCGGCCAGCGGAATATAGGGCCAGATTCTCCAGACGCCCAGCTTCTGGAGCAGGACGACCAGGGCCACCCCGCCGGCGGCGATCGCCGCCCAGCCGAGCGAAAGCCCGTCGCCGTAGAAGACCGCGATGATCAGGATCGCGACGATGTCATCGACGATCGCGACGGTGAGCAAGAAGACCCGGACCCCGTTCGAAACACGGTTGCCGAGCAACGCGAGGATGCCGACCGCAAAGGCGATGTCGGTGGCGGCCGGGATCGCCCAGCCATCGGCCCCTGCTCCCCCGCCGGCGATCAGGGTGAAGATGATCGCCGGCATCGCGACGCCGCCGAGCGCGGCCAGAACCGGAACCACCGCGTCACTCCGGTTCTGAAGTTCTCCGGAGATCAGTTCGCGTTTGATCTCGATGCCGACGATGAAGAAGAAGATCGCCATCAGCAGGTCGTTGATCCAGTGCTGCAGGTCGAGGTTGATATCGACCGGGCCGAGGTTGACGCTTATGTAGCTGGACCAGAGATCGAAGTAGGAATCGCTCCAGCCGGAATTGGCCCAGACGATCGCGACGACCGCTGCCGCCAGCAGCACGACTCCGCCGAGAACCTCGTCATCGAGGAAGTCGGTGAGGGGATCAACAACCTTTGTTCTGAGAATGCGCTTCATCAATCCGGGCGGCCGGACCGTCTGGTTCCGGCTGGCGACCCAGACTATTGGTCGAAGATCGAAGCGACGCGTTCAGGCACCCCGATCGCGGCTCGGGGATCCTGAACGGAAGGGACCCCGAAGCGTGCGATCGGTCACATTACTCACATATAAATTTATATCCGGGTAACTTAGGAGCATGGCCTCTTCGCCGCGCAGCCGGCTTTCCCGTGAAGACCGCATGGAGCAGATGCTCGACCGGGCTCACAATCTGTTCGCCGAGCGCGGCTACGCAGCCGTGACCATGGATGAAATCGCCGCCGAGGCCGGGATCACAAAGCCCCTGATCTACAACTACTTCGGCAACAAGGAACAGCTGTACATCGCCTGCATGGAACGGTCCGGTGACGCGCTGGTCGAATCGATTTCCGGTGCGGTCGCCGACGCGGAAGATCCATCCGCGGCATTCGAAGCAGGTGTGCGGGCGTTCTTCGAGTTCCTCGACACGGACCGGGACGCCTGGGCCGTGCTGTTCGACGAGACACTCCCGCACGGAGGCGAGGTGATCGAGCGGGTGTCCGTTTACCGGCGGCAGCTCCGTGACTTCGCGGCACAGTCAACCCTCGCCGGAATGCCCGGCAAGCTCCGCGACCGCGAGTCGGTGCGAACCGAAGTCGAGGCAGCCTCGACCGCCGTACTCGGTGCCGCGGAGGCCGTAGCCAGATGGTGGCTCCAGACCGGTTCGATCACTGCCTCCGAAGCAGCCGACCTGCTTATCGCGACGGTCGAACCCGGATTGCGATCCAGAGCCCTCGGCTCTTCCACCCCCTGAAACAAGAAGGAGAAACGCCCCCTTGAACGCCAAGACCCGCAAGGTAGCCGTGATCGGTTCCAACCGGATTCCGTTCGCCCGATCGAACGGCACCTACAGGCATGCGTCCAACCAGGACATGCTGACCGCTGCCCTCGACGGACTGATCGACCGCTTCGGCCTCGAAGGCCAGCGGCTGGGCGAGGTTGCCGGCGGTGCCGTGCTGAAGCACTCCCGCGACCGCGACCTGACCCGTGAAAGCGTGCTGGGAACCAGGCTCGCCGCCGAGACCCCCGCCTACGACGTCCAGCAGGCCTGCGGCACCGGACTCGAGACGACCATTCTGGTTGCCAACAAGATCGCTCTCGGCCAGATCGACGCCGGAATCGCCTGTGGCGCCGACACCACCTCCGACGCACCGATCGCCCTCAACGAAGAGTTGCGGGAAACCCTGCTTGAGGCCAACCGCCAGACCACCACGATCGGCCGGATCAAGGCACTTTCATCGGTCCGTCCCCAGCATCTGGTTCCGGCGATCCCGCGAAACGAAGAACCGCGCACCGGGCTCTCGATGGGTGACCACTGCGCGATCATGGCCACCGAGTGGAACATCGGCCGGGCCGAGCAGGACGAGCTGACGGTAGCCAGCCACCGGAACCTCGCAGCCGCCTACGACCGCGGCTTCTTCGAGGACCTGATGACTCCGTACCTCGGCCTGAGGCAGGACCAGAACCTCCGCCCGGACTCCTCGGTCGAGAAGCTGGCCGGCCTGAAGCCGGTCTTCGGCGGACCCGACGGCACCATGACGGCAGCCAACTCCACCCCGCTCTCCGATGGCGCTTCAGCAGTGCTGCTCGCTTCCGAGGAGTGGGCGAAAGAGCGCGGACTGCCGATCCTCGCCTACGTGACCGAGGCCCAGACCGCTGCCGTTGATCACGTTCACAAGCGCGAAGGACTGCTGATGGCTCCCGCCTACGCGATGTCGGAAATGCTTGATCGGGCCGGCCTCGAACTTCAGGACTTCGAGTACTACGAGATCCACGAGGCATTCGCGGCCCAGGTTCTGGCCACGCTGAAGGCCTGGGAAGACCCGGATTTCTGCCGCGAGAAGCTGGACCGCAAGAAGCCGATGGGAGCGATCGACCGGACCAGGCTGAACCTGAACGGCGGCTCGCTGGCGGCCGCCCATCCGTTCGCGGCGACCGGAGGTCGCATCGTCGGTTCACTGGCCAAACAGCTGAGCCAGGACGGAAAGGGTCGCGGCGTGATCAGCATCTGCGCCGCCGGCGGCCAGGGCGTAGTGGCAATCCTCGAAGCGCCGGGAGGCAAGAAGTGAGCGACACCTACACACAGATCGTCAACGCACCACTGGTCTCGAGCCTGGCGAGTTCCCTGGGCCTGCCGCGGCCGGTTGAACTCGACCGCTTCTCTGCCGGGGAACCCGTGGTCAACGGTCCCGTACTCACCGGCGCCGCCCCGGACGGAAGCCTCCGGCTCTCGATCTCGAGGATCCTGGACTCGATCGCCGCCGAGCGGGCCGGAACCGAAGGTCCGGTCAAGGCCCTGGTCTTCGATGCGACCGGGATCAGCGATTCCGGACAGCTGGTCGAACTGCAGAAGTTCTTCTATCCGGGGGTGTCCCGACTTGGCCCCAGCGGTCGGGCGATCGTACTCGGCACGCCCCCCGCTTCAACCGGAGCCGTGCGAGCCCACACCGCGCAGCGTGCCCTCGAGGGCTTCGTTCGTTCACTCGGCAAGGAGATTGGCGCCCGCGGTTCCACCACCCAGCTGGTTTATGTGGAACCTGGCGCCGAGACCGAAATTGATTCCACCCTCCGCTTCCTGCTCTCGCCTCGGTCCGCCTATGTGTCCGGACAGGTGATCCGGGTCGGCAAGGCGGTCACGGCCACTCCGGAGCTCGACTGGGACCGCCCCCTTGGTGGCCTCACTGCTCTTGTAACCGGGGCTTCGCGCGGGATCGGAGAATCGATCGCCGCCACGCTCGCCCGCGACGGGGCAACCGTGGTCGGTCTGGACATACCGGCGGCCGGAAGCGATCTGGATGCCGTCACCTCGAGACTGGGCGGACGCTCGATCGCCCTCGACATCACCGCCGAAGGTGCCCCGGCAGCGATCGCCAGCCAGCTCCCCGAAGGTGTCGACGTGATCGTCCACAACGCCGGGGTGACGCTGGACCGGACCATCGCCAAGATGCCGGAAGAACGCTGGACCCGCCTGATGGAGATCAACCTCTCCTCGGAAGAACGGATCAACGACGAGATTCTCGCCCGCGGCCTGCTCCGGCCAAACGGAAGAATCGTCTGTGTCTCTTCGATGTCGGGAATCGCCGGCAACTCCGGCCAGACCAACTACGCAACTTCGAAGGCGGGCGTGATCGGGATGGTCGAGGCGATGGCCCCCGAGATGGCGAAGCGCAAGGGGACTATCAATGCGGTTGCTCCGGGCTTCATCGAGACCCGGATGACCGCGGCGATGCCATTCGGTCCTCGTGAGGTCGGGCGGCGGTTGAGCAGCCTCTCGCAGGGCGGCAAACCGGTTGACGTGGCCGAAGCGATCGCCTGGTTCGCAAGTCCGGCTTCCACCGGAGTCAACGGCAACACGATCCGGGTCTGCGGCCAGAACCTGCTCGGAGCCTGATGACCACCCTCGACTCACCACCCTCGATCCTGCCGCTTTACCTGAAGTCGGCTCTGCCGCTGATTCCCGGAGCCTCCAGCTTCCCCTTCGTTCCCGGTGGCGGCAACGAGATTCCGCCCGGCCTCGAACTTGAGATCGCCGGAGTCAGGCCGGA
>JAGQUQ010000113.1 GCA_020438425.1 Solirubrobacterales bacterium
ATGCGCTCGACCGTGTCGGCCCACTCCTCGTCGGTCAGACCCTTCTCGAAGGCCTGCTTTCGATGCCATTCCGCGTAGTGCTCCTGCACGGCGGGCGTCTCGCCGAGGACATGCTCGGCGTTGACGAACACACCTCCCGACCGTAGCTCCCGGAAGACCGACTCATAGACCGAACGTTTCCCCTGGTCGGTCATGTGGTGGATGGCGAGCGCCGAAATGACCGCGTCCCACGGACCGGCCGGTATGCCCTCGTACATATCGCCGGTTTCCACTTCGACCTTGCCGTCGATCGTCTCCTTCGCCTGATCGAGCATCCGGGGCGAAACGTCAAAGAGGGTGAACCCGGCCTCCGGAAAGGCGGAGGCGACCACCGCCGAGAGCATCCCGGTGCCCGCACCCAGATCAAGGATCCGCAGCGGACGGGACCCGGCATCATTCGCGGGCTCAACCAGCCGGACCGCTTCGGGAACCATCCCGTAGAAGCGTTCCAGTTGGGGAACCAGCTTCTCGCGCGGCCCCTTGTAAGTCGCCGCCTGCTTGTCGAAAACCGAAGTCGCCCGGGCCACCGGCCGATTCTACCCGCCGGTGACCCTTGCGATCTCCGCTTTCAGAACGTCAGTAGCCCTTCCGCTCGGCCTTGGCACCACCGCCGAAGCGCTTCACCTTGAGCCCCGGCGACTTCTTCTGCTGGCCCGGGCAGAACCGGTCGACCGCCCAGCGCATCTTCGAGTAGAGCCTGGTCTGGTCGGCGAAGTGCTTCGACTTCGGGTTCTCCGACTGCGAGTAGGTCAGGATCATGCTGGCCTTCGGGCATTTGGCGCCGGTCAGGTGCACGGCCTGGATGAAGCTCGACCCGGAATCGATCTCGGTGATTCCCTTGCTCGGAACCCAGGGGCCCCAGACCGGGTTGAACGAGCCGTAGGGCTCGAAGTCACCGGCCGGAATCGGGATCTTCTTGCCCTGCCTGGTCACCGTCTGGTACTGGCGACGGGTGGCGGTGAGCGGAATGTCCTGATCGTTGAACTCCTGGATCGTCTGGCCCAGGGAGATGTTCAGATCGAGGTTGGTCGTGTTCAGCCCGCTCGGAGTCCCGACCGGGTCGGTGTAATCGAACGGGTTCGAGTAGACCGGACCGCTCAGCCCGAAGTAGAGCCTGCCCGCGAAACGCTGGAAGAACAGGCCGCCGGTCGAGTCGAGATTGTTGCGACCGTCCCAGCTCTCGAGCGCGTCGCAGGCCTCCGCCGTGCTCTGTCCGAGCACGATCGGGGTCGCGTTGCAGTGGGCGATCAGGTCATCGAGCAACAGCTCGGCCGACTCGACCCGGTTGTTGTAGAGCATCGCCTTGAGGCTGCCCAGTGTGAACTTGCCGCCATCCAGCTTCTCGTTGATCATCTTGTGGGCGAGGCGGGTCCGCTCGGACTGGGCGATCCGCTCCTCCCCGATGATCCGGTCAAAGCCCTCGAGCGGCTTGTCGACGTTGGAGAGCCAGTAGGAATCGTTCGAGTTCTCCACGTAGTCGGAGCGCATCAGGTACGGCATCTCGGTGGCCGGCAGGAGGCCTGGACCGGCGGCACCGGCCCGCTTCTTGCTCATGTCGCAGTCCGAGCGCGACCCGTCGAAGGCGGGGACCCGGGCCACCGCCCAGGTCGCTGCCCCGATGCCGATGTTGCATTCGGCGACCCGTTCGTTCGAGGCGTCCGGGACCGCGCCGATGTCGGCGTAGAGCGCCCGCCCCTTCGAGTCGGAAGCGATCGTGTTGACCCAGGGGATGCCCTGGTACTTCTTCAGGATCTTCAGGACCTGGGGCGAACTCTGGGCCCGGTTCATCTCGTAGAAGTGGTTGATCATCCGGAAGTTGCCGGTGTTCACGTCATAGATCGTGAACGCGGTGGCGTTGGTCCAGGGGAACAGCGCCTGGCCCTGAAGCGAGTTGGTCACGTACCCGTGCTCGGTCGAGTAAAGGGTGCGGGTCTTCTTGCTTCCGTCCTTGTCCTCGACCGTGACCGTGGTCCGCCTCATCGGCTTCGATTGACCGTCGACGATGTAGCGGGTCGGGTCGGTCGGATCGAGAGTCTCCTGGTAGGCGATGAAACGTCGGGCCGAGGAAACCGTGTGACTCCACGCCATGTTCCGGGTGTGGCCGATCAGGATCACCGGTACCCCGAGCAGGCTGGCGCCGGAAACGTTCAGCTTGCCCGGAATCGTCAGCTGGGATTCGAAGAACCGCTGCGAGCCATGCCAGGGGAAGTGCGGGTTGCCGAGCAGGAGCCCCTTGCCGCCCTGGACCCCCGCCTTGCCGAGGGCGACTGCATTGGAGCCGAGCCCGCCGGTGAAGTTTCCGAAGTCCTCGTCGAAGTCCTCGGCCGTCACTTCGTCGGGATCGACCTGGCCGGATTCCGCCCCGGCCTTCATCACATCCGGTGCCGGAGGCTGGGCCCGGGCGATCCCGTCCATCGAGGGATCGGTCGAGCCGTATCCGAGCAACTGGTAGAAGCGCAGATAGGCATCGAGGACCGAGATCGGCTTGACCCATGCCTTGCCACGGCATCGCGGATCGGGAAGTTTCTTCACGCCGGTCTGTTTGAGGTAGGCGTTGTAGCCCGCGGCGTACCCCTTGACCACTTCCTTGACGATCGGCAGCGGTCCGTTCGGCGGTTTCAGCTTCATCATCTTCTGGACCGTCTGTTCCTTGCGGACACGCTTCCAGAAGAAGTCCGAGTCCAGGTTCGAAATGAAGTTCGGCGCGTCGACTGCGCCACCGAAGTACTTCGACCTCTCGCCGCGAATCGTCGTGTAGGTGTCAGCCAGGGTGCAGAGCTGCTGACTGGCGATCGCCCAGCCGTAGCCATATCCCAGTCCGTAGGGCTTGTCCGCGAGGATCCTCGGGATCCCGTACTCGGTGGTTCGAATCGTGACCCTTGGCTTCTTTGCTGCCTCGGCCTGACCAGCAAGCGGAGCGGCGAAAAGCGCCACGAGCATCAGGCCCAACCCGGTCACAAGCGCGAGTACACGGACGTTCAAAGACGAAGACACCTGCCGCATTGATTCTCCTTTTTCGTGATTCCCTCTCGGCTACCTTAACTGCAGTCGAGCCGGACTGCACCGGCTCTCCAAAA
Source organism: Solirubrobacterales bacterium (assembly GCA_020438425.1). Lineage (GTDB taxonomy): Bacteria > Actinomycetota > Thermoleophilia > Solirubrobacterales > 70-9 > 67-14. Next base: position 3,117 of record JAGQUQ010000113.1, read on the forward strand.
TAAACCCGCCCCTCCCACCAGAAGCAAAGGATGGTTGGGAGGAGCTCTATCCGATTAGGGTTCAGGGATGAGCGAGACCGAAGGTGAAGAGGTCCTGGAGAAAGCCGAACACATGACCGGCGAGTGTGCCTGCGGAAAGGTCAGCTTCGAGGTGAACCAGCCTCTGATCGGAGCTGCTCTTTGTTATTGCAAGCGCTGCCAGCGTCGAACCGGGACCGGGGTCTCGGCCACCGGACTGACCCAGCCCGGGTCGTTCTCGATTACCACCGGAGAGGAGTTCGTCGCCAGTTACGAACCCGGTGATGGCGGCTTCAACAAGTTCTTCTGCCGCGAATGCGGCGGCCACCTCTACACCCGTCACCCCGACAACCCGGACATCCTCGCGATCAGGCTGGGGGCGCTGAACGAGGACCCGGGGATTCGCCCCCTGGCCCATCAGTTCACCGCCTACGCCGCCCCCTGGTTCCCGGTCCCCGACGACGACCTTCCGAAGTTCCCGGAACGCCTCGACTGGTCCCAGGTGGACCTGGGTTGAAAGCAGTCGGCGAGCTTCGCCCCGCCTCCGTCCTCAACCCGCCCCTCCCACTCGCACCGGTTGATGGTTGGGAGGGGCTCCGCCTGGTGGATTACTTGCGCTGCTCCAGGATCAGGTCGAGCTTGTTGTAGCCCTCGTTCATGCCCTTTTCCATGCCGGACTGGAGCATGCCGTCCCGGTACTCCTGCTGCTCGAAGGTGGTGACCGTGACGATTCGGGTGCGTCCTCCCTCGATCGCGACGAATTCGGCTTCATCAATCGAAGCCGGCGGCTGCGGTTCCATGATGAAGTTGAAGGTCTGCTTCAGCCGGTTGGGCGGTTCGATCTCGAGGAACTCGCCGAAAAACTGGTACTCGCTCCCATCCGGGCCTATGTGGAGGTACTTCCACTCGCCGCCGGGCCGGAAATCGTATTCCTGGACCTTCATCTCGTAACCGTCCGGGCCCAGCCACCCGGCCAGGGTTTCGACGTCCGTGTAGCACTCGAAGACGAGCGCGGGCGGGGCGTCGAAGACCCGCTCGGTCCGGATCGTCAGGTCATCCGGCGTGGTCACGACAGTTCTGTGCAGCTCGGTCAATTCACTCATTTTCTCGCTCCTTCTTGCGTTTCTCGATCAGTTCTTCAAGGCGGTTCAGTTGCTTGTGGCGGCGACGCCGGAACTCGTCCAGCCAGAACGCGGCCTCGTCGAACCCTTCGGCCGAGAGTTCGCAGAAGCGAGTCCTCCCCCGTTTCTCCGTCTTCACCAGCTTCGCGTCCTCCAGGATCCGCAGGTGCTTCTTCATTCCGGTCAGCGACATCCCGGCCGGCTCGGCCAGGTCGGAAACCGACGCCGGTCCCTCCCCCAGCCGATCGATGATCGCCATCCGCGCCGGATCAGCCAAGGCCGAAAAAGCCCTGGTCACGGCATTCGGATCCACATCCTCATACTGAACCATACGGTTCATTATAGCAGCAAGAGAAATCATGAAATCCACCCAGGCCCACACGGTGGGTCGGATTTCCGTCACCCGAACCGGAAATCCGACCCACCG
>JAGQUQ010000114.1 GCA_020438425.1 Solirubrobacterales bacterium
CCTCGAGCAGGGCGGCCGAAGGGTCGCCCCGCCAGTCGGAGCCGACCTTGTCGACCTCGTCGAGAAGGATCACCGGGTTCATCGTCTCCGCGTCACGCAGTGCGCGGATGATCCGGCCCGGCATCGAGCCGATGTAGGTGCGGCGGTGGCCTCGGATCTCGGCCTCGTCGTGCACTCCGCCGAGCGAGATCCGGACGAATTCGCGCCCGAGTGCCTTGGCGACCGATTCGCCGATCGAGGTCTTGCCCGTGCCGGGTGGTCCGACCAGGGTCAGGATCGCGCCGTCGGCCCGGCTGTCCGCCTCGGCCTCGCGCTCCTGGCGGAGTTTCCGCACGGCCACGAACTCGGTGATCCGGCGCTTGACATCATCGAGACCGGCGTGATCGGCGTCCAGCACTTCGCGGGTGTGGGCCGGGTCGAGCTTCTCTTCCGAGCGCTTGCTCCACGGCACGGCAATCAGCCAGTCGAGGTAGCTGCGGATCATCGAGCTCTCGCCGGACTGTTCGCCCTGGCGTTCGAGCCGCCGCAGCTCCTTCTCGGCCTGTTCCCGGACCGATTCCGGCATGCCGGCCTCGGCGATCTTCTGCTCGTACTCCTCGATCAGGCTGGCGTCGTCGTCACCGAGTTCCTTGCGGATCGACTTCATCTGCTCGCGCAGGAAGTACTCGCGCTGCTGCTGCTGGGCGCCGGACTCGACGTCGTCGCGGATCTTGCTGCGGACCTGAAGCTCGGTCAGACGCTCGCGCTGGAACTCGACCGCTTTCTCGAGGCGGGCGGTCACGTTGAGGGTGTCGAGCAGTTCGAACTTCTGGTCGAAGCTGAGGTCGGGGCTGAGCCCGGAGGTGTCGGCCAGCTCGCCCGGCTCGGTCACGTTGCGCAGGAAGTTGACGATCCGGCTGTCGGCGTTCCTCAGTTCGAGGATCTCCTCGACGATCGCCCGGTACTCGCGAACCAATTCCTTCGTGTGGTCGTCCTCGGGGTGGCCGTCGTGGATTTCCTGAACCTCGATCCGGAGCGCATCGGGATCGAGTTCGTCCGGGTGGGCGATTCCGGCGAGGCCGCGCCGCAGGCCGACCACGGTGGCGACGGTCTCGCCCCTGGGCGAGTTGCCCCGCTCGACCACGTCGGCGATCACGCCGACCCGGGCGAACTCGCCCTCGCGGCGGGGCAGCAGGAAGACCTGTTCCTCGTCACCGACGTCGATCGAAAGCGTCGCCGTGACCGAGGGGAAAACCATTGCTTCATCGAGTGGAACCAGCAGAAGATCCATTAGTAAGTCCAGTTTCTGTAGTTAGTCCTGCGGACAGTGTAGCGCAGTTGGTTGCGCTGTCAACTAACTGGCTGGTTCAGGCGTATCTTCGGGCGGGTCGATCTGCTCGCGGGAGGTCTTGGCCCAGGTCCCCCGGCCGATCACCTGGCGGACGCTCGAACGAAGCAGGACCGGCCAGAGCAACCAGGTGTAGAAGGCGTAAACCTGACCGGTAAGGATCCCCTTGATGATCCCCAGAATCTTGTTGCGGTCACCGATCTTTGCGGCAATCGCACCCATCACCGTGCCGCCGAAGCCGAGGATGTAGAGGAAGTAGATCCACCACCACTGGTCCAGGTTCGTAACGAACCCGACGTCCTCGAACAACCAGAGATAGATCGAGGCGATCAGCGACGCACCGACGATCATCTGCCAGACCGGCATCAGCAGATACACCACCTGCTCGAACCGGGCCGGCAAGTGGACCTTCGAGGTGACCATGTCATCGATCAGGCCCATCGCCTGGAGGTTGCCCTGCGACCAGCGGGTGCGCTGGCGGAAGAGTCGCCTCAGGCCCGGGACGCCCTGCTGCTCGACGGTCGCATGGTTGTCGTGGCGGCATTTCCAGCCGGCGATCATCAATCGCAGGCCGAGATCCTGGTCTTCGGTCAGCCGGTCCCGCCACGGTCCGCGACTGGCGGGCTCGATGGCCACTTCCAGCTCCGGGTCCTTCTCCACGATCGCTTCCTCGGAAGGTCCGGGGTCGCGGTCGTCGATCGACTGCAGCGCTGACATCCGGTTGTACTGGCCGTTGCCACCCATCCCGGCGGTGCCCCACTTGTTGCGCCCCGCCTGGAAGAGATGCCCGTAAATCGAGAACTCGATGTCCTGAAACCAGGTCAGGATACGGTGGCGGTTGTAGATCCGGACCAGGGTCTGGACGCCCCCCACTTCGGAGTCGACGAAGTGTTTGGCGACATGAGGGAGGCTCTCGGGATTGATCCGGCCATCGGCGTCGACGATGCAGAAGATCGTCGTGGCCGGGTCGAGCTTGAAGCGTTCGGTCACCTCGTCGAAGGCGTAGTTGAGCGCGGCGGCCTTGCCCTGCCGGGCCTGCGGGGGCTTTCGTTCCACCACATAGAGGTCGGGGTCGGTTCGCTCGGCGAGGATCTCGGCGGTGCGGTCATCGGAGCCGTCGTTGATCACCACGATCCGCTTGCGGGTGACCTCGATCGCCTCCAGGCGACTGACGCTGTCGGCGATCGTCACTTCCTCGTTGAGGGCCGGGACGAGGAATACCCACTCGAAGAGCTCCGGATTGACCTCTTCCTGCCGGGCCATGTGGCGGTCGGACTTGATCCCCCGGAAGAAGAGGACCACGGTCCAGAAGAACATCGCGACCACGATCAGGAAAGTGATCAGGAAGAGGATCTCGAAGAACGGATCCAGCCCCTTGAAGGGGAGTACCTCGACTGCGATCAGTTGCGGAACCACTTCTCGGTGATCGTCCCGAACTCGGCCCAGAGGTTGCCGACCGGGTCGACGACCAGCTCCTCCTGATGGCGCTCGGATTCAGGCACCAGCGCCGGGTCCAGCCGGCCGCTCGAGGTCGCCGGCACGGTGTAGCCGGAGGCTTCAATCACGGCGTTCCGGCTGTAGGAAGAACGGAACGGTTCCGGCATCTGGCCGCCGACGTAGAGATTTGTAAGCGCGGCGACGATTCTCTCCGATGCCTTGCCGTCGCCATAGGGGTTCTCGGCCTCGCTCATCGCCCGATAGGCCGCTTCGTTCCTGAGCAGGAGATCGGCTTCGGCCTGGATCCGTGCCGGGTCGGTACCGACCAGCTTGAGCGTGCCGGCCTCGAGGCCCTCTCCCCGTTCGGTCGAGTCCCGGCAGACGAGAACCGGCTTGCCGAGCGAGGGCGCCTCCTCCTGGATGCCGCCCGAGTCACTGATGATCAGGTAGGAACGGGCCATCAGGCGAGCGAATTCCGGGTAGGAAAGCGCCTCGGTCAGGCAAACGTTCGGCAGGTCGCTGAGGTTTGCCAGCTGAGCCCTGACAGCCGGGTTCGGATGCTGGGGAATCACAAAGTAGGTGTCGGTGTGCTCGATCGCCAGCAGGCGGACGCCGGCAACGATGCCTTCGAGCCCCGGCCCCCAGTTTTCACGCCGATGGGCGGTCCCGGTGATGATCCGGCGGTCACTGGCACAGATTTCGGCGACGACCGGATCGGAGAACTCGACTTCGAGTCCGGCCGCCCACTGAAGCGAGTCGATCCCGGTGTTGCCGGTGATGAAGATCTGGCTGACCGGCACGTTTTCCCGAACCAGGTTCTCCAGGTTGTGTGAAGTCGGCGCCAGGTGGAAGGCGGCGATGCAGGTGATCAGCTGTCGGTTGAGTTCTTCCGGGAACGGAGTCAGGTTGGACTGGGTCCGGAGCCCCGCTTCGACGTGGATCACCGGAATCCTCAGGTGGAAGGCGGCCAGCGCCGAGGCGAAGGCCGAGGTGGTGTCCCCGTGAACCATGATCGCCATCGGGTACTCACCGGCTGCCGCCTCATCCTGCTTCACCGTGCCGTCGGCGCCGTACTCGACCCGCACGAAATCGTCGAGCCGGGCCATCACCTCGCGGACCCGATCGTTCAGTTCGTTGCGTGACCCGCCGACCCAGAGGTTGAAGTCGATCTCGATCCCGGCAAGATCGAAGACTTCCTTGACCATGCTCTGATGCTGGCCGGTGGAAACGACCTGCGGAATGAACATCTCGCTCTCTTTCAAAGCGAGGATCATCGGCACCAGCTTGATCGCTTCCGGCCGCGTACCGACCACGACGAGGATCTTCACCGGCGTCGGCTTGCTATCTACCTTTGGGTCCATCATCGGCTGAGGTTACTCCGACACTGGCTGAATCCGCACATCCATGCGATCGATGCCATAGATCCCGCTGACCGCCTGCAGCTCGGTCATGCCGTTCAGTTCGATCTTCTCGATCCGTTCGGCAAAGAACCGAAGCCCCTCTTCAAGTTCGGCCCGGGCCAGGTTCGCCCCTACGCAGTAATGGATTCCGGCGCCGAAGGTGAGCGGCCGGGTCCGGTCGCGCTCGATCAGGATGTCGAAATCCTGCGGGTTTTCGAATGCTTCGGAATCACGGTTGCCCGTGAAGGAACAAACCACCAGGACGGTCCCCGCCGGGAAGGTCACGTCGCGGTACTCGACGTCCTCGGTCAGCTGCCGGGCCGTGAAAGGGGTGATCGGTTCGAAACGGAGAGCTTCGCTGACCGCCGCTGGCACGAGGTCGTCCGGATTCTCATGCAGCGCCTGCCACTGGTCCGGTTTGCCCGCCAGCAGGCGGATCGCATGCGAAAGCTGGCTCTGCGT
>JAGQUQ010000115.1 GCA_020438425.1 Solirubrobacterales bacterium
CGACCACATCGGCCTCGAATCCGCCGGCCAGCTTGGCGGCAGCTTCCTCGTTCGAGTTGAAGGTGGCGATCTTCAGGTCGACGTCGGGATTCGCCTTGCGGAACGGATCGAGCTGCTCGTCGGTGACCGTATCGTCATAGGCAAACAGGCGCAGGGTGCCGGTGGCCGGCTTCTGCGCTTCCGCCGCGGTCGGCGCGGTCGCCTCCGAGGTGTCGCCGCCGCTCGACCCGCAGGCCGCCAGGATGGGGATCGCGGCAACGAGTGCGATCGCCAGGGTCAGTTTCTTCAGGTGTTTCATGCTCTCCTCGGTGGGCTGGGGGGTTTTGGTCAACTGCTTGCCTGGAAGGTTTCGAAGGCCCGCGCCCACTGGTCGTAGAGCGGGGGATAGGTCTCGGGGATGGCATCGGCGAGGCTCGACGGGTCGGCCGTCGCCCGGTCGGCCTCGGGGACCAGGGGCATCGCGTCCGGGTTGGTCACCACATAGCCGTTCTTTCCCCGGATCGCCTGGGCTTTCGGGGAGGCCTGCCAGTTGATCAACCGGTAGGCAGCGTCAAGGTTTTCGGCCTTGGAGGTGATGCCGAAGCCGCAGACCCAGGAAAGGGTGCCTTCGTCCGGGGCGATCCACTCGACCGGCAGGCCGGCGTCCTGCATCCGCTTGGCCTGGCCGCTGTTGCCATCGGAAATCACGACCTCGCCGGATTTGAAGAGGTTGACCAGATCGGAGTCCGAACGCCACAGCGCCCGGAAGTGATCGCGATTTTCATTCATGAAGTCGCTGACCTCGGCCAGCTGTTCCTCATCCATGTTCATCGGGTCGTCGATTCCCTTGACCAGGGCGCTGACCGCGATCGGGGGCAGGGCGTAGTCACCCTCCAGCGCCGCCCGGCCGTTGAACTCCGGGTCGAAGATGTCGGCGTATGAGGTGATCTCGCGGCTCACCTCGTCGGTGTTGACGATGACTCCGTGAGGGCCAGCCGAGAGGGGGACCATGATCACGCCACCTTCCTGCCTGACGCCGTCTGAGTCGTTGAAGGCCAGCTGCGGCCAGTCGGTCACTCCCTTGGTGTCGAGCGGGCGGAGCAGGCCGCGCTTCAGCAGCGGTTCGGCTTCGTCGAGGCAGACCTCGACCACATCGGCCTCGAATCCGCCGGCCAGCTTGGCCGCGGCCTCGGAGTTCGAGTCAAAGGTCGCGGTCTTGATCTCCAGGTCGGGATTCTGCGCCTGGAAGGGGTCCATCATCTCGGGGGTGACCGAGTCCTCGTAGGCGAAGACCCGGAGGGTTCCGCTGGCCGGCTGCTCCGGGTCGGCGGGGGCCGGGGCGACATCGGTGGTGCCACCGCCACCACCGCAGGCTGTCAGGGTTAGCGCGACCACCAGAGCGAGGAGTGGAGTCGCGCGGCGCTTCACCGTTCGTCCTCGATCACGAAGCTGTGGTCGGTACCCCAGCTCAGGAAGACATCGGTCCCCGCTTCCGAGGGGCCGCCGGTGTCATCGTTCAGTTCGTGGACGATCAGCCGCTCCCCGGTGGAAAGCTCGACGATCAGCTTGGTCATCGAGCCGAGATAGACGTTCTCGACGATCCGGCCCCGGACCAGGGAGCCCTGGCCGACCTCGACCGGGCCCGCGTGGACGTTGATCTTCTCGGGGCGCACCGTGACCGTCTTCGTCTCGCTGCGGTCGCCGTTCTCCCGGCAGGTGATCTGAAGGCCCTCGCCGAGGCTGGCCCGGGCGACCCCGCCGTCCCAGCTGTCAACGCTGATGGTCAGCAGATTGGAAGTCCCGATGAAGTCGGCGACGAAAGCCGAGCGGGGGCGCTCGTAAAGGCTGCGCGGGTCGTCGATCTGTTCGACGTTGCCGCCGTTCATGACCGCCACCCGGTCGCTCATGGTCAGGGCCTCTTCCTGGTCGTGGGTCACATAGACGAAGGTGGTCCCGGTCTGCTGCTGGATCGATTTCAGCTCCAGCTGCATTTCCTTGCGGAGCTTCAGGTCGAGAGCGCCAAGCGGCTCGTCGAGCAGCAGGGCGGCCGGCTGGTTGACCAGGGCCCGGGCCAGCGCGACCCGCTGCTGCTGGCCGCCCGAAAGCTGGGCCGGGTGCCGGGACTCGAAGCCCTCCATCCTGACCGCGGCGATCATGCGCTCGATGCGTTCGGCCGCTTCGGCCTTGGGAAGTTTCTTGATCTTCAGACCGAACTCGACGTTTTCCCGCACTGTCATGTGGGGGAAGAGGGCGTAGTTCTGGAAGACCATGTTGACGTTGCGGGTCTTGGGCGAGGTCCAGGTGACGTCCTCGCCGGCCAGTTCGATCCGGCCGGAGGTGGGTTCCTCGAAGCCGGCGATCATCCGCAGGGTGGTGGTCTTGCCGCAGCCGCTCGGGCCGAGCATCGAGAAGAACTCGCCGTCGGCGATTTCGAGGTCGATCCCGTTGACCGCGGTGGCGTCGCCGAACTCCTTGGTCAGCTTGGACAGAGTGATCAAGACGCTTCCTTCCCGATTACGGTGACGAAGAGGTCATTGACGTTGGTTCCGGTGGCGCCGGTGTCGATCAGGTCCCCGAGCTGGTCCAGGGGGTCGCGAGAGGTGTGGCTGAGCAGCGCCTGGCGCAGATCGAGCCCGATCTCGCTTGCCCGCTCGGTAGTCCGGCCGTCACAGACCCCGCCGGCCGAGTCGGTGCCGCCGTCGGACCCGTCGGTGTCCATGAAGAGCGAGGCGACCTGGCAGCCGGTCAGGATCGAGGCCGCCGCGAGGGCCGCCTCCTGGCCCGGTCCGCCGTCCCCGAAGGAGCCCTTGCCGGCGATGGTCACGGCGTTCTCGCCGCCGCATCCGAGAATTACGGTGCCGGGATCGAAGGGGTATCCGGCGACGCTGCTCGAACGGGCCATGTCGGCGATGAACCGGCCCATCTCGCGGGCCTCGCCTTCGAGGGTCGTGGTCAGGACCACCGGCTTGTAGCCCCGATTCTTCGACTCGGTGACCATTGCCTCGCAGACCCCGATTCCGGTGACCAGCATCGAGGTGTGGATTTCCATGGCCGAGAGGTCGGGCGATTCCGCCGCGGGAGACTTGAGATGCCGGACGATCGAGTCGGGAACCTCTTCCCAGATCCCGTAATCCTTGAGCACGGCGATCGCGTCGCCGACCGTCGAGGTGTCCTGCACCGAAGGGTCGGTGACCAGGTCGTGGACGTCGCCGGCCACGTCGGAAATCGTCAGGTTGACGATCCGGGCCGGTGCGATGTGGGCGGCGAGCCTTCCGCCCTTGACCGTCGACACATGCTTGCGGACGGTGTTTACCTCGGAGATCGGCATGCCGGAACCGAGCAGCAGCTCGTGAAGGCGACGCTTGTCCTCGAAGGTGACTCCGTCCGGCGGGAGAGACGCCAGGGCGGAGCTGCCGCCGGTGAAGCAGGCGATCACCAGGTCGCCTTCACGGGCCTCGGCGGCGAGGTCTTCCAGCCGCAGGGCACCTTCGACCGATTCCCGGGTGGGGAGCGGGTGGTCGGCGATGTAGGAATCGATGAAGCGGAGATCGGCGGTCTCGCCCCGGCGCAGGATCACCACGCCCCCGTCGATCCGGTCGCCGAGCACGTCCTCGAGCGCTTCCGCGATCGGCAGGGTTGCCTTGCCGGCTCCGAGGACGAAGAGGCGCTGACCCTCGGCCAGCCGATGCTCGACCCCGTCGATCTTGACGCCGTCCGGGGTCAGGCTCACCGCTTCGCGGGCGGCGCCTGCACCGTCGCAGGCGGCCAGACCGACCTGGGCGATTTCGAGCGCGTCCCGGCGGAGGTTTTCGAGGCCGCGCGAGCAGAGTTCGTCCATGTTCCGGATCGAAGCCCTGGTCTCTCGCACGGCCCTGGCCATCAGGCGCCTGGCTCCGATTCCTGGCTTCGTTCCGCGTGGAGGCCGATCAGATTGCCGGCGGCCTCCGCCAGATGGGCCCGGAAAAGCTTCTCGGCCTTGTCGACGTTGCCGGAGATGATCGGCTCGAGCAGTTCCTCATGCTCGGCGGCGACCTCGGCCGGAGCGTCATAGACGGGGCGGAGCTGGGCCAGGCAGAGCACGATCTCGGACTGGAGGCCCTGGTAGGCCCGGGCCAACCTGGGGCTGTTGGTCGCGTCGATGATTGCCCGGTGGAAGCGCTGGTCGGGCCATACGACATCCCGCCAGGGAGCATCGTCGGAAAGGGCCGACATCTCGCTCACGGCCCGCTGGGCCTCGGCCGGGACGACCCCGGCCTGGGCGACGATCCGCACCCCCTCGATCTCCAGCGCCTCGTCGCGCTCGAAGATGTCGGCCACGTCATCGGCCGCCAGCACGGCGACCTCGACGCCGCGGTGGGGCTCTCTCTTGAGCAGTCCTTCACCGATCAGGATCTGGGTCGCCGCCCGGAACGAGTGGCGAGCGATACCGAGCCTCTCGGCAAAGTCATGCTCCCTGAGTCGCGCGCCCGGTTCCAGGTTCCCGGCGAGGATCAGCTCACGCATGGCGCTGGCTGCCGCTTCGACGGGGGGAACGGGGGAGGCGCTAACTCC
>JAGQUQ010000116.1 GCA_020438425.1 Solirubrobacterales bacterium
CCGCTGGTGGATCTCGGACCTCGGTGCGTTCGAGCGGGACTACCCGAACTGGCAGCGCAATTTCGGGATTACCGAGATCCTCCAGCAGATTCACGACTACGCGGTCGAAGCCGCAGCCTGAAACCCGGCCGCTACCGGTCGGAGCAGATCTGCGCCGGACCGGTGCCGGAGAAGCTCAGGACCCAGGGTGCGTCGAGGCTCCCGGCGGGAAGCCCGAGACCGACGGTCGCGCCGGGCAAGGCTCCACCGATCGGAAGTCCGGGCGGATCCCCGAGCCGGGCCAGGCCGAAGTAGAGATCGGTTTCTCCCCGGTTCTTCACGGAGTAGGTTCCGGGCTCGAGCGCGAGGGATCGTTTGACGTTCACCCTTCGGCATTGCGGAGAGTCGAATGCTGGCGGTGCGCCGCTGACCTCGATTCCAAGCGCCCCGATCAGCGCTGAATCTGCCGTGCCGCGGAAGGCCGGATCCATGCTCGCCAGTTCCTCCTGCGAATACGCGGGCGATCCATGCGCTTCGACGGCTCGCATGTACTGATCCCCGGGCAGCTCGAAGGGAGTGCCGAGCTTGAAGGAGTATCCCGCGACCATGTCGGGACCGGCTGCCTCGATTCCGGTCAGGGTCGCCTTCGAGTAGGCCGATGACGGCTCCCACCGCTCGTGGGCCTTGTCGGTCATCAACTGGATTCCGTTGGTGATCGCAAAGAGGCTCAGCACTCCGGCGATCACCAGGGCCAGCCGGGGAATCTTCACTCCTCTCAGGAGGGTTGATGCGATCAGGAGGATGAAGATGGCCGACGGGAGCTGGTACCGGCTCAAGGTCGGAGTTCTCACCTGGGCAACGCCGAAGGCCTGGTACGCATCCTGGGCCAGGGCAAACATCAGGTACAGGCAAAGCCCTGCGGCGGCCGTGACCAGGAAGTCCCTCGGCACCCGGCCCAGGCTGCGGATCCGCCAGATCGAGAGGCCGATCAGGACGATCGCCGCGAGCTTTCCCCAGATCAGGTGGGGCTGGTCCGGTTCCGAACCGTCGCCGGTTGCCAGACCGCCGAGCGAGGTGAGGCCGGCCGCGAAGGCGTTGAACATGTACTCGGGAACCTTTGGCAGAACCGAGAGTTCGAGGCTGGGTTCGAAGCTGTCGGCGGAAGTCGAGTGCCCCCAGCCGAGCCACCAGAGGACGAAGAAGGTCAGGGGAACCAGGGGTACGAAGATCCGGCGGCGGCGGTCGCGCGGGTTCAGCGCCCACTCCACGATTGCGGCCGCCACGAAGGTCAGTCCGATCCCCGAGAAGGTCAGCGACAGGGCCAGCAGGATCGCGGCGATCACGTCGCCCTTGTGGTCGTCGCGGTCGAGCGCGATCAGGGCCCCGATCCCGGCGGCCATGGCGCCGATGTAGACCATCGTCTGGAAGGACCAGAGCAGGGCTTCGAAGGCGCCGCCAAGGAAGAGGATCAGGGCGGTGCCGATCAGCGCCGCCCAGGAACCGACCCGCCGCCGCAGATAGATGAACAGCAACGCATTGGTCAGCAGGAAGATCGCCGTGGCTACGAACTGCTCGGGCCGGGAGGAATCCATTCCGAACAGTTCCTGGCTGAACTTGAAGATGAAGGCCGGGGTCATCACCGGATGTCCGCCGAACGGGGTCAGCAACTGGTCGAGGCCCCAGCCCTGGCGAAGGACCAGGAAGCTCCACTCGTCGGTGATGAAGGTGAGCTTCGAAGTGAGGTTGAGGACGATGGCCGCCGAAACGACCATGCAGACGGCCAGCAGCACGACCGGCAGCAGCTCATGCTCCCAACGGATCCGGCGGGGAGCTCCATTTCCCGTCTGCTCGGAAGTCATCGCCGCCAACTTACCGGGAGTCTGCCGATCCTTCGTCTTTCAGCGGTCAGAGAATTGCCTGCCCGGCCATGGTCAGGCCGGTGATCAGGAGAACGGCCGCCATCACCCGGACCAGCGTTGCTTCGGGAAGCCGGCCGGTCAGTTTCGATCCGAAGGCGGCCCCCGGAATGGCGGCGACAGCACCGATCAGCAGGATGTCCCAGTCGATCCCGGAAGGCAGATGTCCGACCAGGCCCCCGACACCGACGATCACTCCGACCGCCGAGTTGGTTCCGACCGCCTTGGTCGGTGCCATCCCCATGTACTTGAGCATCGCCGGCAGGCGCAGCGACCCGAGGATCAGTCCCACGAAGCCACCCAGCAGGCCGACGCCGAAGCCGATCAGCACGGCCTCGGTCAGCAGTCGGCGGACATCCGGCCCGCCGCTTTCCCGCTCGCCTTGTGGCCGGCGGTAGCGCCAGACCTCGATCGCCCCGTAGAGCACGACCAGGCTGATCGCCCCCAGCAGGATCCTTTCCGGCAGGACTCCGGCCAGCAGTCCTCCGGCCACTGCGCCAAGAAAGGAACTGGGGGCCATCCAGAGGAAGAGCCGTTTGTCCACCCGGCCGTTTCGCAGGTGGACGATCGTCGCGGTCAGGGCCGCCACCCCGGAGATCGCGACGTTGGCCCCGGCCGCGGCGGCAGCCGAGCTGCCGATCCAGACGACCACCGGCAGACGGAGGTTGCCCAGCACCAGCCCGACCATCCCGCCGGCAAAGGAAACGGTGAAGGACCAGATCAGCAGGATGGCGATTTCGACCGGAGTCACTAGCGGGGAATAATCTCAGCTAATGGCTGATCAGTTGTTCGGTTCAGGTGAAGTCGAGTCGACGGGTTCCGGAATTCCCGAAGCAGGACCGGATGCGCCGCTGGCTGCGCGGATGCGGCCGGTCTCGCTCGATGAAGTGGTCGGGCAGGATCACATCCTCGCCCCCGGGACGGCACTCCGGGGAGCGGTCGAGGCCGGTCGCCCGCACAGCGCGATTCTCTACGGACCTCCGGGTTCGGGCAAGACGACGCTGGCCCGGATCATCGCCGCCACCTCCGATGGTGCCTTCGAGGAGGAGTCGGCGGTCAATGCCGGACGGCCCGAGATCCGGGCGGTGATCCAGCGGGCCGAGGATCGCCAGAAGCACGGCCGCCGCACGGTGCTCTTTCTCGACGAGATCCACCGCTTCAACAAGGCCCAGCAGGACGCACTGCTGCCGGCGGTCGAGAGCGGAGTGCTGACCCTGATCGGAGCGACCACGGAAAACCCGTACTTCGAAGTCAACAAGGCATTGATCTCCCGCAGCCAGATCTACGAGCTTCAGCCCCTGGGGCCGGCAGAGATCCAGACCCTGCTCGAGCGGGCGCTAGCCGACCCGGATCGCGGGGTTGGCGGTCGGGTTGAGGTCGAGCCGGAGGCACTCTCGATTCTCGCCGAGCGGGTTTCCGGAGATGCCCGGGCGGCTCTCTCGGCCCTCGAGCGCCTGGCTGCGGCCGGCGGCAAGGCCGGGATCCCCGAGGTCGAGGATGCCCTTCAGGCTCAGGCGATCGCCTACGACAAGGGCGGCGATCACCACTACGACTACATCTCGGCCTGGATCAAGGCAACCCGTGGCTCGGACCCGGACGCGTCGCTCTACTACCTGGCGGTGATGATCGAAGGGGGCGAGGATCCGCGCTTCATTGCCCGGCGGATGGTGATCCTCGCTTCCGAGGACATCAGCAACGCCGATCCACAGGCACTGGTCGTGGCAAACGCCGCAGCCGCTGCCGTCGACCGGGTGGGGATGCCGGAAGCGGCGATCAACCTGGCCCAGGCCGCGACCTACCTCGCTCTCGCCCCGAAGTCGAATGCCTCGTACATGGCGCTCAACGCGGCCCGGGACGAGGTCAAGCGCAACGGACCGAAGCTGCCGCCCGATCACCTGCGGGACAGCCACTACGCCGGGGCGAAGGAACTCGGGAGGGGCAAGGGGTACGTATACCCCCACGACGTCGACGGCGGTGTCTCCGGCCAGTCGCTGATGCCGGAGGGGCTCGAGGAACTCCGTTTCTACGAGCCGACCCGCTACGGCTTCGAGTCCGAGCTGGCGAGGCGCCGTGACGCCGCCGCGAAGATCCGCGGCAAGTCCAATTACCAAGCCGAAAACCCTTAGACAACCTTAAGCCGGTTCCCACAACTTCTTGAGGGTTGCCGGGTTTCATACATCAGACCCAGCTTGAGCAAGACGCCAGGTGGGGTGCTGTGTCGGCCGGAGACTCGGACTGGGGGTCTCCGGCCGAGTTCTTTGCAGGGCGAAAAAGCCGCGTACACTTCGGTTCATGGCTACCGAAACGGCTTCCACCGATACCACTGCCTCAAACGGGTCGGCGCCCGCGTCCACTCCTCCGCTCGAGTCCTTCAACCCGGCTACCGGCGAACTCGTCGGCACCGTTGAAACGATCACCCCGGACCAGGTTCAGGGCATCGTCGACGAGGTCGCCCAGATCCAGCCGGCCTGGGCCGAGCTCAAGCCTTCCGATCGCGCCGCCTATCTGAAGCGCGCCGCCACCGTCCTTCACGACCGCCTCGACGAGATCGCCTCGCTGCTTTCCCGGGAGCAGGGCAAGCCGATTTCCGAGTGCTACACGATGGAGCTGATCCCCT
>JAGQUQ010000117.1:0-2206 GCA_020438425.1 Solirubrobacterales bacterium
GAGACTTGGAGGGCGGGTCGGACCCCGCCCGACTTACTTGTGTTTGGGTCGGACCCCGCCCGACTTACTTGTGTTTGGGTCGGACCCCGCCCGACTTACTTATGAAGCGGGCTCTCCGAAGGAGGGCCCGCTCAGGGCGGGGAAGCCTTCCATCGGTTCGCGGCCATGGCCCCAGTGGGCGACGCCGAAGGCATTGATCGCGTCGAGGGTCTTCTGGCCCTGCCACTCCGGGCAGGCGATCAGGTTGCGCCAGGAAGTTGCGGCGGCCGCGTAGGGCATGTCCGGATTGGGGAACAGGAGCGATGCCGAGTAGGCCGAGTCATAGAGACCCTTGAGGGCGAGCTGGTCCGCTTCGGCGAGATTCGGCGAGTACTGGATGGCGATACGGCCGTGCTCGAGTGAATGGACGACCGCCACCTGGGCGGCCGGGTCGGCCCAGGCCCCGTCGGCCTGCTGAAGCGGCGGGCCAATGTGATCACCCGAGGTCGGTGGCACCGTGCCATACGAGGGGCGGGTATCCTCGGGCGAAAGATGGTCGTGGCCTTCTTCCGGAAGATCTTCGTGAACGACGCACTTCGCCGCGGCGGCTGCGGTCGCCAGGTCGATCGACTGCGGCGGCTCGTAGGGCGTTCCCTCCCGGTCATCCGGACTCAACTCGTTGCTCGAACCGGAGGCACTCGAGATGTGGGCCGAGCCGCCGTCGTCACCACCTGATCCCAGGGCGATATAAACCCCGGCGATGATGAAGAGCAGAAAGACCGCGCCGATCAGGTAGCCGGCTTTGGTCGGCTTGCTTTCCGGGCTGGCGGTTCCTTCGGCCATCCTGGTTTCCGGATCGAGGGCCGGGCCCCTACTGCGGCAACGACTGGCCGCGGGCGCCCCGCCAGGGCTGCGCTGCCCGGAGGGCTCCGAGCACGGCCCGGGTTGCCGGGGCCTTGTTCAGGGCGTAGAAGTGGATGCCGGGTGCCCCGGCGGCCAGGAGCTCGGCGCTCTGCTGGGCGGCGTAGGCGACACCCAGGTTGAACTCGGCCTCGGGATCGCCTTCGGCGGCCAGCATCGCGGCCTCGAGCTCGACCGGGATCGACGCGTCGCAAAGCGAGCAGATCCGCTTCGTGTGGGCGTAACCGGTGACCGGGATGATCCCGGCCAGGATCGGAACCTCGATGCCCTTTGCCCGGGCGGCATCGACGAAATCGAAGTAGGCGCGATTGTCGAAAAAGAGCTGGGTGATCAGGAACTCGGCTCCGGAATCGACCTTGGTCTTCAGGTAGTTCAGGTCGGTGTCGAGGTCCGGGGCTTCCGGATGAACCTCGGGGAAGCAGGCACCGCCGATCGAGAACTCGTACTTCGAGCTGATGTGAGCGGTCAGCTCGGCGGCGCTGCCGAAGCCCCCCTCGGGCTGGACGAAGTCAACCTCGCCCTTCGGCGGGTCGCCACGCAGGGCGAAGATGTTGTCGATGCCGGCATCCCGGAGCCGGTCGAGGGTGCCGTCAAGACCTTCCGCCGTCTCGCCGACGCAGCTCAGGTGGGCCATCACCTCGAGACCGACCTCTTCCTTGAGGGAGGTGGTGATGTCCACGGTGCCGTCGCGGTTCGACCCTCCGGCCCCGTAGGTGACGGAGACGAAATCCAGATCGAGTTCGGACAGCTGGCGGGCCGTATCGAAGAGCTGGGCGCGGCCCTCATCGGTCTTCGGAGGAAAGAACTCCACCGAAAACACCGGCCGTTTCGCCGCGATTATCTCGCCAATACGCATCGGAGAAGCCTAAATGATCGGCGATCTCAGTCGGGGGCGAGGCCCTGGCCGGTCGCGGCCAGCCAGACTGTGCGGCGAAGGATTTCGAGATCCAGCCGGAGCGAGCGGTTCTCCACGTACTCGACGTCGAGCTCGATCCGCTCGGCCCAGGGGATGCCGGCCCGGCCCTGCACCTGCGCCCAGCCGGTGATCCCGGGCCTGACTTCGTGCCGGCGGTGCTGATGCGGCGTGTAGTCGGCAACCTGGGCCGGGATGGTCGGCCGGGGACCGACCAGCGCCATCTCGCCGCGCCAGACGTTGACCAGGTTAGGCAGCTCATCCAACGATGTGCGCCGAAGCCAGCGTCCGACTCCGGTCACCCGCGGGTCTTCACGGCCGACCACGGTCCCGACCCCGACCGGATCCGAGCCCGGCACCATGGTCCGCAGCTTCAGCATCTCGAACTCCTGG
>JAGQUQ010000117.1:2305-4487 GCA_020438425.1 Solirubrobacterales bacterium
CGGCCGACCACGGTCCCGACCCCGACCGGATCCGAGCCCGGCACCATGGTCCGCAGCTTCAGCATCTCGAACTCCTGGCCGTGAAATCCGACCCGGGTCTGCCGGTAGATCGCACTGCCGCCACCTTCGAGCCGGATCAGGATCGCGCAGACGATCAGCAGCGGCGAGGTGAGGGCCAGCACCATCGCGGTGATCAGTTTCTCCAGGCCCCGGTTCACCTGGTTCCCTCCGCCTTCTCCCAGGCCCCGGGCGGACCCTGCCGCCAGCGATCCCAGAGGCCGAGAGCGATTGAAAGCGTGACCTCGAGGTAGTAGCGGGCGATGCGGAAAGGCAGGATCGGCACCCAGCGGCCGAGCAGGGCGCCGACCAGAAGCATGACCTGAAGCAGCATCGTCAACCCGTAGAACCATCCCTGGCCGAGCAGGGCGAGGTTGGTCAGGAAGGCAACCAGGTGAAGAACCGGGCTGAGGTACCTGAGCAGCCGGTGCGAGACAAGTTCGAAGAAGTAGAGCGGCGAGTAGCCCCGCGGGTCAAGCATCCCCTCCCCGACCACGATGTCCCAGAGGCCGATCATCATCCGCCGCTTGCGGGCGAGTTCGCCTTCAAGGCTGGGAACGAGCTTCTCCGTCGCCCGGGCCCGGGGGCGGTAGAGCGAAGCGAGCTTCCGTTTGGCCAGCGCGAAGGGGAACGAAAGGTCGTGACTGCCGGAGGGCTCGAGCGGGATGTAGGCGTCCGAGCGCACCGCGTAGATCGCGCCGTTGCCGGCGGTGACTCCGGCCAGCTCGGACTCCATCTCGCGCACCTTCATCTCGTATCGCCAGTAGGCACCCTCGAGGTTGCCGCCGTCGGGGCCGGTGAACCGGACCTGGCCGCAGACGTAGCCGACCCGTTCGTCCCGGAAGGGATCGATCAGTTCGGTCAGGGCGTCGGGTGCCCAGGTCGAGTTCGCGTCGGAGAAGGCCAGCAGGCTGCCGGTTGCGGATTCGGCGGCCGCGTTCTGGGCTGCGATCTTGCCGCCCCGCGGCAGGTCGAGAACCAGGTCGGCACCGGCCTCGCGGGCCAGTTCGACCGTGCGGTCGGAAGAACCGTCAGAAGCGACGATCACCTGCAGGAACTCGCGCGGGAACTCGAGCTCGAGCGCGTTCTTCACTTTCGCCTCGATCACCGTCTCTTCGTTGTAGGCGGCGATGATCAGGGAGACCGTGGGCAGGATCTCTTCGTCAGTGTCAGGATCGATTGCCGGCGGAATCTCGCTCAGCTTCCTGCCCCTGACCTTCCCGGCCCGGCCGCCGAGCCCGATGAACTCGAGCAGCCAGAGCACGACCGGGTAGCCGATGTGGGTGAAGAAGAGCAGCCCGACGCTGAGCCAGAAGAGGAAGAAGACGACGATCATCCGAGCAGCTCCTCGTAGAGGCCGATCGTCTGCCGGGCGATCGCGTTCCAGGCGAAAGGACCTTCGGCCGCCGCGCGGCAACTTGCTTCGAGCCGTTCACGCTCGGCGGCCGCCCGGGGGCCGACCACCAGGCGTGAGAGTTCCTGGCCGAGTGATTCCGCGTCGCCCGGTTCAACCAGTCGGGCGACCCCGTGCTCCCTTGCGACCTCGCCGATCCCCCCGACGTCGGAGACGACCATCGCCTTGCCGAAGGCGATCCCCGTGTAGAGGACGCCGGACTGTTCTCCGTCGAGATAGGGCAGGACCACCACGTCGGCCCGGCGCATGATCGCCGGGATCTCGGCGTCCTCGATGAACCGGGGCAGCCAGCGCACGTCGAGCCGGAGTCCGGCAGTCCTTTCCATCAAGTCGGTCAGGTCCATCCGGGGATTGCCGACGATCCAGAGTTCCGGAGCCACTTCGCCGGTCGGGGCGGCCAGCTGTTCGGCCGCCCGGATCAGCACGTCGATGCCCTTGTAGGGACGAAGCAGGCCGAAAAAGAGCACCACCGGCGGTCGGGAGCCCGGGTCGCCTTCCCAGGCCGGGTTGATCTCGCCGAGCTCGGGCGGCAGGGGCTTTTCTTCCGGCAGGCGGGTAAGGTAGTCGAAGGCACCTAGCGCCATCACCCTCACCCGCTCTTCGGGAAGGCCGACCTCCCCGGTCAGGCGGTCCGCCCCGCGCCGGGAGTGGACGATCACCGCGTCCATCGAGCCGAAGACCTTCCGGGCATCCTTCAGTTGCCTGGCGGTT
>JAGQUQ010000118.1 GCA_020438425.1 Solirubrobacterales bacterium
GATTGAGTTCGATCAGGTCGAAGCCACGACCCTCCGGGTCGCGGTACTCGAGCAGCAGTTGCCCGATTTTCGCCGCCAGTTCGGCCAGAGCGCCGATGTCGTTGACCGGGGTTCCCCGCCGCCCGAGCAGGACATCCCAGGCCTGGAGCCGGCCGAGCGACTTCTTCACCTGCTCCGGCGAAGCCGGCAGGGGAACCACGACGCTGTCGTTCAACTGTTCGGCCCAGATGCCGCCCAGCCCGATCGTCAGCGAGGGCACCACGGCGTCGGTGCGGGCGGTCACGATCAACTCGACGCCGGGTCGGGCCATCTCCTCGATCAGGAACACGGGCGGATCACTCGTCGGCTCCCCTGCCAGCCCCTGCTCCAGGTGAATCTGCCCCGCAATCGACATCAGGTCCTCGGCCTGACGGATTAGTTCGGCCTCATCCTCGATGTTGATCCGCACAGCTCCGAGTTCGGACTTGTGCTGGATGGACGACCCGGAAAGCTTCAGTGCCAGCGGAAACGACAACCCGGCTGCCGCATCCAGACAGGCACCGGGAGAAAGGGCGGTGAGGAAGGAGGGAACTGAAACCCCGGCCTCCCGAAGCACGAACTTCGCCTCATGCTCCGCCAGCCAGGTTCCATCTGTTTCGAGGGCCGCTCCTTCAATGCCCTTTCCCGATGCTCGGCGGGCAGCCCCGGCTATCGCCCTGAGCTGCTCCGCGATCGCAACCCCATCCAAGCGGCTCAGCCGCTGACTCGCGGCCGCCGCCGCGATTGCCGCCCGCATTCCGCCGACGGCCGGGATTCCCGCCGCCGCCAGCTCGCGGCGGTCTTCGTCGCAGACCAGATCCGGCAGGGTCGAGGCGAGGATCGCGGGACAGCCCGACCGGATCGCGCCGTCGGTCAAGGCCCGGCGAACCGCCGACCACTCGGTGTCCTCCTCCGGCGTCAGGCCCTCGGGGTGGTCGTGAAAGATGATCATCTGCTCCACCGTTTCGTCCTCGCCCGTCGCGGCGACGATCTCGGTCAGCCGGTCGGGCTCGTACCAGAGCAGCGACGTGTAGTCGAGCGGGTTGGCGACCGTGGCCGCGGAGGGAAGCAGATCGAGCAACCGGTCACGGGTGCCGGGGTCGAGCTCGGCGAAGCGCAGGCCGGCCTCTTCGGCCTGATCGGCGGCAATGCCGGAATCACCGCCAGAGCAGGTGAGGATGGCCAGACCGGAAGCAGGGACCCGGGTCTCCTCGAGGGTTTCGCGGATGGTGCCGTCGGGAAGCACTTCGGAGCGGAGGAGTTTCGGATCGAAGCGGCGCGGGCGCGCTTTCGGTTCGGCCAGGACACGGGTGATTTCCAGGAGTTCATGCGGATCGGTCGCCCAGGCGGCACCGGCATCCTCGATCAGGGCGCGGAAGACCTTCTGGTCGCCGGCGATCGCTCCGGTGTGGGCGGCGGCGGCAGCCTGGCCGGCGGTCGAGCTGCCGACCTTGAGCACGGCGACGCCGATCTCGCGTTCGGCGCAGTCGGCCAGCCCGTCGGCCAGCTTCGCCCCGTCGCCGTCGGTCTCCTGGAAGAGGGCCACGGCCCGGACCCCTTCGAGGCCGGCGATCGCCTTGAGCCAGTCGCCGGTGTCGAGCACCGCCTGGTTTCCGGTCGAGACGATCGTGTGGAAACCCAGGTCGCGCTTCGAGCCGATCGCGTTCACCGCGACGTTGCCGGACTGGGAGATCATCGCCACCCCGCCGGTGGCGAGACCGGCCGGGAAGGAGTCGCCCCAGAGTGGCGCCCGGTGACGGAGGCTGATCACCCCGTTGCCGTTCGGGCCGCAAAGGGGGAAGTTCGCCGCGGTCGCGACTTCCTTCAGCTCGGCTTCGAGCTCCTCGCCGGACGCAGACTCGCCGAAACCGGCCGAGACCACGACCGCCCCGCCGCAACCGGTTTCGATCGCCTCCCGGACCGCGCCGATCACAGCCGGGGCGGGCACCGCGATCACGACCGCATCGACCGGTCCGGGCAGGTCGAGTAGCGAGGGACAGGAGGGATGGCCGTGGACCGAATCGCGGCCGGGGTTGATCGCGAAGACCTCGCCCCGAAATCCGGCCAGGTCGAGGTTGCGGACCAGGATGTCGCCATAGGCTCCGGGCCGCTCGGTCGCCCCCACCACAGCCACCGAGGCCGGGGCCAGAAGTGGGGCGAGTCCGGTCACTGGATCAGGGCCTGGACCCCGCGCTTTTCGAGGCCGCGGGCGATGATCAGCCGCTGGATCTCGGAGGTGCCTTCCCAGATCCGGTCGACCCGGAGCTCGCGCAGGAACCGCTCGGCGACGTTGTCGCGCCGGTAACCGCGGCCGCCGAAGATCTGGACGCAGCGGTCGGCGCAGCGCCAGGCCGCCTCGGAAACGAAGAGCTTGGCCATCGAGGCCTTGTTGTGGCAGATCTTGGGGTCGGCTCCGGCATCGATCATTCGGGCAACCTCGAGGGTGAGCAGGCGGCCGGCCGCCGCGTCAGCCGCGGAATCGGCCAGGGGGAACGACACCCCCTGGTAATCCATGATCCGCGAGCCGCCCTGCTCTCGGGTGATCGCCCACTCGACGGTTTCATCGAGCAGCCGCCACATCGAACCGATGCCGCGGGCCGCGATCCCCAGCCGCTCCTCGGCGAACCAGTCCTTCTGCACCTCGTCACCGCCGCCGATGCCGCCGATCACGTCGTCCTCGCCAACCTCGACGTCGTTGAACCGGATCGTCGGGTGCCCGTCCGGGTAGGAGTGGGTGAAGCCCGGATCCTCGATCGTCTCGACTCCGCCCAGGGCCTTCTCGACCACGAACAGGGTGGGGAGGAGCTCGCCGTCTTCTTCGAGGTTGGCCATTACGACCAGCACGTCGGCCACGTCCCCGGAGGTGACGAACCACTTCTCGCCGTTGATCCGGAAGCCCGAGTCGGTGCGTACCGCGACCGTCTCGATGCCGGAAGGATCGGAGCCGGCGTTCTTCTCGGTTACCGCGTAGGCGTCACGGGTCTCGCCCCTGAGCAGGGGCTTCAGCCACTTCTCGACGTGCTTTTCCGAGGCGAGATCCCAGACGTTGTAACCGTTGGGGATGTGCCAGGAAATCGCGTTGGTCGATCGGCCGAGTTGCTCCTCGACCAGGAACCACTCCAGTTTCGACCATCCCTGCCCGCCGTTCTCGGGCCGGTGAAGGCCTCCGGTCAAGCCGGCCTTGAGGGCCTCCTGCTTGACCACCTCGACCGTTTCTTCAGGCAGGCGGCCATGCAGCAGCTCGGCTTCCTCCTCGAGCGGGATCAGCACCTCGTCGACGTACTTCGCGGCTCGCCGCTGAAGGTCGAGAGCGGCTTCGTCCAGACCCTCGGTTGCGGAGATAGTGACGTTCTGGTTCATCGGCTCCCTCGCCAATTTCGTTTAGCCAAGCGGAATGTCCTGAGACTACATGCGATTGACTACAAGGTCAACCAGCGCTAGTATCGCCGCATCGGCGGGTCGAGGAGCTGCACGAGATGCATGCCCGGCCGCCAGTGAACGACCCACAGGAGCGAGATGAGCATGGTCAACGGCAGCGGCAACGGGAACGTCACCCTCCCCCTGAGTCCCGACGACGTGGCCCGGCAGCTGAGACCCCTGGAGACCGCTTCGATGCTGCCGCCCGCCGCCTTCGTCGATCAGCAGGTCTTCGAGTGGGAACAGAAGCATCTCTTCCACGACGGCTGGATCTGCCTCGGGCACATCTCCCAGGTGGCCGGGCAGGGGAAATTCATCCGGCGGGAGATCGGCCCGGACTCGGTCGTCGTCGTCGGAGGAGAAGACGGCGAGCCACATGCCTTCCTCAACGTCTGCCGGCACCGCGGCGCCCGGGTGATCGAGGAAGCGGACGGTCAGGTCAAGCGTCGCCTGCAGTGTCCTTACCACGCCTGGTCCTACGCCCTCGACGGATCCCTGGTCGCGGCACCCCACATGGACGAGGTCAAGGACTTCGACAAGTCCTGCTTCGGCCTGATCCCGGTCCGGCTGGCCACGATCGGCGGCCTCGTGCTGGTCGACCTGAGCGGCGAAGCCCCGGAACCCGACGTCCACGTTGGTGAACTGATCAATCACCTTGACCGCTACCGGACCGCCGAACTGGTCAGCGGCGGGCGGATCGATTACGAAGTGGCAGCCAACTGGAAAGGCATCGCCGAGAACTACAACGAATGCCTGCACTGCCCCGGGGTCCACCCGGAACTGAACGCCCTCTCCAATTACATGAGCGGCGAGGAGATGCAGGGCGAGGGATCCTGGTGCGGGGGCTCGATGTTCATCACCGCGGAAGACGCGGCAACGATGGGCAAGGAAGGAGGGCATGCCAGCAACCGCCCCCGGATCGAGGGTCTCTCGGAAGAAGACGACAAGACGATCCTC
>JAGQUQ010000119.1 GCA_020438425.1 Solirubrobacterales bacterium
GGAGCACAAACAATCTCTCCGTGCTCCTCAATCAGGTCCTCAAACCGGACCTTCGACTGATCAAGTCGGCCCTCCCCGCCAACCCGAGGCCCGGAGACCTGATCACCTACACGCTCAACCTGAAGAACATCGGCACTGCGAACGCGAACGGGTCCTCGATCACCGACTCCCTGCCGCCCGGGGTCAGTTTCGACTCGGCTGACGCTCCCTGCGTCGAGAGTTCCGGCACCGTCAGTTGCGCAATCGGCACCCTGGCCCCCGGAGCCGAAGTTTCTCCCCAGATCCGCGTCCGGGTCTTGCCGTGGGGTGCCGCCAACGCCAGCGCCACGCACCGGCTGGACGTCCAGAAGGTTGAAGCCCAGGTTGATCTCGAAGCCGGCCAGTTAAAGACGGTTTCGGTCAGCTGTCCGTCGGGGATGGCGGCGGTCGACGGGTCGGTCCGGATCGACCACATCGACCAGGGAGCGGGTGACTGGCCCCAGGCCCGGGTCCTCGCTTCGCGGGCCAGCCCGGCCGGCACCTGGACCGGAACGGTGCTGAATGCCGCTACCGGCAGGGCCCAGGCGAAGGTGTTCGCGGTCTGTCTCAGGACCACAACCGGCAGCGACGGTGGCCACGACCACGGCATCACGATCACCAGCCCGATAACAGTCGCGGCTTCGGCACCGGCCGGGCTCCTGACCCGGACGCTGGCCTGCGGTCCGGGCCAGATCGCTGTCGCGCCGGGATTCACCACGTCGTCAGCCGGGGACCTGATCTACTCGCAACCCGACGGCAACGGCTGGAAGTTCGTGCTTGACCTCCACGGCCCTGCCAGCGTCACTTTCGAGATCAGCTGCCTCTCACGCCAGGTCGCGCTCGCCGCGGGCCACATACACGACCTGGGCTTCGAACGAATCACCAACGAAGTGACGATCGAGGCCGGCAAGGTCAACGAAGCCCAACTCACCTGCCCCGACGGGAGCAAGGGGATCCTCGCCGGCTGGGATCTCGATCACGGGCTGCTGTCACTCGGGAATGATCCGCGCCCGGTGACCAGAGCCTTCCGGATCCACAACCCGACCGCCGGTCCGTTGAAGGCGCGGATCAGCCTGCTCTGCATCGGCGATCTCACCGCCGGCGAGCACGCGCCGCCGGTGACCATCACCAATACCGCCCAGGCTTCGACCACGACGGCCGAGCTCACCACCCTGAACAACATCTCCTCGGCGTCGGTCACCGCCGAGGACACGGACACTCACACCCCGGTCACAGTCGACCCGACCCCCGACAAGCCGGCACCGAACAATCCGGTTGGCTCGACCCGGTACTCATCGACGGTTACCTTCGGCCCGTCCGGCCTGATCCTGGCCTTCAGTTGCGAAAGCAGCTGCAACAGCCGGGTCAGGCTGGTGACGAGCCGTCCTTCCCGGGTCGGCCCCAGGCGCCACCCCACTGGCACCCTGCTGGCCCAGGGCCGGTTGCGGGCCGCCGCCGGGAAGCACCGGTTGAGTCTTCGACTCTCCCCGGTCGGACGGAAGCTGATCCGGAACGGACTCCGCAGGGCAATCCTGAAGACCCCTAACGGGTCGAGGAAGGTGACGATCAGCCGGCGTACTGCCCCTTGATCTGGCCGAGCCTCGCGCTGTTGCCGGAAGGATCGGTGAAACCGCAGTCGATCCCGTAGGGAGTCTCCTCCGGCTCCGAAGTGAACTCGACGCCACGGGCCTTCATCCCTTCGTAGCTCGCCTGGCAGTCGTCGGTCTGGAGGAAGATCGTGCCCGCGAAACCCTTCGACATGAGGTCTTCGACCTGGGCCCTGGTCGTTCCATCCATGATCGGCTCTCCCGGGATCGCCATTAGCACCACGTTGGTTCCGTCATCGCCCGGAGGACCCACCGTCAGCCAGCGAAAATTCCCCATCTCCGCCATGGTCACATCCACCTTGACCTCGAATCCGACCTTGGTGGTCCAGAACTCGAGGGCTTCGTCCTGGTCCCGGACCCACAACTGGGCTGAGCCGATACTGATCATTTCCTGAATCTCCTTACTGGTTTATTCGGACCCGGACGATCCTAGGATTCGTCGCCGGCTTTGTCTTCTCGAAACGTCCGGTGTTGCGGGCGACCGTAGAAACGGGTCACGCAGGGCGGGACCATCACCTGGGCGGCATCCGGCGGGTAGGCCCGGCGGTACTCGGTCGGCGTCTGGCCGTGGATCCGCTTGAAACTGGTCGTGAAGGACCCGACGCTGCTCAAACCGACCGAGACGCAGATGTAGGCGACCGGGTAGTCGGTGTTCCGGAGCATGGCCGCTGCCCGCTCCATCCTTCGGGTCAGGAGGTAGGCATGGGGAGAAACGCCGAAGGCCCGCTTGAACTGCTCGCTGAAGTGAGCCCTCGAGAGGCTGGCCGCCCGGGCCATGTCATCGACCCCGAGCCGTTCTGCGTAGCGTGAATCGGCGAGGTCCCTGGCTCTGAGCAGCTGGCGGGAAACGGAGGAAACGACCACCCGGGAATTATCGCGTGACTTCTGCCGCCGGTTCGGGTTGAAGGTTCAGATTCTCACGTGGCTCCCAGGGTCACGGCGTAACCTGAGGGGAAGCGATGACCGAAGACAAGCTGAATCAGGTCCGGCCTCTGGCCCGCGGGACGCTGCGGCTACAGTCGGACGAACGCTTGCTCAAGCTCTTTCGCCGCGGAGTCGACCCCGCCTTCGACGAACTGGTTCAGCGCTACCGTGCCGCCCTGGTCGGCTACGCCGGCTCGATCGCCGGAACGGACCGGGCCGAAGACGTGGTGCAGGAGTCGCTGGTCAAGGCCCACCGGTCGATGCAGGCCGAGCGCGACATGGAACCCCGCCCGTGGCTCTACACCCTGGTCCGCAACACCGCGCTGAATGATGTGCGCGACAACCGCAAGCACCGGCATGGCGACCTGACCGAGTCGGCTGGTGGCGGCAGCACCCCGGATGACCTCGCCGAGCAGCGGGAACGCTTCGCGGCGGTTCTGGCCGCCGTGGCCGACCTGCCCCCCGCCCAGCGCAAGGCCCTGGTCGACCATGAACTGAGCGGTTTCTCCCACGAGGAGATCGCGGCCGAACTGGACCTCAGCACCGGGGCGACCAAGCAGCTGATCTACCGGGCGAGGATCTCGCTCCGCAATGCCTTCGGCGCGATGATCCCGCTGCCCCTGATCGCCTGGCTGGCCGAAGGATCGAGCCTCGTTGCCACCGGTGCCGCAGGTGGCGGGGCCACGGCCACCGGGCTGATCAGCGGTCTCGCCGGGGGCGGCGCGGCCAAGCTTGCGGTCGTTGCCGTGGTCGCCGGAGGCTCGCTGGCCGGAGGCATCGCGGTCGAGAAGCGAGGCGCCGACCGGACCCCGGGCCGGGAAAGCACCGCCCGGGCCTCGGAACCGGCCGGAACTTCCAACGCCCCGTCAGCAACCAGCCCGGAGATCCCCGTTTCCGGGAGTGGCCCGACCCCGGAAGTTTCTTCCGGAAAGGATCCATCCGATGGCAGGCAGTCCCGCAACGGATCGCTCTCCCGGCCGGCAGGCGAGTCGGAAGCCGGCAACCCGGGTGAAGGTCAGGAAGGGTCCGGAAAGACCGGTTCCGGACCGGGCTCAGGATCCGGTTCTCCGGGCGGAACCGGAGAAGGCCGACACCGGCCCGAGGATGGTTCGGGGCGTCCGGTGGATTCCGGGACCCGGCCTGATCCGGGACACCACCCCTCGGGCTCCGGCGACAGCGGCAGCAGCGGGTCGGGGCAGGGCCAGCGTCCTCCCGGCGGCTCCGGCGGACCGGCGGGCGGCGGCCTCGATGGCGGCGGCCCGGGACCCCGGGGCGGTTCAGGCGGCGGCCAGGGTCCGGGCGGCTCGGGAGGAAACGGATCTTCGGGCTTCCCGGGTTCGGCCTCGTCTGGTTCGGGATCTTCCGGCCACAGTGGCGGCTCCAGCGGCTCCGGAAGCAGCGGTGGCTCGGGGAGCGGCTCGGGGCATTCCGGTGGCTCGAACGGATCGTCGGGCAATTCCGGCGGCCGTGAAGAACCCGCTCCAATTGGCTGAACCGGCCGATCCCGAACCTCTCGCGTGACTTCTCCTTCCCGTTCGGGTCATCGGGTCAGTAGCGCAGCAAAACACTCGAAAGGGAAAGCATGAGAATCAGCAGGAGAGAAAGGTTCGGGATCTTCACGGCGGCCGTCCTGGCGTTGTTTGTGATCTCGCTGCCGGGCACCGCGTCGGCGAAGGACAGCAACAAGGACCGGATTCCGGACCGGTGGGAGCGGGCGAACAAGCTCACCCTGAAGAAGGACCAGCGCAAGCTGGACCAGGACCGGGACGGGCTTCGCAACCGCGGTGAGTGGCTTGCCGACACGAACCCCCGCGACAAGGACTCCGA
>JAGQUQ010000011.1 GCA_020438425.1 Solirubrobacterales bacterium
GTGATGTCGAATCCTTCGTGAGTGCGGCCGTCGACCCGCGGTGCCCCGAATTCGCCAATGTAGCCGCGGGTTCCGTGCGGAGCGTCGACCGGGAATTCATGCGAGTGAAGGCGGATCCGACCGACCCGGCGCAGCGGGCCGCCGATCGGTCCCGCGACCACCTGGTACCGGCCCGAGGGGGAAAGCTTCCTGCCCTGGGTACGCCCGTTCCAGACGAGGTGATGCCACCGGCCGGGCTTGAGCCGGCCGGTGACGATCCGCCGGATCGTCCTGCCATTGCCCAGCTTGTTGATACGAATCGAAAGGCGGATCGGGCGATCGGCATCGAATCTGAGATGAAACCTGATCGGATCGACCGAGTAGGGAGTCGCATCACTCGGCGTCACTCCCGATCTGATCAGCCTGAATCCGCTGTCCTTTGCCGCCTGGACAGGCGCTGCAAAAACCAGAGCCGCCGCCAGGATGGCGACGGCTCCGGTGAAACTCTTGAGGCTCCTGTTCAGGACCGGCCTCTAGCGATGCTCGATTACCCGATCGATCAGGCCGTAGTTGGTGGCCTCTTCGGCGCTCATGAAGTAGTCGCGCTCGGTGTCGTGGGTGATCTTCTCGAGGTCCTGACCGGTGTGCTTGGCGAGGATCTTGTCGAGACGGCTGCGGGTGTCGATGATCTCGTTGGCGTGGATCTCGATGTCGGTCGCCTGACCCTGGAATCCGGAGGAGACCTGGTGGATCAGGATCTTCGAGTTCGGCAGCGACATCCGCTTGCCGGCGGCGCCGCCGGCAAGGAGCAGGGCACCCATGCTCATCGCGATGCCGACGCAGATGGTCTGGACATCGGGCTTGATGAACTGCATCGTGTCGTAGATCGCGAGCCCGGCGTAGACGGAACCGCCCGGCGAGTTGATGTAGAGGCTGATGTCCTTCTCGGGGTCCTCGGCGTCCAGGTGGAGCAGCTGCGCCACCACCAGGTTCGCGATGTCCTCGTTCACGCCGGTGCCGAGGAAGATGATGCGCTCGTTGAGGAGCCGGGAATAGATGTCGAACGAACGCTCTCCGCGAGAGGTCTGCTCAACGACCATGGGGACAAGTGGACTCATGCGGGCAATCCTATAGAGGCCGGGAGTCGGGCCGAGGTCGGGAGACGCCGGTGATCCGCGTAGCCTTGTCTCGTGGAATTGCGTCAGGAGAGCCAGACGAGCATGGACAGGAACTCGCTGATCGCGGGAGTGGCGCTGATCCTGCTCGTGATTGGCGTGATGGCGTATTTCCTCGCCAACAGCAGCCGGAAGGATGCCCCCGGAGTCTCCGGCAATGCTCCGAGCCTTTTCAACCCCCAGGACTTCAACTCGATGGTGGAAGATCTCGAGGAGCAGACCGGCAGCGCCACCGTATTCACCGCATCCCTGTTTCCGGAGTACGCGGTGCTCGGCATCCCGGTTGAAGCCTCCGGGCGTTACGAATCACTCGTCTGGCGGGGCGAGTTCTCCGAATCCAGCAAGGGCACGACCGATACCCGGCGCTTCGACTTGAGAAAGGTGAACCCCGATGCCCTCCAGACTCTTCTCGACGACGCTTCCAGGCACCTCGACCTGATCGACAGCCGGTCGATCAACATCGCCGGTGCGGACGCCGGCTATCCGTTTCCCCGGATGATCGCCACCGTCAGCAACGAGTACGGCGAGAGCTCAACCGTAGTGGCCAGGCTGAACGGAAAAATCATCCAGCGAAGCCAGTAATCACAACCAGAGGCGCGAGATGCAGAAAGTGGCACGCATGGTGCAACTATCTGCGTCTCGCGACGGGTCGCCGCCCTACTTCTCTCCGGCCTCGCCCGACTCGTCGGTTGCCTCGGCCTCGGCCTCGGCCCCGGCGTCATCGTCGCCGTGGTCGTGATCGTGATCGTGGTCGTCGCCGAGGCCCCAGAGCTTCTTGCCGGCTTCCTCGGCCGACATCTCGATGGACTTGGCGGATTCGGCGATCACGTCCATGGCCTTGCGGACCTTGATGTCGGCGATGACCATCTCGTGGCGGCCGTCGCGCTTGAGGCGTTCGAGCAGCTTGGCTCCGGTGGTCCGCTCGTGGGAGGCGGCGTGCTCGAGCTCTTCGGCCATCTCCTCGTCGGTGACCTCGATGCCTTCGGCGTCGGCGACCGCGACCAGCACGGATTCGCGCCGGATCTCCTGATCGGCGTCGTCGAGTGACTCGTCGATGATCTCGTCCCGGGTCTTGCCCTGCATCTGGAGGTAGGTGTCCGGATTCATGCCCTGCTGCGCCATCTGGCGCTCGACCCGGTCCCAGCGTTCCTCGCCGCGGGCCTTGAGGATGTCCTCGGGGATGCCGACCTTGGCGTTCTTGACTGCGGCATCAACCGCAGCGACCCTGAAGTCCTGCTCGATCCGCTGCTCGGCACTTTCGCCAAGTTTCTCGGCGATGTCGGCCCGCAGTTCCACGATCGTGTCGAACTCGGAGGCGTCGGAGGCGAAGTCGTCATCGGCTTCCGGGGTCTGCTTGACCCGGATCTCCTTGACGGTGACCGCGAAGTCGGCGTTCTGGCCAGCCAGCTCCGCTGCCCCGTAATCCTCGGGGAAGTTCACGTTGACGGCGACCTCTTCCCCGGCCTTGGCGCCGATGATCTGTTCCTCGAAGTCATCGATCAGCTGGCCGGACCCGATCTCGATCGTGTGGTCGTTGGCGGAACCGCCTTCGAACTCGACGCCGTCCAGCGATCCCACGAAGTCGACCAGGACCTGATCGCCTTCCTTGGCCGCGCGGTCGACCACGTCGAGACTGGCGTGAGCTTCGAGCATGCGGTCGATCTCGCGGTCGATCACTTCGTCCGGAACCTCGGTGCCGGCCTTCTCGACTTCGAGGCCCTTGTACTCGCCGAGTTCGGCGGTCGGCCGGACGCCAACTTCGTACTTGAACTCGACCGACTCGCCTTCCGCGGTCGGGGCCTTGGTGATCTCGACGTCGGGCGAGCCGATCGGGACGATTCCGGAGGCGTAAACGCTCTTCTGGTACCACTCGGGCAGCGCCTCCTGGATCGCCTCCTGGAAGACGCTCTCGTAGCCGAGCCGCTGGATCGCCAGCGAGGGCGGGGCCTTGCCCTTGCGGAATCCGGGCATGCGCATCTCGCGGGCCAGCGCCCGGGCGGCCCGCTGGACCTGGACGGACACTTCGTCGGCCGGAACTTCGACCTCGACTCGTGCCCTCGAATCTTCTAGTTCAGTAACAGTGGTCTTCAAGGTCGAATGAGGGTATCGGGGACCGGCTTTCCGCCGCTTCCAGAGAAAGTTCGGCGCTACGGCGAACTACGGAACCCGAAACCGATCGAAACTAGGTCCGGTTGCGCCTGTTAAGTGTGTACCCGGTCTGGTTACCCGCTTTGGAGTTGCAAGATGCGATCTTGGAAATACGGAATTGCCGCCTGCATGGCGCTCTTCATCCTGGCTCTGCCGTCCTTTGCCGAGGGCGCACAGCAGGGTCCCTGGGCCAGGCCGGCAACCAACCTGGCTGCGCCAAGCGAAACCTTCAACTTCGGCCCCCCGTCGATCGCGGTCGGTCCGGATGGCACCGTGGCGGTTGCCTGGACCAAGGCGAACGACACTTCCTCAAGAATTCAGGTTGCGATCAGGAAGCCGGGAAAGAAGTTCGGGAAGCCGGTCACGGTCGATTCGGGGCAATTCAACTACCGGCCGCAGATTGTTGTCGCGCCCAACGGAACTGTCACCGTGGCCTGGCTCGACTTTGTTGATGAATTCTCCGAGTTCGACGAAATCTGGACCTACAAGGTGGCCACCATGCCGGCTGGCAAGTCGTTTGGAACACCGGTCAACCTCGACCAGTTTTCAAGCCTCGGCTACGGGAACCTGGGCTCGAAGAACCTTGCGCTGGCGGTGGGATCGGAAGGCACGACGGTTGTGGCCTGGCGGGCCGGCCCTGGCGGCTCACATATCGAAGCGGCAGTCAGGCCCAAGGGCGGGTCGTTCTCGACCGCAGCCTCGCTTTCCACTGATGACCCGGTTTTTTCGGTCAGCGAACCCGATGTCTCCGTTGCTTCAAATGGCACCGCGACGGTTGTATGGAGCAAGACCGATGCGAATACGAATGAGACCGTCGTGCAGTCGGCCATCCGCCCCGCGGGCGGTTCGTTCGGCAGCTCCGAGGACCTCTCGCAACCCTCGATCGAAACCGTAGATCTGGAGGTCGGCCCCCAGAACCCTCAGGTCACCAATGACCGAGACGGATCAACCACCGTCGTCTGGTCAAGGTTTGACGGCACGGTCAACATGATTCAGGCCTCGACCCGGCCGGACGGGGGCAGCTTCGGCACCCCGACCGAAATTTCAGCCGCAACTCCCAACGAAGGCAACTTCGATCCCCAGATTGCGGTTGGAAGTGACGGCTCGGCCGTAATCGTCTGGATCTCCAAGCGAATCCAGCATTGGGAGGTCGAATACCAGGATGCCTGGGCTTTCGCGTATATCCCCTTTGTGGTCTCACGCAAGCCGGGAGGCGAATTCGTGACCAACCGGCCCGATTTCATCGGAGAATGGGATCGTGGCGTTGACGGGGCTGACCCCCGGGCGGTGATCTCTCCGCAGGGAATCGTGAATGTGATCTGGGATCAGGAGATGCGGGATGACCGGGCCGAAAGGACCTACCACGTCATTTTGACCACCTCGGGGCCGGTGGGCGCGGTCGGATCCAACAAGACCAACCTCACGCCCAGGACCGGTGCCGACGCGACCAATCCCGAGCTGGTCTCCGGCCCGAAGGGCACTTTGACCGCCGCCTGGAACCTTGACGACGCCTCCGGTTTCCGGGTCCAGGCCTCATCAACCCTCCCGGCGTACTGCTCCAAAGCCACCCTGAATCAATGGAGGGGCAGAACTGACCTGCGGAAGGGAACGGCGTACGCCATCGCAAAGGTTGGCAGCGCCGGGCGACTCTGGCTGGAAGGCTCACCCGACGTGAAGCCCTTCTCCACCTTCGTGAAGAAGCCGGGAAAGGTGCGGGTGCCCCTGGTGCCGCGCGGAGATGCCCGCAAGCAGCTGGTCAGGAAGGGCTACGTCGATTTGACCGCGCAACTCTGGTTCAACCCCAAGCCGGCGAAATGCTCGTTGAAGACCAAACAGATCCGAACCCGGACTTACATCGGCGAGACCGAGAAGAACTGAGCCAAAGTTACCTTGCTTCGCCGCCCCGGCCGCAAAAAGGGACGGGGAACGGTCCGGGATCAGGGGTGGAGTTTCTCGCCGCGGCTGATCATTCCGCAGAACTTTTCGATCAGGCGGGTCTTGGTGTCGGCCCGTTTGGCGGTCTGGATCCGGTGGATCATCGCGAAGCGCTCCTGCGACTTCAGCTTCGAGAACTCTTCGGTCAGGCCGGCGACTTCGAGGGCTTCCTCGAACTCTTCCGGAACCCTGGAGTTGCTCGGGCTGTCGTAGGCCGCCTCCCATCTGCCGTCCTCCCTGGCCCGTTCGACCTCGGCCAGTCCCGCCGGACGCATCCGCCCGTCCGCGATCAGCACTTCCGCCTTCTCGCAATTGATCTTCGACCACTTGCTGCGTTTGCGCCGCGGGGTCAGTCGCTGCCGGTAGCGGTCTTCGTCGATCCGCCGGCTCTGGCTATCGATCCAACCGAAGCAGAGCACGGTGTCCACGATCTCCGCCCAGGCGATCGACTTCACCCCGGTGTGCTTCTTGTAGATCTCGACCCAGACCTCATCATGGGTTTCCCCGTGCTCTTCCAGCCAGCCGGCCAACTGATCGCCGTCCTCGAAATGGATCAGGAGTTCGCCATCACTCATGCTCTGCATCATGCCCCAGGGCGCAACCCGCCCGCCCAGGACGGGTTTAATCACATACCCGGTCCTGTGCGACGAAGGAGCACAATGAAGTCGCTTCCCAGACGATGGTTCAAAGTTTTTTCGGCATTCCTCGCCGTCGCCGCGTTTGTGGCGGTGGCCACGAGCCCTGCTGCCGCGGCCCAGGGTCCGTGGATCCTTCCCCCCAAGACTCTTCCGGGCAGTCCCGCTGCCCAGGTCGACAACATCGAGGTTGCGGTCGGGCCAGGCAAGACTGCGACGGCCGTATGGGTTGAACGTGAACGCAACGGCAACTCCGATCATTCCGACGATCGCTGGCGCCTTCGGGCCACGACGCGTCCGGCGTTCGGAAAGTTCAGACGACCGGTAACCCTCACGTCGATCCCGGCCACGAACAACGGACTGAGATCGACGGAGGTAACGGCCGGGGCTGCAGGCACCCTGGTCAGTTGGATTCGGGACGAAAAGCGCCAGCGTTTCGTCGAATACCGGTTTCGGCCCACAGGTGGAAAGTTCGGTCCGGTTCGGACCTTCCCGGATCAACCGAACCCGTGGAGCCTGATAACCGGGCGTGGCTCGGACGGGACCCTGGCGCTGGCCTGGGATTCCGAAAGCGGTGTCCAGGTCGCGATCCGGCTACCGCGCACAGGAACCTGGAAGACCTTTGACTTCGGCACAGACGAAGGGGCCAATCTCACCGACATCGCAATTGGACCAGACCGGGACGTGATCGTGACCTGGGATATTCGTGACATGGGCGGTCCGACGAAGCCCAGAGCGGGACTGATCCGCAACGCCTCCACCTTGGGACCCGCCCGTACCCTTGCCGAGAAGGGACGACGACCCAAAGTCGCATTTTCTCCCCGCGGGGACGCGATGTTCGTCTGGTTCCAGGGAAATCCGAGTTCGATATTCGGGGAGAAGATGGGTCCGCAAGGCGGACTCGGCGATCCATTTCAGGTAAGCCAGCCCGGTCGGCCAGGGCATGGCGACATTCAGCCCGACGTGGTCATTGGTGGTAATGGCGAGATTTCGGTGGTCTATCTGACCAACCGACGCAAGTACTTCGGAGGCGATGGCTACGAGGCCTACCGAAACCTCACGGTCGCGACCCGCAAACCGGGAAGTGGATTCCGGTACCGGCTAATGGGCCAGGGCGTAGATCACAACGCGCGCAATCCGAGAATCGTTGCCTCGGCCGACGGAACCACAACGGTTCTCTGGGACGAATCCTCGGAGATTCACTCTTCGACCAGACCTCCAGGCGGAGACTACCCGCGACAATCGACCAGGATCGCGAATGGATCCGCCTGGACCGTCGATCTGGCCAGTGCCCTGGACGGAACCGCAGTCGCGGTCTGGTTGGTCCGCAGCCCGAACGGTGTCCGCCTGCTGACCGCATCCACGAGACCCTGATTAGCCTCGCTTCGAGGCGTAGTGAGCTTTCAGGGCCTTTGCGAAGTCGAGGGTGAAGCCGACCAGGCGTCCGATCGGGCCGGTGACGAGCCAGGCGCGGAAGGGGGCTCGCTTCATCTCACTCATTGGCGTACTCCAGGAGTGAGAGGTCGACCAGCCACTCGACCGGGGCGTGGTCGTCGGTCCAGATTTCGCCGTCGGTCAGGGGCGGTCGGATTCGCAGGGCGGTGCCGGTGGCGAGGTCGTCAAGGGCCGGCGGAATCGGTGAACCCCTGCCCCTGGTGGCCCGGATGATGTTCGCGGCCTCGATCGGCCCGGTCGAACCGGCCAGCATCGTGTTGGTGTCGGTCACCGGGTCCCTCAACACGAAGGGCAGGGCCTCCTGGAGGGTGGCCGTGAGGTTCTTCTCGAGGGCGTCGCTGCCTTCCGGGTGGCCGACGTTGATCAGCACCACCCCGCCAGGTTTCAGGCGGTCCCGGACCAGCTCGAAGAATTCCTTCGTCGCCATGTAGAACGGGATGTAGGGCTGGTGGTAGGCATCGACCATGATCACGTCGTAGACCGGTTCGGCCGACCGGAGCCAGGGCCGGGCGTCCTCGTCGAAGACCTCCATGTTCGGGTTCTCCAGCCCGAAGTACTCCCTCCCCACCTCGGTCACCTTGCCGTCAATTTCGACTGCGTCGACTTTGGTCTCGGGATAGAAGTGGCCGTAGGCCCGCGCCACCGTGCCGGCCGCGTTGCCGAGGATCGCCACCCGGCCGGGCCAGCCCGGCTTCGCGACCTGCGGGCGGGCGACGAAAGGCAGCACCAGATGCTCGTCCCAGTAGTTGCCGACCAGGTACTCGCCCGGCCGGTAGACCGAGTGAACCGCCTGACCTTCGTTCAGTTCCAGTTGCCGCTCGCCGTCCCCCATCTCGACCACCCGGATGTACTGATGCGGAGTTTCGGCCTCGAAGATCACTTCCCCCTCGCTCGAGGCCTTGATCGTGCCGACCGGGATCAGCGCCGCGCAGGCGACCGCAGCCGGGATCAGGACCGGCCAGACTTTCCGGACCCCGATCGAGGCCACGATCGCGACCAGCAGGGCGAAGAGGATGAAGGTCCGCTGGGTGCCGATCAACGGGATGGTCACCATCGCCGAGACCAGGGTGCCGACCAGCGACCCGGCGGTCGAAAGCGCGTAGAGACGACCGGCGAGCTGGCCCGCATGCTCGACGTCCGAACTGTCCATGGCGATCCTGAGCGCCCAGGGCGACACGGCCCCGAAGATCATCACCGGGATCGCCAGCAACACCAGCACCCCGACCAGCGACCCCGCGAACACTCCGACCGAGAGCTCGTCGAATGCGTCGACCGAAGCGCCGAGGAAGGGCCGGGCGAAGAACGGGATCAGGGTGACCAGGACCGCCCCGCCGAGGACAGTGGCACAGAGCGACTTCAGGTCGGGATGCCGGTCGGCCAGCTTGCCGCCCAGCCAGTAGCCGATCGAAAGCGCGACCAGGACGATCGCGATCGTGTTCGCCCAGACGATCGTCGAATCGCCGAAATAGGGGGCAAGCAGGCGGGCACCGGCGATCTCGGCGCCCATGGTGCAGGCGCCGGTGGTGAAGACCAGGAGGCCGAGGTAACGGCTACTGACTTCCCGCATCCGCTCCTGCGTCCCCGGCCAGAATCCGTTTCTCGAGGAGATCCCCGTGCCCGGCCTTGACCGCCCGCTCGATTCGGGCCTCGTCGATCTCAACCCCGTGGTCGTAGGCCAGATCCATCAGGTCCTGCTTCTGGGTTGACTGTTTCGCCGCTTCGAAGAATGTCCAGGCGAGTACGCCCAGGATCAGGAAGGTGCCTTCGACCATCATGATCACCCCGGCCGTGCTCTGGTCCTGGATCGCGCTGATCCCCCACTTGATGTGGCCTTCGTTGTAGTTCTCGTAAAGGGTGACCTGGGTCCACATGAGAATGTTGCCGAGAATCGCCGCGATGAACCGAACCACCACCACATAGACGACCTTCCAGCCCGGGCCGAACCACTTCGGGGTCGGAAGCGGACCGAAGACCGGCATCCACATCAGACAGCCGAAGAAGAGAAACAGGCCGTGCTCGAGCCCGTGAAGCAGGGCACCGCCGTAGGCCGCGTCGTACATGACCGGGATGTGCCAGAAGAAGAGGTTGATCGCCCAGAGCGGCAGTGCCACGAAGGGATTGGCCAGCACCTGGAGCCGGTCGAAGAACCGGATCGCCAGGATCGGCTGCAGGATTGAACGAGTCAGGCCCAGCACCAGGAAGAGCGCCGCGATGTCGCCGATGATCAGGTGCTCGAACATGTGGGCGATGACCAGTTCCTCGGCCAGGTACCCCCAGGGGCTGAACAGGACCAGGCAGGCGAGAAAGAGCCCGAAACCGAAGGAGACCTGCCGCCAGACCGGGACCGGCCTCCCCGCCCAGGAAAGCGTCATCGCCCGGTGCCAGTAGAAGACGACAGCGACGGTCAGGGGGATCAGTTCCAGCATCGCCACGACAGCCGGACTGAGCTCGGCAAGCGGGACTGTCGGCAGCAGATTCACGGCCATCCAGCGTACCGGGGGGAGGATCTCGCGGACCGCTGGTAGTTTCACCTTCGATGAGTCCGGGAGCCGGTACGAGCCACTTTCCAGCGATTGGAAGCTACGGCTTCCTCTCCGACTGCCACACCTCGGCACTGATCGCGCCGGATGGCGCAGTCGAATGGCTCTGCGCCCCTCACTTCGACTCCCCCAGTCTGTTCGGTGCGATCCTCGACCGCAGCGCCGGCCATTTCCGCTTCGGTCCCTTCGACGAGACCGCCCCGCTCAGCCGTCGTTACGAACCCGGCACTCTGGTCATGGAAACCACCTGGTCGACCGAGACCGGCTGGGTCGTGGTCCGCGACGCCCTCTCGATCTCGGCCTGGGCCGAACAAGGCGGCCCGCGGGAGCTGATGACCGGTCACGAGAACGACCGCTGCCTGGTCCGGCTGGTCAAGTGCATCGACGGCGAGGTCGACATGGAGATGGTCTGCGAGCCGCGGTTCAATTACGGCGCCGAGGCCGCGGTGTTCTCCGATCAGGGTCTGGGCGAGACGATCGCAGAGGGCGGCGGCGAGAAGGTCGCTCTCGCCACCGACCTGAACCTGACCCTGGAACAAGGACGGGCAACGGGCCGGCTGAAGATGAAGCAGGGCGACAGCGCCTTCGTCGCCCTGAGCTGGGGCGAGGGAATCGGCCCCCACCCCCGCAGCTACCCGGAAGCAAAGG
The DNA here is from genome assembly GCA_020438425.1 of Solirubrobacterales bacterium. GTDB lineage: Bacteria > Actinomycetota > Thermoleophilia > Solirubrobacterales > 70-9 > 67-14. The sequence goes on from JAGQUQ010000011.1 coordinate 10,516, forward strand.
AGCGGATCGAATCCTCCCGCGACCTCTGGCGCGACTGGCTGGCCCAGGGCAGTTTCCCCGACCATCCCTGGCGGATTCACCTTCAGCGATCGGCCCTCGTCCTCAAGGGCCTGACCTACACCCCGACCGGGGCGATGCTGGCCGCCGCCACCACCTCACTGCCGGAGACCCCGGGCGGCGAGCGGAACTGGGACTACCGCTTCTCCTGGATTCGCGATTCCACCTTCGCCCTCTGGTCGATGCATTCGCTCGGCTTCGAGCAGGAGGCGCGCGACTTCATGAGGTTCGTCCGTGAACGGGCGATGGAGTCGACGGACGGCGGCCTCCAGATCATGTACGGGATCGGCGGGGAACACGACCTGACCGAGCACACCCTCGACCACCTGTCGGGGTACGGAGGAGCTCAACCGGTGCGCACCGGAAATGGCGCCTTCGACCAGCGCCAGAACGACGTCTGGGGTGCGTTGCTCGACTCGATCTACGTCCACCGCCGGGCACTCGGACCGGAGGCGATCAATGACGAGACCCGCGAGCTGGTCAAGGACCTGGTCGAGAACGCGCTGGAAGCCTGGCCGAAGCCGGATCAGGGGATCTGGGAAGCCCGGGGCGAGCCGCAGCACTATGTCTCTTCGAAGTTGATGATCTGGGTGGCGGTTGACCGCGGTGCCCGCCTGGCGGCCGAATTCGGGACCCGCGAGAACGCCGAACTGCTGCGGGAGAAGGCGGACGAGATCAAGCAGGAGATCATCGACCGGGGACTCAAGGAAGGCGTGTTCAGGCAGCACTACGACACCGAGGCCCTGGACGCTTCGGTGCTGCTGATGCCGTTGGTCCGGTTCCTGCCACCGGATGACCCGCGGATCCGCGACACGGTGCTGGCGATCAGAGACGGTCTCGACGACCAGGGACTGATCCTCCGTTACATCACCGACGAGACCGACGACGGACTCCATGGCGAGGAGGGCACCTTCCTGATCTGCTCCTTCTGGATGGTCGCGGCGCTTTCGGAAATCGGCGAAGCAGCCGCGGCGAGGAAGCTCTGCGAGCGGCTGCTGGCGGCCTCCGGCGATCTCGACCTCTACGCCGAGGAGCTCGAAGCGTCGAGCAACCGCCACCTCGGCAACTTCCCCCAGGCTTTCACCCATCTGGCCCTGATCAACGCGGTTTCCCATGTGATCGCCGACGAGCGCCGGGATGCCTCGGAGCCGGGTGACCCGACCGCGGTATTCACAGAGATCCGGGAAATGAATTGAGCGACGCCGACCGAATCCGCGCCAATATCACCGCGGTGCGGGAACGCATGGCCTCGGCCTGCGAGCGGGCCGGCCGGGAGCCGGACTCGGTGCGCCTCCTGCTCGCGACCAAGACCGTCGAACCCGACCGGATTCGGGTCGCGATCGAGGCCGGAGAGACGCTGGTCGCCGAGAACCGGGTCCAGGAGGTCCGGCCGAAGTTCGAGGCGCTGGAGGACCTCGAGTACGAACGCCACTTCATCGGCCACCTGCAGTCGAACAAGGTGAATGCGCTGGTTCCTTACATCAGCTGCCTCCAGACCCTCGACCGGCTTTCACTGGCCCGCAAACTCCAGAACCGGCTCGAACGGGAGGGTGAGACCCTGGAGGTCCTGATCCAGGTGAACACTTCCGGCGAGCAGACCAAGGCCGGTCTCGATCCGGACGAGGTCGAACCCTTCATCCGCACGATCGCGGGACTCGATGCGCTGAAGATCCGGGGCCTGATGACGATCGGCCTGAACGCTGAACCCGAAGTGGCCCGGCCATCGCTGACCAGCCTGAGAGAGATCGCCGACCGGATCCGCGAAGAGAACATCGAGGGGGTCGAAATGACGGAGCTCTCGATGGGCATGACCGGCGACCTCGAGGTGGCGATCGAGGAAGGCTCGACCATCGTGCGGGTCGGGAGCGCCATCTTCGGCGCTCGCTGAATTGCGCCGAAAAGGCAGAAGTGGCCACATAGCGCTCCCTTTGGCCTTCTCGGTCTCCCGGGAAAAGAAAAAGCCCCGGTTTCCCGGGGCCTTTTCTGTCAGCTTGGCTGTGCCTGAAAAGTCAGACCCTTGAGCCACCGCCCGATTTTCCTGTAACCGCCGGCCAGATCAAGAGCACCAGGCCGATCAGGATGCAGGCCAGGCCCAGGCCCCAATGCACAAGCAGGGCGAGGACTATTCCAATGACTATGAGCAGTAGTGCTAGTGGCATACGGCTGTAGTACCCCTCGATCTCCGACCGGAAACCGGCCAGGGATCAAAGGTTCAGTTCGTAGAGGACATGCGGGAGACCGACGTGTTCGATCTCGCCGACGTACCGGAGGCCGGCCTTGTCCATGACCCGGCGTGATGCGCGGTTGGCCGGCAGGGTGAGCGAGACGACCCGCTCGACCCCGAATTCGCGGGCGGTCCGGATCGCGGCGATCGCCATCTCGGTCGCGTAGCCCCGGTTCTGGCTCGATGGCATGACCGCCCAGGGGAGTTCGACTTCGAGCTTGCCGTTCACCGCGGCCCAGGCGAGCCCGCCCCGACCGACGAAGGCTCCCCCTTCACGCTCCCGCACCGACCACGGCCCGAATCCATGCTGATCCCAGTGGGCCTGGTCCCGGCGGGCCATCCGCTCCATGTCGTGACGGGAGAACGGTGCCATCGGCTCCGGCCTCAGCCAGCGTTCGACCGCCGGATCTGTAAAGAGCGATTCGTAGTCGTCGGCAACTTTGGCGCCGGGACGCAGGCAGAGCAGGTCAGCGGTTACCGCCTCGCCGGAACCGATCAAACCGGACTCAGTCGGCGCTGGCGAGCAGCAGGGCCGACTGCTTGCGGACCTTGCCCTGGACGATCGGACTCCAGCCCAGCAGGGTTCCCGGAAGACCGAGCGCCATCCGGGTCCACTTCCAGAAGTCGAAGCTGTCGACGTGATCGATGATCAGCCCGTCTTCGAAACGGAAGGTGGCGTCGATCTCGTTGTGAACCACCCTTCCGGTCTGACTGAAGGTGTACACGGCCGACCAGTGAGCGGTCCCTGCCCCGGCGGTAGCCTCGTGGTCCCCGAGGGTGATCTTCAGGTCGTCTGACCGGCCGAGAAGGGTGCGCCACATCTTCATCACTTCAGGCCCGTTCAGGTCCTGGAAGACCGGGTCGTTGAAATGGACCCGCTCGTGGTAGCAGCCGGCCATCGTGTCGGCATCTCCGGCGGCGAATGCTTCGTAGAAGCGAACGATCACTTCGTCCTCGTTTGGGCTCATGGAGCGATCCTACTTCGATGCCTCGATCTGCTGGGCCGCATCCCTGACTTCGCCGATCAGTTCCTCGAGCACATCCTCGAGTGCGACCACGCCAACGGTCTTGCTCCTCCCCCGCGCACCGCGGACCACCACCCGGGCCAGGTGGGCACCGGAACTCTGCATCGCTTCGAGCACTTCGCGCAACTGATCGGTCAGCCGGACGGTCGGCAGCGGCCGTACCCAGGACTCGGCGATCGGCCGGTTGCGATGCTTGTCCTTGACCTCGAGCGCGTCTTTCATGTGCAGGTACCCGATCATCTCGCCGTCACGGGTGACCGGGAAGCGGGAGAAGCCGGTCCTCCCGGCCGTCTCCTCGACCTCGGCCGGGGTCACGGTGATCGGCAGGGTCACCATCGTTTCCATCGGCAGCAGCACGGCGCTGGCATCACGCTCCTCGAAAGTGAGGGCGCCGGTCAAGAGCCTGCTCTCATCGGCATCCAGCATCCCTTCGCGTCTGGACTCCTCGACCAGTCCGGCGACCTCGTCCCGGGTGAAGGCGCTGGTCACCTCATCCGAAGGAGTGACTCCGATCAGGCGGAGGACACCGTTCGCGGTGATGTTGAGCAGCCAGATGACCGGGTGGAGAACCTTCACTACCGCCGCCATCGGAGGTGCCAGTACCAGGGCCGAACGATCCGGTCCGGCGAGAGCGATGTTCTTGGGGACCATCTCGCCCAGCACCACATGAAGCCCGCCGACGAAGAAGAGTGCCACCGCGACGGCGGCCGGATGAACCAGCGAATGGGGAACTCCGAAATCCTCGAACGGCCCCTCGAGCGCATGCGCGATCGCCGGTTCGGCCAGAGCGCCCAGGCCAAGGGTGCAGAGGGTGATTCCGAGCTGGGCGCCGGCCATCATCAGTGAGACCCGTTCCATCGCGCCAAGGGTGATTCGGGCCGCCCAGTGCCCTTCGTCGGCCCGTGGCTCGATCACCGAGCGGCGAGCCGAGATCAGCGCGAACTCGGCCCCGACGAAAAAGGCGTTCCCGATCAGGAGAAGGAGCGAAACGGTGAGTGCGAGCCCGGTACTCACTTGCCGTTCTCCTTTCCTTCTTCCGGCTTCGGCCTGGTGATCGAAAGGCGAACCCGGTCGACCCGGAGCCCGTCCATTCGAAGCACGGTGAGTTCGGCGACCAGCGGTTCCCTGTCCTCACCGGTGGCCTCGACCTGCACCGAATCTCCCCGCCCGGGAACGCGGCCGAGTTCGAAGCCGATCAGCCCGGCGACCGTTTCGTAGTCCTCGTCCTCGGGCAGCATCACATCGACCTGATCCTCGATCTCATCCGGTCGGAGCAGGCCGGATACCGCCCAGATGTCACGGGCGATCTCCCGGATCGGAGCCTCTTCATGATCGTGCTCGTCGCGCACCTCGCCGACGATTTCCTCGATCAGGTCCTCAAGGGTGACGATTCCGTCGAAGCTGCCGAACTCGTCGACCACGACGGCGATCTGCAGCCCGACCTTGCGCAGTTCGGCCAGCAGCGGATCGAGCTCGATGGTCGAGGGAACAAGTACCGGGTCGGCCATCACCTCGCGGATCGGCACTTCGTCCCGCTCCTCGCGCGGAACCGCGACAGCATGCTTCACGTGGACGATGCCCTCGACAATCTCCGAGCCGTCACTGATCACCGGAAAGCGCGAGAAGCCCCCCGCCCTTGCGGCTTCGACCACCGCGCTGACCGGCAGGTCCGGGGATAGTGTCTTCACCTTGACCCGCGGGGTCATTACGTCGTCGGCCCTCAACTCGCCGAACTCGAGCGACTTCTCGAGCAGTTCGGCGGTCGGTTCCTCCAGAGTTCCCTGCGCCGCCGACCGACGGACCAGCGAGGTGAGTTCCTCCGGGGAGCGAGCCGAAGCGAGTTCTTCCTGCGGTTCGATCCCGAGCAGGCGGAGGATTGCGTTGGCGGCTCCGTTGGTGACCCGGACCAGGGGATGGATCACGGTGGTGAAGCCCCGCTGGAAACCCTGGACGTTTTTGGCCGTGGCCAGCGGCCTGGCGATGGCCAGGTTCTTCGGAACCAGTTCGCCGAAGATCATGGTCAGTCCGTTGGCGAGGATGAAGGCGATCAGGACCGAAACGCCCCGGACCGCTCCTTCCGAGACACCAAGGGACTCGAGCGGACCATCGATCAGTTTCGAGATCGATGGTTCGGCGAGAAAACCGATGATCAGGTTGGTGACGGTGATCCCGACCTGGGCCGCCGAAAGCTGGGTCGAGAGACTCTTCAGGGCCGCGCGGACACCGCGGGCCTGGCGGGATCCGGAATCTGCGTCGCGATCGACGCTGGATCGATCGACCGTCACGAAAGCGAACTCCGCGGCAACGAAAAGGCCGCAGGCCACGATCATGACCACAGAGACGAGTACGAGCAGCAGCTCGATCATCGAGGCAGCGCCCCTCGAACACGGACCGGACCCTGCCCGGCACGCATCAAGGTGCGCTTGGGACTAGAGCCAGGGTCGTCGTCCATCCAGGTTCCCGCGAGACTTCATTCGGCAGGAAGAATAGCCGGGTCGGGCAGATGTTTTCCGGCCTGGTCGTTGCTCATCTGCCCTTTACCCGCCGCAGATACCCTTCTTCGGTGGCTTCTCTCCTCAGACGCCTCGCTTTCGCTGCGTTTGCAGCGACCCTTTTGCTCGGCGCCGGGGCGAATGCCGCTGCGCCGCAACCGGTGGTTGATGGCAACCGGATCGTCGACTCGCTCACCGCCAAACGCTTCGTCCCTCACGGGGTCAATTTTCCGGGCTACGAGTACGCCTGCCAGCAGGGTTTCGGGGATTACGGCGAGGAAGGCACCGAACCGGAGGAGATCGTCTCGACCGCGGCAGCGATCGCATCGTGGAAGATCAACACGGTCCGCTTGCCCCTGAATCAGGACTGCTGGCTCGGTGACGACGGGCTGCCGGCCGGAGGGCTCACGGTTGCCGGATACCGGCAGTCGGTCGAGAACTTCGTGGCAGCTCTGAACGAGGCCGGGATCGTGGCGATCGTCGATCTTCACTGGTCCGGACCAAATGGTGTGGTTGCCGACGGCCTGCGGCCGATGCCGGACAACCGGACGGCCGCCTTCTGGCACTCCGTCGCCACCCGTTTCAAGGACAACCGTTCGGTGATCTTCGATCTCTTCAACGAACCCCATTCCCGCTGGAACGCCGACGACTCGAAGGTTTTCGACCTTTCCTGGAACTGCTGGGCAAGTGGCGGCTGCCAGGCCCCGGCGGAACCCGACACCGCCCTGATCAGCGGTCTCCGCTGGTACCAGGCGGCCGGACTCAGGAACCTGACCACCGTGGTCAGAAACGCCGGGGCAACCCAGCCGATCCTGCTTTCGGGGATCGACTACGCGAACGATCTCCGCGGCTGGCTGGCCCACGCGCCCGACGACGATCAGTTGATCGCGGGCTTCCACAACTATCTGGTCCAGCGCTGCAAGACAGTCAGGTGCTGGGATGACGAGATCGCCCCCCTGGCCGAGAAGGTCCCGGTCCTGACCGCCGAGATCGGCCAGAACGACTGCGGCACGCCCGGCCACCTCAACCGCTTCATGAACTGGGCCGACGATCACCTGATCGGCTATCTGGCCTGGGCCTGGTGGGATCTGCCGGTTCTGGGCTGCAGCAACTTCGCCCTGGTTTCCGATCTCGACGGCACTCCCCTGCCACCGGTCGGAACGGCTCTTCATTCCCATCTCGCCAACCTTCCCGACGAACTGCCGGAGCCGCCAAAGCGGACCGGTCCCGGCCTGGCGATCAAGACCGCCCGGTGGAACGGCAAGGTTCTTGAGCTCGGGATCCGGGTCGATTCAAGGGCCTCGAAAGCAGTGACTGCCACGGTCAGGCTGGCCCGTGACCGCCTGGTCCGGCGTCCTCCCCGGACCGGGAACCGCCGGATCACCCGGACGCTCAGGTCGGTGACCGGGATGTCTCGGGCGAGCCTGAAGATCCCCCGGGGCCTGAAGCCGACCCTGGTCACTGCCTCCTACCCCGGCGACCGGCTGCTCGTCCCGAAGACGGTCCGGCGGAAACCGGCTTCTGTGTCCAAACTCACCCGTTAGATTCCCGTCAAGTGGGAGAATCGGGAACATGACGGTACGCCAGACGGTCGAAATCCACGGTCAGCCGGTCACCTTTCACAGGATGGGCGAAGGCCCGCCGCTGCTCCTGGTCCATGGCATCACGTCCAGTTCACGCACCTGGAAGTCGGTGATGCCGAGGCTGGCCGAGAAGCACACGGTGATCGCCCCCGACCTGCTCGGTCACGGCCGGTCGGCCAAGCCCTCCGGTGACTACTCGCTCGGCGCCTACGCCAGCGGGATCCGCGACCTGCTCGTGACCCTGGAGGTTCCCAAGGCAACCGTGGTCGGCCATTCCCTCGGTGGCGGCATCGCCATGCAGTTCTGTTACCAGTTCCCGGAGCGGGTTTCGCGGCTGGTTCTGGTCGATACCGGCGGGATCGGCCGCGAGGTAAGTCCGGCACTGAGGGCAGCCGCCCTGCCCGGAGCCGAGTATGTCCTGCCCCTGCTCTTCAGCCCGACCCTTCACGATGCCGGCCTCAAGGTCAGGAACTTCTTCGCCGGCTTTGGCCTGCACGGGAACGCCGACGTCGAAGGCGTGGCCGAGGGCTTTGCTTCCCTGACCAAGGCCGATGCCCGGCGCGCATTTCTCGACACCGTGCGGTCGGTCATTGATCCCACCGGCCAGCGGGTTTCCGCCGCCGACCGGCTCTACCTCACGGCCGAGATCCCGTCGATGATCGTCTGGGGTGACCAGGACCGGATCATCCCGGTCTCGCATGCGGATCTGGCCCATGAGCTGATGCCCGGCAGCCGGCTCGAGATCTTTCCCGGCGCCGGTCACTTCCCCTTCAACGACGATCCCGATCGCTTCGTCCGGGTGCTCGAGCAGTTCATCGAAGAGACCGGCGAAGCGAATCTCGACCAGGATCACATCCGCCGCATGCTCCAGCATCGGCAGCAAGAGGACCGGGCCGACGCGGCCTGAGCAAGCCGGGGTTGCGGCATACTCGTGGCCATGAGCGACGACCTTCCGGTTGAAGAAGTCCTGGCCGCGCTGGAGGACTACCAGCAGCGCACGATCGACCTCTATCGCGAGCATCCGGACGACCCGGAAGCCTGCGTGAAGTCGCTGGTCAGGCTCCACCTGAGCTGGACCGAGGAGGATCCCGAACGGGCGAAGATGGTTTCCCGCTACCGCGGCCCGGTCATGGCGGGTCCGGGCAAGGACCGATTGACCGCCTCGAACGCGGCCTATTTCGAACAATCGAAACGGTGGATGAAGGCTTCGGTGGAATCCGGTTCGATGCCATCGGTTTCCTTCAACATCCTTCATGCCCTGGTCTTCGCTCCGACCCAGGAACTTGCCAAACACTGGCTCGGGGGTCGCCTGAAGAAGAACCCGACCGAGTACGCGGAAACCATGGGTAAAGCGGCATGGGCTGGCATCCTGGCCGCGGGAAGCGCCACCAGCGAGGGATCCGCACCTTGACGGTCGACGCCTGGATGCAGCACCCCACCCCGGGGTTCCTCGCCCACCGCACCTTCGAGTCGCTGATGCGCTGGACCGGTCAGGAACCGCCGACAGAGGAGATCCCGATCGAGGCGACCGTCGCGGCGATGGACGACGCCGGCGTGACGAGGGGAATCCTCAGCGCCTGGCATGCCCCTTCCGGCCCGATGATCGGCAACGACGAAGTTGCCGCCTGGTGCGCCGCCCATCCCGACCGCTTCGCCGGACTCGCTTCGGTCGACCTGTCGCGTCCGATGGAAGCCGTACGCGAGCTTCGCCGCCGGGTGGAGGTAGACGGCTTCAAGGGCCTTCGCCTGCTTCCCTGGCTCTGGGAAACCCCTCCGACCGACCGCCGCTTCTATCCCCTCTTCGCCGCCTGTGTCGAGCTGGGAGTGCCTTTCTGCACCCAGGTCGGGCACACCGGACCGCTGATGCCTTCCGAAGTCGGCCGTCCGATCCCTTATATCGACCAGGTCGCGATCGACTTTCCCGAACTGGTGATCGTCGGCGGCCACATCGGCTACCCGTGGACCGAGGAGATGGTCGCGGTCTGCCGCAAGCACGAGAACGTCTACATCGACACCTCGGCCTACACGCCGAAGCGCTACCCGCCGGAGCTGATCGCCTACATGAAGTCGAACTCGGGCCGCAGGAAAGTGCTCTGGGGATCGAACTACCCGATGATCGGCCCGGCCGCCGCACTTGAAGGCGTCGATGACCTCGGTCTGGACGAGGAAACAAAGCGACTCTTCATCGGCGAAAACACCCGCCGGGTCTTCGGTCTGGACTGATCAGATCTCGACCGGAGCGAGGTCGGGGCGTTTGGCCATGCGGCCGTCACCGGAGGACTTGCCAGCCAGCCGGCGGTAGATCCAGGGAGCGAGGAAGGCTCCGGCCCACCGGGCTTCGGTCAGCACCCTTTGCGGAAGTCGCTGGACCTTCGGGGAGATATCGCCGATCCAGGACTGGCCCTCCGGCAGGGGTTCGATCAGCGAGAACATTCCGTCGGCCATGACCTGGTGACCGCTCGAGTTGAGGTGGAGGCGGTCGTCGCACCAGTGGTCGGGGTCGGCGACCTCGGCCGATTCGGCAACATCCAGGATCAGGGATCCGTGCCGGTCGGCGATTCGCCTCAGCCCGCGATTGAACTCGGCCATGGTGTCGGAGAGCAGCCGGCCGAGCGGCATCATCAGGGCGGGGTCGGGATAGGTGATGGTCAGCACGGTGGCACCGGAGCTGGCCAGGCGATCCTGCATCGTGTCCATGCGGGCGAGGATCAGGTCGATGTCACAACCGGGCCGGATCACATCGTTGAGCCCGCCGATCAGGCTGATCAGGTCCGGCTCCATCGCCAGGGCCGCCTCGGTCTGGTCCTCGTCGATCTGGGCGAGCAGCTTGCCCCGGACGGCGAGGTTGGCGTAAAGCAACTCGGATTCCGGGTCCTGTCGCCGCTGCGCTTCGGCCAGTTGCCCGGCAAAGCGGTCGGCCCAGCCCCTTTCGATCCCGCCGGGACCGGTCGGATCGCCGACCCCTTCGGTCTGGCTGTCACCGATCGCCACGAATCGTCCAAAGGTCTTTTCCCTGCTGCCTGCCATGTGCGAACCCTATCCCCCTTGCGACCCTGTTTCACAACCCGGAAACAATTACCCATAAAGTTGATCGACTTTATATGTTATTCTTTCCGAACTCCGATGACCCCTCAACCGAACATGGAGTCGCGATATGTCGATTCAAGAAGAAGTCCTCTCGGCGAACGAGGAATACGCCTCCGGCTTTGGCGAGAAGAGCGAGCTCGCCTTGCCCCCCGCCCGAAGGTTCGCAATCCTCACCTGCATGGACGCCAGGCTTGACCCGGCGAAGTACGCGGGGCTGAGTGAAGGCGACGCGCATGTGATCCGGAACGCCGGCGGCCGCGCATCCGACGATGCGATCCGCTCCCTGGTCATTTCCTACAAGCTGCTCGGCACCCGCGAGTGGTTCGTGGTCCATCACACCGACTGCGGCATGGAGTTCTTCACCAATGAGGTGATCAGCGACCTGCTCGATAGCAGCCTGGAGACGGCCGAACTGGGACCGGAAGGCTTCACAGACGTCGGCGAGGGACCTGGCTCCCCGGCCGGCCGCGAGATCGACTGGCTGACCATCAGCGACCAGCAGGGCGCCGTAGTCGAGGACGTCGAGAAGATCCGAAACCACCCGCTGGTTCCCGGTGACATCGCGATCTACGGCTATGTCTATGACGTCAGGTCCGGCCGCCTGATCGAGGTTTAGAAAGCGACCGAGGCCGGCCAGCCCCGCGAGATCACCGCCGCCTGAGCTTGCCCCGGGAGAGGCAACCGTCGAAAGACGGATTTTCTCCCTGTCCGGTCAACTCTCTCTCCGACCGGACTCCTCCAGGAAACAGCCCCGCCCGGGAAACCGGGCGGGGTTTTCCGTTCAGACCGGCAGGCGTTCGATCGTGTGCGGGAGTGCGGGGACCCGGCAGCGCTTCATCTCGGCCCTGAGACCGGCCCGCATCTTCTCCAGCAACTCGCGATCGGCGGGGTTGAGGGCCCGGCCGCTGTCGCGGTCGACCAGGTTGTCGACCTGATCCGGGTCCCGCTTCCGGTCGTAGAGCTCGAACTCGGGCGGGCCGCCGTGAGGATTCAGGTAGATCGCGTAGGTGGCTTCCGGGGTGCGCCAGGCGCGAATCCGGTTGGCCCCGGGAGTGACATCCCGGTAGGCGGTGCCCGACTGATGGTCGTCGTAGGTGAAAAGCGTCCCTTCCTGCACCGATTCCTCTTCTTCCTTCAGCACCGGTACGAGGCTGCGACCGCGAAGCTCCAGTCCGTCGGTGTCGACCCCGGCCAGGTCGGCCATGGTCGGCAGCACGTCGCAGAGCGATGCCGGTGCCTTGGTCCGGCGCGGCTCGGGGAACATCTGAGGATTCGAGACGATCAGCGGCACGTTGACCGTTTCCTCGTAGGCGTTGAACATCTTCTGGCGCAGGCCGCCGTGGGACATGCCGAGATCACCGTGATCCGAGGTCCGGAAGATCACGGTCTTCGAACGCAGTGACTCCGGATCCTCCGGGTCTCCCAGGGCATCCAGAACGCGGCCGATCTTGGTGTCGGCCAGCCGGTGAAGGTGGGCGTAAAACCGGCAGTACTCGAGCCTCTGCTCGCCTTCGATCGGACCGAGGAATCCGAGCTGGCCCATCTTCAGCATGGCGTGAACCCGCGGCTTGTTCCTGAGGGTCTCGTCCACCGTCGGCGGCAGCTCGACCGCGTCGAGGTCGGCCCACTCGGAATCCGAGTAGCCACCCTCCTCGTAGGAGGAGGGATAACCGAGCACGTCATGCGGGTTGACCAGGGAGAAGATCAGCGCCCACGGCCCTTCCGGCGGGTCGGCGAGGAACTCTTCGGCCTGGCGGGTGAAGTCCTCGTCGTAGCCTTCCTTGCTCTTGCCGGCCATCGAGCCGCCGCCGAAATGGCTCGGCTCGATGTTCTCGCCGGCATCCGGCGGCACCCAGCCCTCGAAGCCGTACTCGTCGGCGAGACGCTCGGCGTCGGCCCGTGACCAGTCGCTTCCGACCGGCTGGGTCAGGTGCCACTTGCCCTTTAGCACGGTCTTGTAACCGGCCCGCTTAAGCACGCTGGGCAGGTTCTCCATGTCGGGGTCGAGCTCGCGCTCGTCGGTGCCGCCATTGGGCCGGCGGATCGCACCCTTGACCGTGTTGCCGATCATTTCGAGCGGAGACATCTCGCCGGACCGGACCGAGTCGATGCCCTTGCGAAGCGCGTGCTTGCTGTGCTCCCGGTTGATCCGGGCACCGCCACGGGTCAGGGTCAGATCGACCCCGTGCTCGGCCGGCCAGCGGCCGGTGAAGAGCGAGGCCCGGCTCGGAGAGCACATGCAGGAGGCGATGCAGGTTTCTTCGAAGGTGACCCCGGTGCGGGCCAGTTCGGCGTCGGCCGGCATCAGATCATCCAGCCACTGCTGGTCTTCCGGCCAATGCATCGGCTGGCGCTGCTGGTCGGTGATGATCAGCAGCAGGTTGGGCGGTGTCGCCACGCTCTCCCCCTTTTTCTTTTTCTTTGCCAAGTCAGATTCCGGTCTTCGGGCAACCGAGTTTCTGGAAGGCCGACTTGCTCGAGTACTTGCCGCGCGGGTAGAAGCGGCCCATGATCTTCGCCGCGTTGTAGGGCGAAGTCACGTTCTGGATCGCGTGACTGAAATTCGCGGCCGGAATCACGTTCCGGGTCAGGAGCAGACCGGCATCGGTCCGGCCGGCGCCGTCACCGTCCGGGTCGGCGGCCAGCCAGGCCACCCCGCACTTGCGCTTCGCGTTCCAGGGCCGGTCACCGGCCTTCGAGACCACGATCGTGTAGTTCCGCTTCTTCCCCTTGAGTGGCACCTGTTCGTCGAAGAGGCAGCGGTGGGTCCGGGTGGTTGCGACCGACTCGAGCGAACACATGTCCCACTCGACCAGCTGGGCAGACTTCGCCCGGCGGTTGCCGTGCCAGGTCTTCGGGGTGGTCGGCATGCTGCCCTTGATCACCAGCACCTTGCCGAACCGGGTGCTGAAGGCCCCGGTCATGTAACGGGCGTCGTTGTTGGCGTAGAGCGTCCCGACCTCGACCGGGTTGGCCTGCCAGGCCGCGTCGAACTCGGCCTGGGTCTTGTAGCGGGCCAGCGAGAGCGGCAGGTTGAAGAACTTGACGAAGCCGAAATCCGGCTCGGCCGGATTGGTCAGCGGATCCTTGCCGGGCCAGTTGACCAGCGATTCGTAGACCGGCAGCGGCACGTTGTTGGCCTTGTAGTCGTGGTTCGAGTTGAGCGCCGCGCAGAGCGCCTTGCCGGTCAGGACGGTGCCGTCGGAGAGCGTCAGTTCGGGCTTCGGGATCGGCACCCCGCCGGCGTTGCTGCGGCCCCTGTCCGGAACGTAGACCCGGTAGAGGATGTCCTGGTAGGCCTCGCTCGAAGGAGCCGCGTAGAGGGTGTTGCGGGCCGGTTTCGGCGGCGCGGAGCTGCCGAGCACCCGAACAGTCCAGGAACGCTTCTTCGCCTTGCGGTCCTTGCCGGGCAGGCTGGTGTTGACCGAGCCCCTGTCCGGCTTGATCTGGCGGTCCGAGACCGAGCCGGTGGGCGTGCCCCCGCTCGATTCGTAGGCGTTGAGCGACGAGTAGCGGGCATGTGGATACTGCCCGCGCAACCGGAGCACGGCGCCCTCGGGGGTGCGGAACTTGGCGCCCCAGTAGGTGATCTCGGTGCCGGGGTAGGCCGTATTGGTCTTCTCGTTCGCGGCGGTGAACGGTCCGGTCCAGAAGCAGCCGACGGTCGGCAGGCCCTGCGGGTTGTAACCGTCGGGCACGAGCGCGGCCCGGACCGGCGTCGCGAGCACAAGAGTCAGGATCAGTCCGGCGCCAATCGCAATGGCGGTACTCCTCATTCCCTTCATGGGGATATTTTACTGACGCGCGTCAAGTTTTGCTTAAGATTTCCTGCCGGCGCCGTGGCTGGCAATCAGTTTCCTGTACTCGCCGTAGGCGGGTTTGCGGCTGTAGTCGTCCCGGAGGAGACCGAAAAACGACTGGAGATCCGGTCCCTGGCTGTTGTTGTCGCGCAGGCCGAACCAGCGGAAGTCGGTCAGGTTGTAGGTGCCGCGATACCGGTGGGTGGTGCTCACGAACTCGCGGAGGATCTCCTTCTGATCGGCTTCGGAACGACCCGGACCGGTCGGCCAACCGGTCTCCTCGATCTTGATCGGAAAGCGGGGACCGAACCCGGCCATTGGCATGTAGCACTCCCTCATCTGGGCCAGGGCCTCGAGGAAGGCGTCCCCGTAGTCGGTTATCAGCGCGGCGGGCGGCAGATAGGTACCCGGGTACAGGTCGAGCCCGACCCAGTCGGTTGCCTGCCTCAGTTCCTTGCCGCCGACCTCGCGCAGCCGGTTCCAGAAATCGGCGTCGGCCTGGGGGCCGAAGCGCCAGGCGAAGTTGAAACCGATCATGAGGTGTCCGTGGCCGATCCGGTCCGAGTATCGACGGGCGGTCTTGACTCCGGCAACCAGCGCCTCGGTCGACTTCTCCCAGGCCCCGTCCGAGGTGTTGGGGGAAGTCGAAAGGTTGACCTCGTTGGTGATCTGAAGCGTCCTGACGGAATGGATCGGACCGAAGGCCCGGACCACCTTCCTCACGTAATCGAGCCAGGCCCGCAGGTTCCCGTTCTGTGCGGGGCGCGGGTGGTAGCGGACCTGGAGTTCGACCCCGAAACCGAGCCGCCCGTAGTGGCGGGCCATCTTCTGGAACTTGCGGATCCCCTTCCAGCCATCCGACAGGAAGAGACGGTTCAGCCGGACCGTGAAGTCGCGGTCGCCGGCCAGCCGCTTCAAAGCCTGGTCCCTCTTGCGCCAGTTCTCGGGTGTCAGTGGCGTCGTCTGGCCGGTGCCGATCTCGCCGGCCAGCCGCGGGCCGACCCCGAAGTGAAGCCTCGGACCGGCCTCGGGCAGGTCATTGGCGTAACTCTGTTGGCAGAGCGGGTCGGGAGTCTCCGGCGCAGGGGTCTCCGAAGGAGGGACCTTGCCTCCCATGTCCCAGGGGATCGCCGAGGCGGTTCCGGCCGACGCCGCGAAGAACGCGAGGGCAAGGGCAAGCAGCAGCGATCGCCGCGCAGGCTTCACGGGCGCCCCAGTTCCAGACGGTGGGTTTCTGCAATTCGCCTGATCACATCACCTTCAACACCGGCATCGGCCGCAAGCTTTGGCCAGGCCGAAACGGATTCAGTCACTTCGCCCGGGATCTTCCCAACGGAGCCCCACTTCATCGAAGCAAGACTGCCGGTTTCACTGAAGTCTTCCAGCTTCGCTTAGGATTCTTTCCCGGTGCAGTACCGGCCGATCATGAAACACTCCACTTTCGTCCTCTGTCGTGTCCGATGCCAGGAGCCTTGCTTGTGGTTCACCTCTGGATCGAGATCGATCTTGTGCTGGACAATCCACCAATCGGGCGAAACTTGATCCGAACTCTAGTTCGGCGATATCTTTCTCGCCAGTGCACCTTCAACCGGTGGGTGCCCCGAGCAAGAATACCTGTGGAAAGACTCTTGATGCCGAATCCTGAGAGTCTGACCCGGCCGGAATTGAAAACCCGGATCGAGATCTCACTTCTATGTCGTGCGAAACCCAGGAGTGCAAACGGTCGTCTCCGAGGCCAGTCCCAAAGTTGCCAAGCCGAGCCTGGTGCCGAAAGCACCTTACGGTGGTCATCTGAAAGTCGAAAGACCACGATTTCCTCGCGCTCGGGATAGCCGCGAGTAACGCCAACCAAAGTCCCATCCGGCGAGAACGAAGGAATTCCATCTGCTTGACCAAGCGTTCGGCTATCCATCCCGTCTAGTCGACTGACCGTCAGGTTCGAACCACCTAGTGGACCTCGAATATAGGCAAGACGAGATCCATCCGGCGAAAAGTTGCCTAGTCGTGCTTCGCCGTTAGACGGCAAAGTCCAAGACGAGCGATCACCAAGTCGGACAAGCCGGATTCTAGCTCCAGCTGGCGACTGGTACGAGTAAGCCAAGAGTCGACCGTTAGGTGACACTGCGGGAACTGGGGAAGTCTCCAAGACGGGAAACTGACTAACCAACTTCTGCGTCTTCCCAGAGGAAATCCAATAGCGGCATACCTGCCAAATCTCAATACCTTCACCCGACGAATAGAGAAAAGACGAATAGAAGATCGATCGACCATCTGGCGAGAACTCGGGGTCACTAGCACTCGCACCAATACCCGAGATCTGTATCGCACCCGCTAGAGATCCTTGTTTCTCAATCTCTCTTCGGTCACCAAGCCAAACCTGGTCCCCAGGACTTCTGGAAAACGCCAGCAACGCTCCGTTTGGGGACACGGCAGCGCTATTGATTGTCTCACCAATCGGACTAGCCCGCGTCGACTTACCACCCAGATGGATGTCAAACAGGCCACTAAAAGGAATGCCGCCCGACGAGACGGAAGCACTTATCAACATAGGCCCGTTCTGGCCTGGAATCGAAGCCCAGGTTGCAGTACTCAAGGAAAGAAAGCCAGCAGCCAACATCAGAATTGCCAGGACTAGACGCGATGGATCTAGATTTGTTGACTTCGATGTCATTAAATTCACTCCTGCCTAGCAATCAATCAAAACGAAGTTATCAACTCGAACTCGAGTCGTCGCCAAAGCCAATTGGATCACGTGCCCTCACCCGTCACCCAGCCCGAGCCTGTGGGTATCTGCGATTCGCCTGATCACATCACCTTCAACACCGGCATCGGCCGCAAGCTTTGGCCAGTTGGAAACCGATTCCGAGACTTCGGCCAGGATCTTTTCGACCGAACCCCGCTTCATCGAGGCCAGCCTGCCGATCTCGCGGAAATCATCGATCGAGAAATCGTCCCGCTTGCCGTTGATCGACATCTGGTGGGCCGAGGTCCACTGGCCGGTCGGGTTGTAGGCCCAGGTCAGGTCGAAGGCCGGGGAAAGCGACCAGTTGCCGCCCCGGTCCATCAGGAAGGCGATGTTCTTGACGTGGTCGTCCTGGTTTCTCGCGATCACGTTGAAGGCCATGCGGCGGAACTGCTGGTCGACAGCCTCCCGCCCCAGGCCGAGCCGCCTGATCGTCTGGAATGCCTGCTCGTAGGAATTGGCGCCGGGAAGGTTGAAATCAAGGTGCGCGAGCGCGGCCAGTGACTGCATGTGCAGCCGTTTCCCCTCCTCGGTCCGGTCGAAGCGAAGCGTCATGAAGTGCCGGCGGTCACCGTCCTCGAGCAGACGGCACTCGTTCATCTCGATCCCGGCCGCCTCGGCCAGCCGGGAATAGACCCACTCGATCACCCCGTAGCCGCGGGGCTCGCCGATCTCCCGGCTCCTGTCCTCTACCCCGTCGAACTTGAGAATCCAGTGCTGGAAACCCTCGGGGACATCGAGCTGGCCCGACCTCACCTCGTCGGTTCCCGGATTGAAGGCCAGCAGGGCCTTGGCCCGGGCGCCGCCGGCCGAGGTGCCGACCCGGAGGATCTCCCCGAGTGCCTGGTCCCGGCCCCCTTCTCCGAGGCTCGTCTTCAGATCCGTTCGCCGAGCCAGGATCTCGGCCGCAAGGTCGGCAAGAGCGTTGACCTCGACCGGATGGCTTTCGGCCGGGCCAGGGCCGGTCGCGGGACGGTACTCGAGCGCGCCCATGCCCCGGCTGCCCGTGTAGCAGAGGCGCTCGACCGCATTGAAGCTGCCGGGCTCCCGCCCTTCCCGGGCCAGCCAGGCATCGATCAGGGCGTTGCCGAAACGGTCGGGAAGCGAGTCGGCCAGCATGCCCGGCAGCCCGCGGAAGCTCGCTTCGGAAAGCGCCGGGAAGCTGAAGCGTCGTTCGCCCGCCAGCGGCATCTCGATCGGCGCGACCTCGATTCCACTGGCCGCGAACTCCGGGGTGTACTCGAACTCGGCAACCCTCTGCCCGTCGGCCAGGGCGACCGCGCCGATCCGCCTCCCCCACATCCGGACTTCGGCGATCGTGCTCACTGATCTTCACCGTCGGCCCAGCGCCACTCTTCTGACGGCCTCGTTTCACGGGAGGAGGCCCGGGCCCGCTGCCGGCCGGCCGGGCCCCGCTCGAGCTGTTCGAGCGGGCCAGGCCCCCGGTCCGGGAACAGTCCCGCCAGTGCCCCGAGCAGGTCGAGTGCCCTGAGCACCCGGACCAGGGTCTGTGTCGAAACCGACTCCCCGGCTTCCAGCCGCCGGATCGTGTCGCGGGTGACCCCGGCTTCCGCGGCGAGACCGGCCTGACTCAGGTTGCGGGAGAGTCGCAGCCGCCGGAGGTCGCTTCCCAGCGCCCCGAGGATCGATTGGTCTGAAAGGTTTGATTCCATAGTGGCTGATCTTTCAGTCATTATAGCAAAATGCTTCCCTAACGACTGCAATTTCAGTCACTAGAATTTGCCATCGGGTGACGACAGCCAGACATGCGAACATGGGTTCGTGAGCGCTGCCTCGATCCTCCACGCCGACCTCGACGCCTTCTATGCGTCGGTGGAACAGCGCGATGACCCGGCCCTTCGCGGAAGGCCGGTGATCGTCGGCACCGGCGTCGTGCTCGCGGCAAGTTACGAAGCCAAGGCCCTGGGCATCTACACCACCATGAACGGCCGTGATGCCCTCCGGATCTGTCCCGAAGCTGCGGTGGTTGCACCCCGGATGGAGGCCTACTCAAAGGCGAGCAAGGCGGTCTACGAGATCTTCCACGACACCGCCCCGGTGGTCGAAGGCATCTCGATCGACGAGGCTTTCCTCGAGGTCGGGGGAATGGAACACATCTCCGGAACCCCGCCCCAGATAGCCGCCACGCTCAGAGAGCGGGTGCTGGCCGAGGCGGGACTGCCGATCTCGGTCGGTGTGGCAAGAACCAAGTTCCTGGCCAAGGTCGCCAGCGGCGCCTCCAAGCCGGACGGTCTGCTGGTGGTTGAACCGGGGCGGGAGTCCGAGTTCCTCCACCCCCTCCCGATCCAGGCGCTCTGGGGCGTCGGCAAGGTCACCACCGGCAAGCTGAACGACATGGGAATCCGGACCGTGGGCGACGTCGCCCGCAGCAGCCGGGTCCGGCTTGCCGCAGCGATCGGTGAGTCTTCGGCGGATCATCTTCTCGACCTCGCCAGCGGAAGGGACCCGCGGCCGGTCAGTCCCCGTGAAAGGCGCAAGTCGATTGGCGCCCAGAGCGCCTTCCCCCGTGGATCCCGAAGCGAAAGCGAGGTCGATTCACTGGCCGCCGCGCTGGTCGACCGCACGGCCCGCCGACTGCGGGAAGCCGGGCGCGCCTGCCGAACCGTTTCGATCTCGCTGCGCTTCGGAGATTTCTCGCGGGCCAGCCGCGCCCACACACTCCCCTTCCCCACCGACCAAACCGAAACGATTCTTGCTGCCGTCAGGGAGCTCTTCGATGCCTCCCGAGAGGAGATCGAGGAAAAGGATCTGAGTCTGATCGGGGTCTCGCTCGGCAACCTCGAGCAGGCCGACACCGTCCAGATGGAACTCCCGCTCGCCGGCAAGCCGGACGGGTCCGGCCGCGAAAGTGCGGCCCTCGATCAGGCCGTCGACGACGTTCGCTCGAGATTCGGGGAAGGCGTGATCAAGCGCGCTTCGATGATCGACGCCGACCAGGGCGTTCCGGTGCCGACTCTCGAGGATTGATCAGCGCCGGATTCGCACCCGGATCCGGATCGTCTTCCGGTTGCCGGCCCGGTCGGTGGCCCTGGCCGTGTAGATGACCCGGCTGCCGCGCCTGACCCAGCTGGCGTTGCAGGCGAGCACCCCCGAGGTGCGATCCCTGGCCACACAGCGGGGCCGCCGGATCCGCGGGTAGGTCGCGCCCCGCCTGATGCCAGGCAGCCTCACCACCGGAGCCGTGCGGTCGATGTTGATGCCGCGGACGCTGACCGTTGCCTTGCCACCGTCGAAGGCGACGATCACTTTCCGGACCTGCTGGCCCCGGCCGTCCTTCGTCAACCGCCTCGGGTAGGGGCAGTCCTCGGTCAGGTCCGACCCCGAGGCCACACACCTGAAGGAAACCGTGACCGGCTTGCGGTACCAGCCGAAGCGGTTCTTCTTTCCCTTGCTGGTGATCTTTGCCGTCAACCGCGGGTCGGATCGCTGGATCTGGTCGGAGGAAGGTTCAAAGTCGGGGTTCCCCGAGTAGGTCGCCTTGACCTGCCGGGTGGCGCCGTGAGGCACCTCGTAACTCAGCACGGCCGCGCCGCCGTCGATCGGGGCGCTGCCGATCTCGTTGCCATCGACCGAGAAGGTGACGCTTCCGGTCGGGGCGGGCAGATCCTCGCCCACCGGGTCGACCCGGGCGCTCAAGGTCCCCGGGGTGACGATCAGTTCGGTGTCGGAGTCGGCCCCCTGAATCGAAACCGCCTGAGCCTTCTCGCCGACCAGGTTGTGGAAGTGAAGCATCAGGATTCCCAGAGCCTGATCCTCTTCCCAGGAAGCGATGTTCCTGGTCACCATCAGCTCGTCCCCGGGCTGGTCTTCGACCAGAGGTCCGTTGCCCTCGGAATCGGTGACCATGATCCCCGGCTCGAAAAGATTGGCGCCGAGCGGGTCTTCGAGCTCTTCCGCATCCGGGCTGACTCCGATCAGGTCGATCGGCGGCCCCGAAGAATAAGAGTAGGCCTCGACCCCGTAACTGATCCTGGGGTTCGCCTCGTTGATCCCGTAATCGGACAGGACATCAAGGGAAACCGGAAGGACCATCACGTCGCTGTCATACAGCGCGGTGTCGGTGTCTCCGAAGCGTCCGTTCAGCAGTTGCGTGTCGACCACCCGCTGACCGGCGGGCTTCGCCGGGTCGTAGAGCTCGGAGATGAAGATGTCGTCCTCGCCGAGGCGGGTGTTGGAAAGGTAGAGGTCCGGGGCGTTGTCACCATCGACGTCGAGGTCGAACTGGATGTAGGACTTGTCGGAGGGGATCGCCGCCGGACCGTGGACCGCCACCACGAAGTAGGCGAGCGCATCGGCGGGATCGGCGACCAGGGGCGCGTCGGAGGTGTACCCGACCATCGCCAGATCGGCGTACTTCTCTTCCGGGAGCCGCCAGCAGGAAGACTCGATCTCCTCGTCACATTCGGGCGCTTCGCCACTTGTTGCCTGAAGCTCGAAACCGGCCGCGATCGACTCGATGTCGTTGTGCGGGTCACCGTCGCCGATTCCGTTCTCGCCGCTTTCGCTGCCAACGCCCTCTCCCGAAAGCAGGAGGTTCGCCTGTTGCTCCGGATCGGAAGCGGTGGCCGAAGTCCGGTGCATCTCGAGCGCTTCCGGCTGGCTCATGTCCGAGGCCGGTCGCGGCGAGGCATAGACCGGCACCCGCAGAGCGAGACCGGGAACGACGGGCTCAAGCAGCAGGCGTCCGAACGCCTCGGCCAGGGTTTCCCGCGGATGGCCATCCGAGCCGAACCGGCCGACGGTCGGATCGACCGCCTTGGTCAGCTCGGAAGGATCCTCGATCTCCAGGCTCACCGTGACCGCCGTGGTCTCGTCAGGGTCAAGGGTCACCTCCGCCGGCGAGACCGAGAACTCCGCGCCCGGAACTTCGTTGATCGGGTCGTACCCGACGTCGTAGGTGACTGTCGATGAGGACTGGTTGTCGATCGTGACCTCGCGGCTCAGGGTGACCGGGGCGTCCACGGCAACGGGTCCGAAGGAGACGCTGACCGAGCCGTTCGCGGCGTTGTAGGCGAGGACTTCGTTCCCGGTGGCCGCTTCGACGTCGATCCGGCCCGCCCCGACCCGTGGAGGTCCGTACCGGTCGCTCCCCGGATCGGCCGACCCGCCGACAAAGAGGTCATGCGCGGCGGTGTTCATGATGTCGGCCTTGACCTGGAGCGGGCTCCAGTCCGGATTCGCCTGGCGCACCAGGGCGGCGAGACCGGCGACCATCGGTGAAGCCATCGAGGTGCCCGAGTTGCTGGTCCCTTCGCTTCCCTCACCGACCGCGACCGAGAAGACCGAGCTTCCCACCGCGGCCACATCCGGCTTGACGTTGCCAACCGCGTGAATCCCGCGAGAAGTGAAAGAGGAAGCCTTGTCGTTGTCGTCGGGGAAGTTCTGGGTGATCCCGTTGACCTCGGTCCCGTCAACCGTCACTTCGAGCGCGTTGTCGAGTGCGTCGCGGATCGCGTCGGCGCCCGAGGCGACCATCAGCACCCCGGGAATCTCGTCGTCGCCGTTGATCCCGGCCGAGAAGGATTCGGAGTCGCTGCCGAAGATGAATCCGACCGCACCGGCCGCCGCGAGGTTGTCGCCGCGGGTGGCCGATGGGCATTCGGGAGCGGCGTCATGCCACTTGACGAGCACTACCTTGCCGGTGAAAGGAGTTCCGGTGTATGGCGAGCAGGCGGTTTCGTTCTCAAGCGGAGCGGCGACCACGGGTCCGCTCAGGTCGGGCTTCGTCTTCCAGTCGTAACGGACCGACCGGGTCACCGTGTAGAGGTCCTGATTGCCGTCGATGGTGACTTCTGCTCCGTCGACCTTCGATTCGGCGTCCATGGTGCTGGCCACACTGAGGGCCCTGGGGGCGTCGCCCGGCGAACCGGTGATGTCCGTGTGATCGCCTGCGTTGCCGGCGGCGGCGACCACGCTCACCCCCATTCCGACGGCGGCGTTGACGGCGACCGAGTCACCATCCTCGACCGAGCCGAAGTCGGAGCCGAGCGAAAGGTTGATCACGTCGACGTGATCGGAGGGGTCGCCGTTTCCATCGGGGTCAACTGCCCGGTCGATCGCTTCGGTGACCACGCTTGTGCTGCCCTCGCAACCGAATACCTTGATCGCGAAAATGCCGGCTTCGGGGGCCACGCCCGGGCCGATCTTCATCGCGCCGAAATCGGTGCTTTCGTCGTAGGTACCGCTGTAGGTCGACCCGTCGGCGTTGACTCCGTACCCGGCGGCCGATCCGGCCACATGGGAACCGTGACCACCGCAGTCAAGCGGGTTCGGGTCCGGGTGGGGATCGGGCTGGTAGCTCTCGTCGGAGGAGTTCGTGTTGTAGTCGTCCCCGACCAGGTCGATCCCGCCGGTCACCTTTTCGTTGGGGAAGAGCAGCGGGTCTGCCGCCACCGCTTCATCGGCCTGGGCTTCCTCGAAGGCGAGCACCGTGCCCGGACCGCCGAAATCCGAGTGGGTGTAATCGACGCCGGAGTCGATCACCGCGATCGTCTGGCCCTGACCGAGGAAGCCGGTTGACTGCCAGGCGGCCGGAGCGGACTGGAACGGCACGGCGTAGGCGTTCTCCCGATGCTTCGGCGCGACCGGATAGACGGCGCTCACGCCCGGGATCGCTTCGAGTTCCGGCTTGTCGCCAGCCGAAGCGCTCACTCCGACCGCGGCCAGAACGCTGTGGGTCCGGTAGAGCACGCTCGAATCGGCCGGGAGATCGCCGATCACTTCGGATTGCGCCTCGGCGACATCGGACTTCTGGCTGCGGGCTGCCGCCTTCGCCGCCCTCGGGCCCTGATCGAGGTTCTGGCGGTAGGTCCGGACGGTCGATGCCTCTTCAAGCTTGAGCAGGAAGGTCCGGGGCAGTTCGCGATCAACGGCCACCCGGGAAGCCGAAGCGCCCTGGCCTCCGGCGAAAGCAAGCGCGGCGACGAGCACCGAGGTACCGGCCATCAGTGCCCTCGCGCCCCACCTGCTGCTTTCCATGCTTCCCGACCTTTGTTCGATTACCGGTGCCTGCGGATCGTTTCGCCGATCCGGACCGCCGAAAGTCTAAACCCCGCGGACCGCTGAAAGTGGCGGTTCCGGACCGGTTTCCCGCTCAGGGTTTCAGGGTCTTGAACCTGGTGATCCGGTAGCCGGTCTCGTCATCCGCCGCCATCGCGATGTAATCGATCCAGGCCCGTTTGGGGAAGCCGAGGCGCCCGTCGTAGCTGACGTCGAGAATCGCCACCTTGCGCTTGATCGCCTGACCGATGATCCGGAACATACCCGGCACGGTGAAGGGTCCGTACCAGGGCCGATCGGAAACCTTGACCGGCTTGCCCTTTCTGACGGTGACATCGACCTCGAAAGGAGTGACGCAGTAACAGGAGCGGTGGACCCGCATCCTGTAGTTCGAGACTCCCCAGCCCAGCCACTTCTCGCGGGCCTGCTTGAACTCCCGGGCCGCTTTGCCGCTGGTGATGTCGGGATCGACCTGCTCCATCTCGCCCGTTCCGGCCGAAGCCGGGGAGCTGAAGATCAATGAAACGAGCAGTGCCGGAAAGAGAATGAGGGCCTTCTTCATGCGCATATCTCTACTACAGAACCCGGCAGCGATTCGTCACAATCACGCCGATGCCCTACCTCCACCAGTGGCGACCCGCACTCCGGGGTTCTCTCCCCCACCTCGAACTCGGCCGGGAACCGACGCCGGTTCGCCCCCTGCCGGCCCTCGGCGGCGAGCGCAACGGGATCTGGCTGAAGGATGAAAGCGGGTTCGGGGATGGCGGCTGGGGCGGCAACAAGGTCCGGAAACTCGAGTGGCTACTGCCGGATGTCAAAGGGAAGGGCCGGAAGACGATCCTTACCTTTGGCGGGCTGGGAACCAATTGGGGCCTGGCCACCGCCCTCTACGCCCGCGAACAGGGAATCGACACGGCCCTCGCCCTGATCGACCAGCCCCGCGACGAGCATGTGGAAGCCCAACTCGGCAGGCTGGAGGCCTCGGGGGCAACGATCCACTTCACCAGGACAAAGAACCGGACCATCGCCCTCGCCCCCTGGCTGATCGGCCGGCACATGAGCGGCCTGAAGCCGCCGTACATCCTTCCCTCCGGTGGGTCCTCGCCCCTTGGCTCGCTCGGCTATGTGGAGACCGCCTTCGAGATCGCCGATCAGGTCCGGGCGGGCGAGCTTCCCGAGCCGGGCTGGGTCGTGGTCCCGACCGGCTCCGGAGGCACCGCCGCTGGCCTTTCGCTCGGTCTCTCCCTCTCCGGGCTGGACACCCGGGTACTCGGCGTGATCGTCACCGAGCATCTCCGGCTGGATGATCAGGCAATCCGCAAACTCGCCGGCAAGAGCGCCGCACTGCTGCGGAAGCGTGGGGCCGATTTCGAAGAGCCGGAGCTGCGGCACGAGATGACATCCGACTGGATGGGCGAGACCTACGGTGCCCCGACCCCGGAATCGGAACGGGCCACCGAACTGGCCCGGGCCGACGGTCTCGAACTCGACCCGGTCTATACCGCCAAGGCGATGGCCGCCCTGCTCGCCAGGTCCGAAAGCGGCGAGTTCGGCGAAAAGCCGGTCCTCTTCGTGAATACGAACGGACCCCGTTAGCCGAAGAGGGTGAGGTCGGGTTCTCGTTCTCCGCGGAGGACGGCGAGGTCGACTTCGACGCAGGCGATCTCCCGGCCTTCGGCCAGGGTTCGGGCCTGAGGCTTGATCTGCTGCGCGGCCAGCACGCCGCGACATTCGGCCATGGTCGGTTCCAGCTGGATCCGCTCGAGGTAGCGGGTGATCTGTTCGACCGCCTCGATCGTGCCGACCCGTTTGATCTCGACCGCGACCCAGTTCTCGTCTTCGTCCTGGCACATCAGATCGACCGGGCCGATGTCGGTGAACCACTCGCGCTTGATCAGTTTCAGTCCCTCGCCGCACCAGTGCGGCTGCTCGGCCAGCAACTCCTGCAGGTGGGCTTCCACTCCGTCCCGTTCGAGGGCAGCGGCCTCGCCCATGTCGTGAGTCACATCGGAAAGAACTTCGGCGATCCGGATCTCGACCCGGTCCTCGGTCGCCCCGGCCCGTTTGGTCACGACGATGCGGGCCGGCTCATCCCCTTCCGCCTCGAGTTCTTCGATCGTGGTCGGCGGCGTCATCCAGTTCTGCGGCTTGTAACCGCCGGTATCGGCGTGGATCATCACCGAGCCGTCCGACTTGATCATCACCAGCCGCAGGGCTTCGGGAAGAAAGGTCTCCAGCCGCCCGGAGTACCGGGCCTCGCAACGGGCAACGATCAGACGCATCGCGGGAAGCCTACGGAAGGCGCCAGTCGATTGGTTCGGCTCCCTGATCGGCCAGCAATTGATTGGCCCGGCTGAAGGGCCGGGAACCGAAGAAGCCGTTGTGGGCGGCCATCGGACTCGGATGGGCCGATTCGATCGCCGGGACCGGACCGAGCAGCGGCGCCAGGTTGCGGGCGTTGCGGCCCCAGAGGATCGCGACCATCGGACCGCCTCGCGCGGCGAGAGTGGTGATCGCCTGTTCGGTCACCGTCTCCCAGCCCTTGCCCTGATGCGAGTTCGGCCTGCCGGGCTGGACCGAGAGGGACCGGTTCAGCAGCAGCACCCCGCGATCGAACCAGGGCGAGAGGTCGCCGTTCGAGGGTGTCGGGTAACCGAGGTCCTCCGAGTACTCCTTGAAGATGTTGACCAGGCTGGGCGGCAGCGGGCGCACGTCCGGAGCGACCGAGAAGCATAGCCCGACCGCATGGCCCGGAGTCGGGTAAGGATCCTGCCCGACGATCAGCACCCGGACCTGGTCCAGCGGCAGGGTGAAGGCCCGCAGGATGTTCTCTCCGGCCGGAAGGTGACCCCTTCCCGCCCGCGCCTCGGCGCGAAGGAACTCCCCCATCGCCGAGATCTGGCCGGCCACCGGCTCAAGCGCCTCGACCCAGCCCGGATCGATTACCTCGTTGAGTGGACGCGCCGGCACGAACCCAGAATACGAGTTACCGGCCGTCCGTCTCCTTCGGCGGGTGGCCCCGCAGCGAGCCTGCGTGGGCCTTCATCTCCGGGTTCCGGCCTGACTTGATCAGGCTGGCCACGGTGGTGACCGCCAGCACGATGCCGATCACCACGAGCGAGAAGGTCGTCGAGATCTCGGGGACCGAATCGCTCTGGAGGTGACCCCAGTGGAGGCCGAGCTTGACGCCGATGAAGGCCAGGACGATCGCCAGCCCGCTGGATAGATAGACCAGCCGGTCGAGCAGGCCGGTGACCAGGAAGAAGAGCGCCCGCAGGCCGAGCAGGGCGAAGGCGTTGGCGGCGAAGACGATGAAGACCTCGTCGGTGATGCCGAAGATCGCCGGGATCGAGTCGAGGGCGAAGAGGATGTCGACGCTGCCGATCGCCAGCAGGACCAGGAACAGCGGGGTGAAGAAGCGTTTGCCGTCGATCCGGGTGGTCAGCTTCCCCCCGTCGTACTCGTCGGTCACCGGCAGCCGCTTCTGCGCCAGGTTGACCACTGCGTTGTCCTCGACCGAGGGATCCTCGTCCCGGTGGCGGAAGAGCTGGATCGCGGTGAAGACGAGCAGTAGCCCGAACAGCAGGAACATGATCGAGAAGGACTCGAGCAGGGTCGCCCCGAGCATGATGAAGACGACCCGCAGCAGCAGGGCCGCGAAGATGCCGATCAGGAGAACCTTCTGCTGATGCTCCTGCGGCACCGCGAAGGTGGTCATGATCACCACGAAGACGAAGAGGTTGTCGACCGAGAGGCTCTTCTCGAGGATGTAGCCGGCGAAGTACTCGCCGCCCGATTCCCAGCCGGCGATCATCCCGAAGGCGACGCCGAAGGCGACCGCAACCGCGATGTAGAAGGTCGACGCGAAAGCCGCCTCCTTGAAGCCGACCGCATGCGGGCGGGCGATCGCCACGCCAAGGTCGACCACGAAGAGGGCCAGGACGATTCCGCAGGTGACGAGCCAGGCCGTCGTGGTCACATCGAGCATGACCGGGATTCTTTCAGCGGGTCAGGCCGCGGGCAATCGGGGTTACCCCCCGGATTGCCCGCGGCATTCCCCTAGAAGTCGCGGCTAGGAAGCGACCAGTTCTTCGGCCGGCTGATCGGCGTAGGTCTCGCCGCGTTCGGCCTTCTCGACCAGGGAGGCCGGGGGCTCGAAACGCTCGCCGTACTTCGCCGCCAGCTCGCGGCTGCGCTCGACGAAACCGGCCAGGCCCTTGCGGTCCGGGTGGGCTTCCGAGGTGTAGCCGTTGATGTACTGGAGCACGCCTCCGGTCCAGCCGGGGAAGCCGATCCCGAAGATCGAGCCGATGTTCGCATCGGCGACCGATTCGATCACGCCCTCGTCGAGGCACTTGACCGTCTCGAGCGACTCGACGAAGAGCATCCGCTCCTGCAGCTCGAGCAGGTCGATCTGCGAGGGGTCCCCGACCGGCGGGAACTCTTCCTTCAGACCGGCCCAGAGTCCGGTCCGTTTTCCGTCCTCGTAGTCGTAGAAGCCGGCCCCGGCCAGCTTGCCGGCCCGACCCGCTTCGACCATGCGGTCGACCACGGCGAAGGCCGGGTGCGGCGCCCACTCGACCCCTTCGGCTTCGAGTGCCTCGCGGGTGGCCTTGCGGATCTTGATCATCAGCTCCATGTTCAGCTCATCGCTCAACTGAAGCACCGGGGCCGGGTATCCGGCCTGGCTCGAAGCCTGCTCGATGGTCGAGGCCGGTACTCCCTCGGCGAGGAAGGCGATGCCTTCGTTGATGAAGGTACCGATCACGCGGCTGGTGAAGAAGCCGCGCGAGTCATTGACCACGATCGGGGTCTTCTTGATCTGCTTCGCGAGGTCGAGCGAGCGGTGAAGGGTGTGATCGCTGGTCTCTTCGCCCTTGATGATCTCCAGCAGCGGCATCTTGTCGACCGGGCTGAAGAAGTGGAGGCCGATGAAGTCGTCCGGCCGGGAAACGCCTTCGGCCAGGCCGGTGATCGGCAAGGTCGAAGTGTTCGATCCGAGCAGCGCACCATCGGCCAGGAACGGCTCGATCTCGGCGAAGACCTGGGCCTTGACGCCCGGGTCCTCGAAGACGGCCTCGATCACCAGGTCGGCGCCTTCGGCGTCGCTGGCCTCGGCGGTCGGCTTGATCAGGGCCAGGAGGGCCTCGCCCTTCTCCTCGGTCGAGCGGCCGCGGGAAATCGCCTTGTCGACGATGTCCTTCGAGTAGCCCTTGCCGCGCTCGGCGGCTTCGAGCGAGATGTCCTTGAGCACGACCTCGATGCCGGCCTTGGCGCAGACATAGGCAATTGCGGCACCCATCATGCCGGCGCCGAGCACGACCGCCTTCTTCGCCGTGTACTTCTCGCCGTCGGCCGGTCGGCCGCGGTCACCATTGACCTGCTGCAGGTCGAAGAAGAAGGCCTGGATCATGTTCTTGGCGATCTGGCCGGTGGCGAGCTCGAGGAAGTAGCGGCCCTCGATCTCGATCGCGGTGTCGAAATCGACCTGCGAACCCTCAACTGCGGCCGACATGATCGCGATCGGGGCCGGGTAGTTCGCACCCTTGAGCTGCTTCTTCAGGTTCGAAGGGAAGGCCGGCAGGGTCATCGCCAGCTTCGGGCTGGACGGGGTGCCGCCGGGGATCTTGTAGCCCTTGACGTCCCAGCGCTGGACCGCCTCGGGGTTCTCGCCGATCCACTTCTTCGCGGCCGGGATCAGGTCGTCCTTCGACTCGACCAGTTCGTCGATCAGGCCGATCTCCTTCGCCTTCTGCGGGCGAAGCGGCTTGCCCTGGATCAGGACCTGCATCAGCGCGTCGGCCAGGCCAAGCATGCGCACGGTGCGAACCACGCCGCCACCGCCGGGCAGCAGGCCGAGCTGGACCTCCGGAGTCCCGAGCTGGATCTTCGTGTCGTCGACCACGATCCGGTGATGGGTCGCGAGGGTGATCTCGAGGCCGCCGCCGAGCGCCGAGCCGCCAACCGCGGCCACGACGGGCACGCCGAGCGTTTCGAGACGGCGAAGCTGCTGCTTGACGATGCGGATGCCCTCGGCGAACTCGACCGACTGCTCCTTGGTCACAGCGAGCAGGTCGTTCAGGTCACCGCCGGCGAAGAAGGTCTTCTTGCCGGAGGTGATGATCACGCCCTTGACGGATTCCTTCTCGGCTTCGAGCCGGTCCACGATCTGCCCCATCGACTCGATGTAGTCGCGGTTCATCGTGTTCGCGCCCTGGCTGGGGTCGTCGATGGTCAGAATGACGATGCCGTCGTCGCCCTTTTCCCACTGGATGGTCTTGGTTTCACTCATGTTCAGGTTCTCCTGGTCTTTTCCGGCTCAGACGCGCTCGACGACCGTGGCGATGCCCATGCCGCCGCCGACGCAGAGGGTGCAGAGGCCGTAGCGGCCGCCGGTCCGTTCGAGTTCATCGACGATCGTGCCGAGGATCATCGCGCCGGTCGCGCCGAGGGGATGGCCCATGGCGATTGCGCCGCCGTTGACGTTTACCTTCTCCATGTCCACGTCGAGGTCACGGACCAGGCGGAGCGCCACCGCGGCGAAAGCCTCGTTGATCTCGATCAGGTCGAGGTCATCGGCGGTGATGCCGGCCTTCTCGAGGGCCTTCTTGGAAGCCGGGCCGGGGGCGGTGAGCATGATCGTCGGGTCTGCACCGGAAACTGCGGTCGAGACGATGCGGGCCCGCGCGGTAAGACCATTCCGCTCGCCTGCCTTCTCGCTGCCGATCGCGACCAGTGATGCACCGTCGACGATTCCCGAGGAGTTGCCTGCGTGATGGACGTGATCGATCTTTTCGACCCAGTGGTACTTCTGAAGCGCCACCGCGTCGAAGCCGCCCATCTCGCCCATTCCGGCGAATGAGGGGTTCAGCTTGCCTAGCGACTCGGCGGTCGTGCCCTCGCGGATGAACTCGTCGTGGTCGAGCACGACCGTGTCGTTGAAGTCCTTGACCGGGATCACCGAGCCCTTGAAGCGGCCTTCCTTCTGGGCAGTTGCGGCCCTTTCCTGCGAGCGGGCCGCGAACTGGTCGACATCGTCGCGGGTGAAGCCCTCGATCGTCGCGATCAGGTCGGCACCGATGCCCTGCGGCACGAAGCTGGTGTCGTAGTTGGTCTCGGGGTCCATCGCCCAGGCGCCACCGTCGGAGCCCATCGGCACGCGGGACATCGACTCGACGCCGCCGGCGAGGACGAGGTCCTCCCAGCCGGAAGCGACCTTCTGGGCGGCGATGTTGACGGCCTCGAGGCCGGAGGCGCAGAAGCGGTTGAGCTGGACGCCAGCGACGGTGTCCGGCAGTCCGGCCTTGATCGCCGCGGTCTTGGCGATGTCAGCGCCCTGGTCGCCGACCGGGGAGACGCAGCCGAGGACGACGTCGTCGATCGTGTTCGGGTCGAGCTTCTCGTTGCGGATCAGGGTCTCGTGCATCAGTCCGACCACGAGGTCGACCGGCTTGGTCGAGTGAAGCGAGCCATTGCTCTTGCCTTTGCCGCGAGGGGTGCGGATGGCATCGAAGATCAATGCGTCAGTACTCATCGAAATGCTCCGTTTCGGAAGGAGAGGGAATTTTCTGTGCTGGCTGACACAGGAACGTCCCCAATTATGTCAAATAGCCAGATTCGATTCCATGCTGCGAAGGACTTCGCGGTAGATCGGGCCGACGTCGGCATCCGGTACCAGGATCACCAGGTGGCCAATCCCGGCCAGGGTCGAAAGCACCAGTCTCGCCCCGACTTCCGGATCGAGCCCGTCGGAGATCTCCCCCGCTTCCTGGCCTTCCTTGATGTAGCCATGAAGCCGGAGGTAGAGGTCGGCGTGCATCTTCCGCACCCGCTCGGCCAGTTCCTCGTTGGCGCTGACCTCGGCGATCAGCGCGTAGTAGAGCCGATTGTCGGCGGGAGCCTCCTCGATGAAGCGGCGGTGGGCCTCGATCACCCGGACGATCGCCTGTCGGCCGCCCGGCTTTCCCGACTCGCTGCCATCGAATTCCGGGGCCCAGGAAAGATAGGAGCGTTCAACCACCGCTTCGAGCAGGGCGTCCTTGGTCCCGAAATGCCAGACGATCGAACCCCGGCTGATCCCGGCCTCCTCCCCGATCGCCTGCAGCGAGGCCTTGTGGAAGCCCTCCCGTGCAAACACCACCGCCGCCGCATCAAGCAGCTTCTTGCGCGAAAGCTCCGATTGCTCCTGCTGGGAACCCGGTCCGGGCTGATCCTTGACTGGCGTCACCCGGCAAGTATTGCCACTTGACTCAGCCGGGCGGGTTCTCGGCGAACTGCGGCGCGTCTCCCCCGATCTCGTGCCAGGGCGCCTTGTAAGCCACCTGCAGATGGAAGCTCGGCTCGAGGTCGAGCTCTCTCATCAGTCCCGCAGCCACGAAGTAGTTCTCGCCCAGATCGTCATAGATGCTCGACCCGCAGTTGCTGCAGAAATTGCGCGGCGCGAACTCGCTCTCGTAGGTCTTGACCAGTTCCTCGCCCTTGGTGAACTCGAAGTTGTCGGCAGCCACCACGACTCCGGCCAGACTCTCGCCGGTCCACCTCTGGCATCTGGTGCAATGGCAATAACCCATCGACTGCGGATCCCGGACCTCGTACTCCACCCCGCCACAAAGGCAAGCTCCTTTGAGTGCCTCACTCATCACGGCCTCCTCGTCTCGGCATTTTGATGACGCCCTTCGAGCCTATCCGGGAGAGTCGTACAGCTGGGAATTGATTTCACGCAAACCCGGCCGGGCAACTCCGGCTTGAGGGGTGAGCGACGGGATTCGAACCCGCGACCGCCTGGACCACAACCAGGAGCTCTACCAACTGAGCTACGCCCACCGCGAGGGGAGGAAATCTACCGGTCGGGGGTCAGATACGCTGCGCCGGTGCCGCAGCCGATGAACCAGGGGGAAACGCTTTGAGCATCCGTCGGGAGATGCGAGGCTTTCTGGTCGGATCGCTCCTCTTCGCGCTCGGCGCCACCCCCGGATACGTCGGTCTGGTCGGCGTTACCGCGGACAACCTGACCTACTTCCTCGGCTCGATCTTCTTCACGATCGCCGGCTTCACCCAGCTTCGGCTGACTGGCCGCTGGCAGCGCGGTGGCTGGTCTGACCGCGATGCCTGGGCCGACTGGTGGGCGGCGGCGATCCAGTTCATCGGCACCCTTGCCTTCAATGTTTCGACCCTGGGAGCCCTGCTCGGAACGATCGATCCCGGCACCTTCGACCGTATGGGCTGGCGGCCCGACTTCGTCGGATCGATTTGCTTCATGGTCGCTTCGGTTCTGGCGGTCCAGGCCACCACCCACCGCGAATCGCTCTGGGATCCGGAGGCTCGCAACTGGTGGAACACCTGGTTGAACATGGCCGGGTCCGTCGCCTTCATGATCTCGGCGATATTCGCCTGGGTCGACCCCTCCACCGGCGAGGCCTTGAACACGGACTGGGTCAACCTCGGCACCTTCTTTGGAGCGATCGGGTTCTTCACCGCCGCGGCCCTGCTCAAACCCCAAGCCGACGCGGAATCAAACCCGTCCCTGAACCGAAACGGCCCCCGCTCAGACGACCCCGACAGTCGCTAGGGCTCGATCGGGGCCGGGGCCCGGGCCGAAGAGAGGGCGCCCGCCGAGGCGCCCACGACCAGCGCCACGGCCACGATCTGAGCCGCCGACATGTCCTGGGAAAGCAGCAGGAATCCGATCGTCGCAGCCATCGCCGGCTCGAGACTCATCATCACGCCGAAGACGTTGGTCGGGAGCCGCCGCAGCGCCTCCATCTCGAGTGAAAGCGGCAGCGCGGTGCTGAGGATTGCCACCGCGGTGCCGGTCGCGAGCACCGAAACCGCCAGCAACTCCGATCCCCCGTCGGCCACGCCGAAGGGAGCACAGAACAGGGACGAGAAGATCATTGCGACCGCCAGCCCCTGTCCGCCGGAGAACTTCTGGCCGACCTTCTGCGCGAGCAGGATGTAGCAGCCCCAGAAGAACCCGGCCACTACCGCGAGGATTACTCCGGCGAGCGCTATCCCCTCATCGCCGATCCCGCCGGAAAGCAGCACGATCCCGGCGGCGGCCATGGCGACCCAGATCAGGTCACGCCGGCGACGGGAGGTGATCAGCGCGACTCCGAGCGGGCCGATGAACTCGAAGGTCACGGCGATGCCCAGCGGGATGCGGTCAATCGACGCGTAGAAAGTCAGGTTCATCGCGGCGAGGACGAAACCGAAGAGCACGGCGAACTTGATCCGTTCCCGGTCGAGACGAAAGTCCGGTCGCCAGATGATCAGCAGCAGCAGCGCCGAAATGATGGTCCTGAGGAAGGTCACACCGAGCGGCCCCACCTCGTCGAACAGCCCGGTTGCCAGCGCCGCACCGACCTGGATCGAGCTGATCGATCCCAGCACCATCGCGACCGCCGCAACGGACGGCGAAGGATGTGAAGAACCCTGGCTGGAGGAAGCGGGCATCAGAGCAGTGAACCACCGGGAGGGGAACGGTGCCGCGACCTACCCTTCCGCAACACTTGCCTTCGCTGTCGCAATCGTCGGGAAGCTCGGGAATAATCAGCCCATGACCGATTCCGCGCCCTCCCGGGACGCCTACCCCCACTTCCTCACCATCCCGACCAGATGGAAGGACAACGACATCTATGGTCACGTCAACAACGTCGAGTACTACTCCTACTTCGACACCGTGATCAATCAGTACCTGATCACGGCGGGAGGCCTCGACATCCAAGCCGGCGAGACGATCGGCGTCTGCGCCGAATCCCACTGCAGCTTCCTGGCCGCGATCGCCTTTCCCGACGCGGTTGAGGCCGGGCTCCGGGTTGGTCACCTCGGCAACTCCTCGGTCCGCTACGAAATCGGTCTGTTCAATTCCGCCGGCGAACCGCTTGCCGAAGGCTGGTTCGTTCACGTCTTCGTGGACCGGACCGACCGCCGGCCGGCCGGAGTGCCGGACCCGATCCGAACTGCCCTGGAAAGTCTGGAGGTTCAATCATGAAGACCACCGCCACAGTGCTGCGGGAGATGGGCCAGCCGGCCCCCTTCGCCGACTCGCGCCCTCTGGAACGAATCGCCCTTGATCTGGAAGGACCGGGTGAAGACGAGCTGCTGATCCGAATTCGGGCGGCCGGGCTCTGCCACTCGGATCTCTCGGTGATCACCGGGCAGCGCCCGCGGGTGATGCCGATGGCCCTGGGCCATGAAGCGGCCGGCGAGGTCGTCGCGGTCGGGGCCGGCGATCACGGATTCGTCGAGGGCGACCACGTGGTCCTGGCCTTCGTGCCGGCCTGCGGCCAGTGCCGCTTCTGCGAATCGGAAAGGCCGGCCCTCTGCGAGCCGGGCGGCGCGGCAAATGTCGAGGGAACCCTGCTCGGCGGAAAGATCCGGCTCTTCGAGGAAGGCGGCACCGAGGTCCACCACCATCTCGGGGTCTCGGCCCTGGCCGACCATGCCGTGGTTTCCGCCCACTCCGCGGTCAAGGTTCCCGACGACCTGCCCTTTGACATCGCCGCCCTCTTTGGCTGCGCGGTGCTGACCGGCGCCGGTGCCGTGCTCAACACCGGTGCTTCGGCCCTGCCGGCGGAATCGATCGCCGTCTTCGGTCTCGGCGGAGTCGGCCTCGCGGCACTCCTCGCCGCCCGGTCACAGAACCCGAAGACCCTGGTCGCCGTCGACACGGTCGAGTCGAAGCTGGAACTCGCCCGGGAACTCGGGGCCGACCTCGTGGTCGCGGCCGGACCGGATGCGGTTGAAGAGATCCGTGAATCGACCGGCGGCGGGGTCGATCTGGCGGTGGAGACCGTCGGCAACGAGAACGTGCTGGCCGAGGCCTACGCCGCGACCGGCCGGGGTGGCACCACAGTCACCGCCGGTCTGCCCCACCCCAGTCGCAAGCTGGAGATTCCGGCGATCTCGCTGGTCGCCGAGGAACGCAGCCTCAAAGGCTCATATCTCGGTTCATGCGTTCCGAGGCGTGACATCCCCGAGTTCATCCGGATGTACCGGAACGGAGAGATGCCGGTCGAGAAACTGCTCAGTCACCGGATCACACCGGATGAAATCAACGAGGGCTTTGACCGTCTCGCAAGAGGCGAAGCGGTGCGCCAGATCGTGATCTTCGACTGAACTTCTGGCGAGGATTCACCTGGGTTGAAGTTATCCGCATATGTGACGAATAACTTCAACCCAGGCGATCTGTTCCTCAGGCTGCGGTGTAAGTCTTTTCCTTGCTCTTCTTGACCTTGCCGGCGGCGACAGTCTTCTTGGCGAGTCCGTTGGCGGCACTGTTCTGGACGCCGATCCCGCGGGCGATGTCGGCCAGCTTCGAGCCCGGGTTTTCCTTGACGTAGGCAACAAACTGGGCTTCACGCTCACCGCGCTTCGCGCGCTTGCCACCGGTTGAAGCCGCCTTCTCGGACCCCAGGGCCTTCTGGATGCGGGCCTGGGCATCCTTGATCGCCTTCTCGGCATCACGGGCTTCCTTGCGAGCCTGGGACTTCTTTTCCTTGTACTCGTCCTTGACCTTGGAAGTCGCTTCCTTTGTTGCTTCCTTTACGGCGTCGCGGATCGCGCGACTTTCTTCGACCGAAAGCTTCTTGAGCTTCGAGGCTGAAGTTTCAAGTTGCTGAATTGCGTCTTCAATGCTTGACATGTTTCTCCTGATCCTTCCCGGTATTCATACCTGCCAGGGAACCTCTTGCTTCCGACCGTATACCGACTATATACAAACCCGAGTGAGAACTGTGATGTTCAGAACATTGAACTGATCTAACAGACATTTTGAAAGGTTCGCTGCCGGGCCAGCGCCCTCCGGTTGCTAGCGTGCCGGTACTTCATTTCACGGACCGCATGAACTCTCCGAACCTTCCTCTCTCCAGCAAGCCGTTCGCTCCCGAGCGAGCTTTCTGGGCGATGGCTGCGATCGCCGTGACCTTTCCCGCGATCTCGGCGGTGCCCTCTCCCCTCTACTCGCTCTATCAGGACATGTGGGGATTCAACGACGCAGTTCTGACCGAGGTCTTCGCGATCTACGTGGTCGCGCTGCTCTTTTCGCTGCTCGTTTTCGGCGGGATCTCCGATCACATCGGCCGCCGGCCAGCCCTGTTGGGAGCGATCACCTTCGAGGCGCTTTCGCTGATTCTCTTCCTGGCTTCCGGGGGCGTGGCGATGCTCGCCGCCGCCCGGGTGGTGCAGGGACTTGCCACCGGCGTCGCGCTTGCCACCCTCAGCGCCGTGATCGTCGACCTCAATGCGGCCGACACCCCGAAGCGGAGCGGCGTAGTCAATGGCGTCGCACCGCTGGCGGGCCTCGCCCTGGGTGCGCTCGGCTGCGGTCTCCTCGTCCAGTTCGCACCCTGGCCCACTTCGCTCATCTTCATCGTGCTGCTGGTCGCGCTCGCTTTCGCCGCGTTCGCCGTCTGGAAGGCACCGGAGACCTCGAGCCTCCGGCCCGGCGCCCGGCAATCGCTGGTCCCCAAGGTCGGTCTGCCGGCCCACCTCCGGGCCGATTTCCTCTCGCTGCTGCCGATCATGATCGCCGGCTGGGCGCTGGCCGGGCTCTACCTCTCGCTCGGTCCGTCGATCGCGGCGACCTTCA
>JAGQUQ010000120.1 GCA_020438425.1 Solirubrobacterales bacterium
GGTGCCGTCATCCTGCGGGACCGCCTTGGTGGTGATGTCGGAAAGCGAGCTGCCGGCTTGCGTTTCCGAAAGGCACATTGTGCCGTGGAAACGACCCTCGATCATCGGCTTGACCCAGGTATCCACCTGATCTTCCGAGCCGTTTGCGATCAGCAGGTTGGCCGCCCCGGCGGTCAGCATCGGGTAAGCGGTAGTGCCGACGTTGGCCGCGTGAAGCCAGGCGAAGATTGCACTTGAAACGGTCGCCGGAAGCGACATGCCCCCGACTTCTTCCGGCATCGCCGCTGCCATCAATCCGGTCTCTCCGAGTACCGACAGCGCTTCTGCGACCTCGGGAATCAGGACGACCTTGCCGTCATCGCCAATTGCCGGCTCGTTCAGGTCCGCCTTCCGGTTGTGGGGCTGAAACTGGTCCTCGGCGATCTGCTCCGCCAGGCTCAGCACGTCATTCCAATCATCGACCGTCTGGTCGTTGTAGCGGTCCCTTTCGGTCAGGCGCTCGACACCGAGCCATTCGTGGAGCTGGAACTGGACGTCACGGCGGGAAAGGATGTCGGTCATTGGCCAAGTGTTTCGCAAATGCCGCCTGCCTGCGCAACGGATCCGCGAACTGATGCGTTACCGCAGCTTTGTGCCGGCTGAAGGGTTCACAGTAGAGTTTCCGGGTCGGATCAACCGACCGACTGCAAACCGTTACGGGAGAAAGAACTTGACTTTTGAAATGACCCGCCTGCGCGCCGCACTGCTCGCTCTGGCGATGCTGCTCACCGCTGCCCTGCTGATCCAGACCGCCCAGCCGGCCGGTGCCGATGCTGCAGCGAAGAAGAGCAAGAAGAAGCCGAAGGGTCCGAAGCAGGGTCCGGCCGGACTCAAGTTCTACAAGCCGCCGAGCAAGCTCCCGGCCGGTCACGGCAAGTTGATCTGGCAGCGCAAGGCCGGCGGCTCGGTGCCGCTCAAGAATGCGGCATCGACCAAACTGGTTCTCTACACCTCCACTTCACCGACCGGCAAGCGGGTCGCGGTTTCGGGCTCTGTCAGCGTTCCGAAGGGCAAGGCTCCGAAGGGTGGCTGGCCGATCGTCAGTTACGGCCACGGCACCACCGGCATTGCCGACAAGTGCGCGCCTTCGCGGAATACAAAGGGCGGCATCGCCGATGGCTACGTCTCCTACACCGATCCGCAGATGAACGAGTGGCTGAAGGCCGGTTACGCGGTCGCCCGCACCGATTATCAGGGTCTCGGAACGCCCGGCGCCCATCCGTTCCTGGTCGGCAAGGCCTCGGGCCGGGGCATCCTCGACATCGTTCGGGCATCGCGCCAGCTTGGTCTGAAGATCAGCAACAAGTACCTGATCGCCGGTCACTCCCAGGGCGGCCACGCGGCCCTGTTCGCGGCCGGTCAGGCATCCACCTGGACCCCTGACCTGAAGCTCAAGGGCACGGTTGCCTACGCGCCGGCCTCGCACTTCAAGCTTCAGGCCCAGGCGCTTCCCGGCCTGACCTCGCCGAATGGCCTGACCGCGCTCGCCACCCTTCTGGTGCGCGGCATGACCGTCGAGTACCCCCAGATCGATCCGAATGCGGCTCTGTCCGATGAGGTTCTCGCCTTCTGGCCGGACACTCTGGCTGACTGCCTCTCGGAACTGGCTCTGCCGGGCAGCCTCGGCGGGATCGCTCCCTCCGAACTGATCCGCGACGGCTATGACATGACCCCGCTGTTCGGGATCCTCGACGCGCAGAACCCGGCGGTCAAGACCTCGGCACCGATCCTGCTCACGCAGGGAACCGCTGATTCGACTACCCCGAAGCTGCTCACCGACATCCTGAACGGCGAGCTGACCAACCTCGGTGACACGGTTGACTACAAGGTCTACGAGGGCGTCCAGCACGGACCGATCGTTGCTGCGGCCCAGGACGACGTGATGGATTTCTTCGAGTCGCGCTTGCCCGGCGGCAAGTAGAACCCGAAGCAGTCTGAACGAAGAAGGGCCCCGGTTCCGGGGCCCTTTTTCGTTGGCAGGGAGTCACCGGGAGCCCCGGCGGTCAGAACCTCTTCAGGACTCCCTCTGCTCACGGATCCTGGCGTCAAGGGCTGCGTCCCGTTCCTGAAGCTCATCGGTGTAGGACTCGCCGAAATCCTCCGGCTCGAAGAAGGGTCGGATCTCGAGGCCTTCTCCGTGGTTGAAGGGGACCCGGCGACCCCACTCGACCGCTTCCTCCATTGAGTTGACTTCCCAGATCCAGAATCCGGCGATCAGTTCCTTGGTCTCCGCGAAGGGGCCGTCAGTGACCGTCGCGCCGTCACCGGAGTACTCGAGCCGGACACCTCTGCTGCTCGGATGAAGTCCGCCCCCGTCGAGCATGACTCCGGCCGCAACCAGTTCCTCGTTGAATGCCCCCATCTCCTTCAGGTCTTTCTCGGAGGGCATGACTCCTTTTTCCGTATCGGGTGTTGCCTTGACCATCACCATGCAGCGCATTTCAAACTCCTTCTTGTCAGGGCCGTGAATTTCGGCCATTTGTACTGACGACGAACGGGATTCCGGTAATTCGACATCAATCGGAAAAACGTTCCGCCCGCGTTGCTCTTTCAATCAGTACCCGACGTTCCGCCTCGTTATCGGTGAGCCCGGCAGCCCGTCTGAACTCCCCGGCGGCCTCGCCGGGGCGGGCGAGCTTCTCCAGCAGATCGCCCCTCACCCCCGGCAGCAGGTGGTAGCCCTCGAGCTTTCCGCCGCTGGCAATCCCGTCAACGATGATCAGGGCTCTCGCGGGATCGCCGGCCATGCCGATTGCCACGGCCCGGTTCAGCTCGGTCACGGGGCTGCGGTTCAGTTCGGCGAGGAGCTCGTACTGGCGAACGATCTCGTTCCAGTCCGTGTCGCCGGGACGCCTGGCCCTCGCGTGGCAGGCCGCGATCGAAGCCTGAAGTACATAGGGACCGTTGCCGTCCAGCTCTCTTGCGAGTCTCAGTCCGGTCAGGCCCCGGCGGATCAGCAATTGATCCCAGAGGCTGCGGTCCTGGTCCATCAGCAGAACCGGCTCCCCGTCTTTGCCGGTCCTCGCCGGAAAGCGGGAGGCCTGGATTTCCATCAGGGCAAGAAGTCCGTGGACCTCCGGTTCCCGGGGCGCGAGGCCGACCAGGACCCGCCCCAGCCTGAGCGCCTCGGTGGTCAGCTCCCTGCGCATCCAGGAGTCGCCCGAAGTCGCGGCGTAGCCCTCGTTGAAGATCAGGTAGATGACGCCGAGCACTGCCGCAAGTCGCTGACCCATTTCTTCTTCGTCGGGCTGCTCGAACGGGACAACGGACTCGGAAAGAGTTCGTTTCGCCCGAACTATCCGTTGCGAGATCGTGGCCGGCGAAACGATGAACGCACGGGCGATCTCGCCCGTGGAAAGTCCGCCAACGGCCTTCAGGGTCAATGCCACCTGGCTGTCCGTTGTCAGGGCCGGGTGACAGGCTGTGAAGAGCAGGGTCAGGATGTCATCGCCGATCCGGTCCTCGACTTCAGCGATTTCCTCCGGGCCCGGGGGAGGTCCCTCCCGTTCCATGTCGGCGGCAATCTGCCCGTACTTCGCGGCAAGGTTCGAGTCGCGGCGGATCCGGTCGATACCCCGGTTCCTTGCAGTGGTCATGAGCCAGGCGGCCGGGTTGTCCGGAACACCCTGCCCGGGCCATTGCTCGAGGGCCGTCACCAGGGCGTCCTGGGCCATGTCTTCGGCCAGGCCGACGTCTCCGGTGATTCGGGACAGAGTCGCGATCAGCTTCGCGGCCTCGATCCTCCAGACCGCCTCGACCGTGGCGGCAGTTGTGTTGGCAGCCGAGTTTCGGCGGTTCCGGGCCGGGGCCATCGGCCCACGATATTGACCGCCGGAAGGCTAGCGGCTGATTCGCTCTTCGTAAGCGGACCGGGCGGCCGGATCCACTTCGGTGTAGATCCGGTCGATCCGGGTCCAGTGTCCGATCCTGATCCCGATGGCCGGAGGCAGAATCGAGATGGTTCGAGCAAGCAACCAGCTCGAACGCGGCAGTGAGACACGGGGCTTGCCGGTGCTCACGGAGTCGGCGATGCCGGTCGCCATCTGGTCCGGGGTCAGCATCGAGACGAGGGGCGAAGACGAGGTCCCGTCCATCATCCCGGTATCAACCGGCCCCGGCATGACGCAGGTAAACCGGAGGCCCTTGTCGGCGAACTCAAGTCGGACCGACTCGGTGAACCCGACCACGCCGAACTTGGAGGCGGAATAGGCGGCGAGGCCCTTCACCCCGAGGATGCCGGCCAGCGAGGCAACATTCACCACTTGGCCCCGACGCCGGGGCTCCATCAGGCGGATCGCCTCGATGGTCCCGTTCATCACGCCTTTCAG
>JAGQUQ010000121.1 GCA_020438425.1 Solirubrobacterales bacterium
TGAGGCCCCCAGACCTACATGCTCGGCCGCGGTGTCCTGCAGGAACTCGAACGCCAGCAGGACAATGTCTTCCCGCAGATCATCCAGCCGATGGTCAAGCGGAACTGGGACGTCCAGCACGTCGATCTGCTGGCCGACGTCCTGCCACGGGCCTTCAACACGATGCTCTCCGGCCGGCCCGGCCCGGTCCACATCGAACTGCCGATGGACGTGCAGGCCGAAGTGACCGACCTTCCGGTTCCGGTTCCGGCCGAGCGCCGGGCGAGTTCGGGTGCGGTCCGGCCCGACCCGGACGCGATCGACAAGGCGGCGGCAAAGCTGCTCTCGGCGAAGCGGCCGGTGCTGCTGGCCGGTGGCGGTTGCCTCGAAGCCGAGGCCGCGGCCGAGGTGAAGAAGGTGGCCGAGTATCTCGACGCAGCGGTGGTCGTGACGATGATGGGCAAGGGTGTCTTCCCCGAGGATCACCCGCTCGACGCCGAACACACCGGCTCGAACGGGACCCTGGTCGGCAACCACATGACCAAGAACGCCGACGTGATCCTCGCGGTCGGCACCCGCTTCGCCGAGCAGACCTCCTCCTCGTTCATGGACGGAATGTCCTTCTCGGTCCCGCCGACCGAGATCATCCACCTCGACATCGACCCGACCGAGATCGGCAAGAAC
Organism: Solirubrobacterales bacterium; assembly: GCA_020438425.1. Classification (GTDB taxonomy): domain Bacteria; phylum Actinomycetota; class Thermoleophilia; order Solirubrobacterales; family 70-9; genus 67-14. The sequence goes on from JAGQUQ010000121.1 coordinate 664, forward strand.
TACCCGACCGCGGTCGGCGCGGTCTGTGACGCGAAGGCCGGACTCAACGATCTTTACGACGCCCTGATCGACCACAACGGCAGCGAGGGCATCGATCGTCCGGAGTACCGGGCCGAGATCGCCAGGTTGCGTGAAGAGTGGAAGCAGATGCTGACCGGCCGCTGGACCGGCAAGCTCTCGCTCAGCCAGGTCCTCCACCGGTCCCGCGAGGTCCTGCCCCGGGAGGCGATCGCGATCGCCTCGGCCGGTCACCCCCAGATCCAGGCCTTTCAGGAGTTCCTCTCCTACGAACCGCGCACCTGGCTCAGTCCGGGCGGCTACTCGACCATGGGCTACACCCTGCCGGCCGCGATCGGCGCGAAGCTGGCCCGGCCCGATGTGCCAGTGGTCGGATTCGCCGGTGACGGCGACCTGCAGCAGACGATCCAGGAACTGGCGGTGGCGGCCGAGACCGGCGCGGCGGTGATCATCGCCTGCCTCAACAACACGGGCTGGATCTCGATCCGCGACTTCCAGCGCGGCATGTTTGGCGAGGACCGCGGCTTCTCGACCGAGTTCCGGGCCCGCAAGGGCGACCAGCTGATGCCGGTCGATTTCTGCCAGATCGCCAAAGCCTTCAACTGTGGCTCGGAAAAGGTCAGCGAACCCGGCGAAGTCGGCCCCGCCTTCGAGCGGGCGATGGCCTCGGAAGGTCCCTGCCTGATCGAGTTCGACCTCTCCAGCGAGCCGGCCGACAGCGAAGGCGTGAACATCGGCCACTGGGATCTGCCCAAGCCCGAGTACCTGCCCTGACCCCATCCAGCAAGGAGCAAGACGGTGAATCACGACAGTCCCGAAAGAGATCCCGCCGGTGCCGCCCAGCTGCTCAGAGACGAGTCCGACGAGCACGTCATCAAGTGCATGGGCGACGTCGACATGGGTCTGGTCGAAGGTGAAGGCGTCCGGGTCAGGGATGCGGACGGCAACGAGTACCTCGACGCGATCTCGGCCGAGTGGGTGCTCAACCTCGGCTTTCGCCATCCCGAGATCAGGCAGGCGATGGAAGAACAGTTCGGCAAGATCGATTACGTCTCGCCGGTCTTCGAGGATGAAGCCCGCACCGCCTACGCAAAGAAGCTGGCCGAACTCGCGCCCGGAGCCCTCTCAAAGGTCCTCTACGGACTCTCCGGTGCCTCGGCGGTGGAAGGGGCGATGCACCTCGCGATGCGGACCACCGGCGGAACCGACTTCGTCTGTCTCGACGCCGCCTTCCACGGACGCACCTTCGCCACGATCGGCCTGACCTATGTGAACCCGGGGATGGTCGAAGGCTCGAACCAGGGTCTCGATCGCTACCTGCCCCGGCAGATGCGGGTCCCGAACTACAACTGTTACCGGTGCCCGCTCAACCTGGAGCCGGGCACTTGCGATCTCGCCTGCGCCGATCACGTCGAGTGGGCGCTCGACAAGGGGCATCTGAACGGGCCGGCCGGCGTGATCGTCGAGCCCTTCCAGGCCAACGGCGGCATGGTCCCGGCCCCCGACGGATATCTCGAGCGGGTCCACGAGATGGCGAAGGCGCATGACGTCCCCCTGATCGTCGACGAGATCCAGGGCGCGCTTTGCCGCTGCGGTCCGATGTACGCGAGCCAGCGTTCCGGGATCGAGCCGGAGATGATCATCCTCGGCAAGGCGCTGGGCGGGGGTCTGCCGCTTTCGGCCACGATCACCACACCCGAGTACTCGCATCTCCTGCCCTGGGAATACGGCTTCACCCAGGCCGGGAACCCGATGGCATGCGCGGCCGGACTGGCGATGGTCGAGGTCATGGTCCGTGACGACCTGCCCGGCAACTCGGAGCGGATCGGCACGATGATGACCGGCGAGCTCGAGAAGCTGAAGGACGATTCGAAGCTGATCGGCGATGTCCGGGGCCAGGGCCTGATGATCGGAGTCGAGCTGGTCAGGGACAAGGGGACCAAGGAACCGGCATTCGAGGAGACCGACCAGTTGATGGCGGCCTGTCTCGAGGAAGGTCTGATGATCGGCAAGACCGGCCCGGTCTTCGGGGCCAACGGCAACGTCGCCAAGTTCAAGCCGGCCGTTAACGTGACCGAGGAAGACGCGATGGAGATGATCGAACTCTTCACCCGGGCCTTGCGCAAGGTCGAGGCAACTTTGTGAAGCGGGACATAAGTTTCATCGCCGCGCTCGACTTCGAGGATCGCCCGGCGGCCGCCGTCCTCGACGCTTTGCTGGGGGCGGGATACGACTCGGTCGAGTGGACGATGGCTCACATCGACGTGTTGCTGACTCCGGCCTCGGCTCTGGCCTGCCAGATGGACCTCGTGACCGGCGGGGAGGCCGCGGAAACGGAGACCTTTCGCGCGATCGATGCTGCCGCCGGTGCCGGCATCGGAATCGTCAACGTGCTGACCGGCCCCAACCTCTGGGAACAAGGTGCGGTGGCGCGGGATGACGAGCAGGCCTGGTCGGTCGCACTCGGGGCGCTGGAGCGAATCTGTGCCCGTGGCGAGGAAGCCGGAGTCAGGATCGGTTTCGAACCCTGCTGGGGAACTCTCGCCCGGGATGCCGAGAGCGCCCAGCGGGTTCTCGACTCGGTACCGGTCTCGGTGACCTTCGACCCGAGCCACTTCGTCATGACCGGCGATCCGATCCCCGAGTTGATCGAACGCTGGGGCGAGCGAATCGCGCACTTCCATCTCAAGGACGCCTTCGGCCAGCCGGGGATGGACGGGGAGGACTTCATTTTCTGCATGCTCGGAGAGGGCAACGTGCCCTGGCCGGAGACCTTTGCCGCCCTTGACCGGATCGGGTACGAAGGCCCTCTTTCGGTCGAGTTCGAGGCCTACCGCTACTACGAGCAGGTGCTGGGGAGCGACCCGGTCGCCGCCGCGGTCCTCGCCCGGCAGCAGGTGGCCGCGCTGACCGGAGATCCGGCATGAAGGTCGCCCTCTGCGGACTCGGCGAGATCGGCCAGATTCACCTCAGGGCGATCCGCGAAAGCGACCACGACCTGGTGGCCGTCTGCGAACTCGACCGTGAACTCGCCGCGAGTTCGGTCGGTGACCAGGTTCCCGTCTTCGAGGATGTCGGCGAGATGATCGAACGGGCAGGCCCGGAGGTGATCGACATCTGCCTTCCCCACCACCTTCACGTGCCGGTTGCGGTTGCCGCGATGGAAGGTGGCTGCCATGCTCTGCTCGAAAAGCCGGTCGCGACCGACCTGGCCGGTGCCGACGAGATCGCCCGGGTCGCCGAGGAGACCGGTCGCCTGGTCGGGGTCTCCCACAACCAGATCCATTTCGGTCCCCATCGCCGGCTTCGTGAATTGATCGACGCGGGTGATCTCGGCCAGATCAGGTCGATCTACGAACGGCTCTGGATGGGCGGCAAGTATGGCGGCTGGCGCGAAGACGCCAGCCAGGTCGGCGGTGGTCTGCTGATGGATGCCGGAGTGCATCGGATCTACATGGCCGAGTATCTCGGCGGCCCGGTCGAAACGGTGACCGCGGTGATGGACAACCCCCGGGCCGAAGATGCG
>JAGQUQ010000122.1 GCA_020438425.1 Solirubrobacterales bacterium
CGTAGCGGAAGGGGTAATAGGTGCAGTAGAGGAGGAAGACGATCAGGAAGCTGACCAGGGTCGGCTCGTCCCAGACCCAGTAATGGCCCCAGGAGGCTTTGGCCCAGAGCATGCCGGTGATCAGCACCGCTACCCCGAAGATCACCGAAATGTGGATGAAGACATAGGAGTTGGCGTCATGCCGGCGATCGTTGCTCCTGAGGTGACGGAAACCTTCGACCCCGCCGGCCATGAAACCGATCAGGGCGACGATCGCCAGCGGGACATGCAGGTAGAAGACCTTCTGGCGGAAGCCCTCGAGATCATCCATCGGCACCCAGAAGAAGACCAGCGAGAGGCCCGCCAGCATGACCAGCACCGTGAGAATCGAAAGTTGTTTCAGACCGCGTCCCGACATTTCGGATCCTGCCCGGTGCCGCTTCAGTCCTCGAGAAGGAAGTCGAAGACGGCATAACCGACGAGGCAGAAGATCCCATCGTATAGACCCAGCATCAGGAGCCATGTCCCGAACTTGTCGTAGGAAGGGCCGCCCGAGTCGAGCAGCGGCGAAGTCGCTCCGGTCGCGGCGATCATCAGCGGCACGACCAGTGGCAAAAGGAGCAGCGGAACCAGCAGGTCCCGGGCCCTCGAATTGACCGCCATCGAGGAGATCAGGGTGCCCAGCGCGGCAAAGCCGAGATTGGTCAAGAGCAGGACCGGGATCAGCGGCATCAGCCCCGACCAGTCGTTGAGGAAGAAGACGGCGAAGACGGGAACCACGATTACTTCCAGCACCGCCAGGTAGAGGAAGAGCACCATGGCCTTGGCGGCAAAGAGGACGGGCCTTTCGACCGGGGCGAGGCGGAAGGCGTCGAAGCCGCCCTCCTCCCTTTCCGGCAGGAAGATCCGGTTGATCCCGAGCACCGCCGCGAACAGAAGGGTGGTCCAGACGACCCCGGAGGCGAGGCTGCCGGAAAGCGCGGTCCGGTCCAGACCGAAGCGGAAGATGATGAAGGTGGTGACCGCGAAGAGGATCATCGCCGGCAGCGAGCGCATGGTCCGGAGTTCGGTCCGGAGGTCCTTGGCGACGATCGCACCGAGCGCCTGGCCGAAGGGAGTCATGCCGCCGCCCCGATCTTCAGCTCGAGCACCTGGTCGGCCTCGGCCCGGGCCTTCTCCGGTTCGTGGGAGACCGCGACCCGGGTGACCGGACCCTCAGCCTTCCAGCCCAGCTCGGATTCCCGCCCGATCAGGGCGCGGGCCGCCGCCCTGCCTTCGGGGTCGAGATTGGAGTCGGGTTCGTCCAGAAGAAGCAGGGACGGCCGGTGGAGAACCGCCCGGCAGATCGCGATGCGCTGTTTCATGCCGGCCGAGTAATCGCTGACCCGGTAATTGGCCCGGCGGTCCATGCCGAGCAGCGCCAGGTCGGACTCGATCCGGGCCCTGGCCTGGTCCGGCTTCAACCCGTAAAGGCGGGCCTGGAACTCGAGGTTCTCCCGGCCGGTCAGGTCTTCGTAAAGCAGGGGTTCGTGCCCGAGGTAGCCGATCCGCCCCCGGAGCTTCCAGGCGTCGTCGGGCAGCGAGCAGCCCAGCACCGACACCTCGCCCCGGCTCGGCCTAAGCAGGGCGGCCAGCACCCGCAGCAGCGTGCTCTTGCCCGATCCGTTGGGCCCGAGCACGGCCAGCGATGCTCCGGCGGGAAGCTCGAGATCAACCCCTTCCAGGGCCGGTCGCTCACCGTAATCCCGACCCAGGCCGCTGAGCCGAATCGCGTTTTCAGACCCATCGGCCATCCGGCGCAGTCTCCCATTTCTTTCCTGAAGGGGGCGAGAATCGCTTCCCAAGCCCTTGACGGTGCATGGAAGCACTTGCGGATCGCTACGATTGTGCAATGAACGTAGAAGTTGCATTGAGGGACCTTCGAAACCACACGGCAGACGTCCTGAACCGCGTCGAAAATGGCGAGGAGATCGTGATTACCAGGCGCGGCAAGCCGGTCGCGAAGCTCGAACCGATTCGCCCGACCCGCCGCCGCCCGATTCCCAAAGCCGAGTTGATCGAGTTTCTGAGGACATCACAGGCCGACCCGGGACTCAGAGACGAGTTGCGGGATCTGGGCCAGAGCACCGACGATGACGGGCTCTTCCGGGATTGATGCGAGGGCTGCTCGACACCAGTGTCTTCATCGCCATGGAATCGGGGAGACGGCTTGACGCCGAAGGTCTGCCGGCAGAATCCCTGATTTCACCGGTCACCCTGGCCGAACTGCAGGTTGGCGTTCTCAGAACTTCCGATTTTTCGGCCCGGAGCAAACGGCTCAAGACCTTGACCGTAGCCTCCGGTATCGAGCTCCTGCCAATTGACGATTCCGTGGCCGAGCACTGGGCATTACTTCGGGTTCATCTCGGGGAATCGAAGAGAAGGGCCGAAGTGAACGACCTTTGGATCGCGGCGACGGCCCTCGCTCACCGCATTCCGCTCTACACCCAGGACGATGACTTCGACAGCGTGGAAGGAATCGGAAGCCTGGAAGTCATCAAGGTCTGAGCGCCTACTTCGCGACGAAGAACTCGTCGACTTCGATTTGTTTCTGGCCGTGTGAGCCTTCGTAGACCGGGCCGTAGCCGCCGACCAGGTCGCCCCGGCCGGGCAGCGGATTCGGCCGCAAATCCTTGCCGACGTCGAAGACCGTGATCGCGGTGGTGGTGATGCTCTGGTTGCTGAGCGTCACGAAGTGGGCGTCGCCGTCACCGTCGGGATCGACAGCTTCGACGTAGATGACCCGCCCGCTGGCCGCCTCGCAGTTGGTCAGCTCCGGCGGGCACTCGAAGTCCGGCAGGACCGGCTCCGGCTCTTCCGGCTCCGGCTTCGGGGTCGCTCCCGGTTCCGGTCTGGCCGATCCGGCCGCCACCTCGTGGAGTTCCTCGTCCGAAGTCGCACCGCCGGTGACCAGCAGCCAGCCGCCGACCATGAAGCCGACGGCCAGAACCGCGAACAGGGCGATAAGGCGTTTCAGGACTTGCGCTTCGTGATCCGCTTGCCGACCGTAAGCAGCGGGCCGGCGCCCGACTTGAGAGCCTCGACCCGCTGGCTGCCCTTGCCGTAGAGCAGGCCGGCCGAGGACTTCATCGCCTGGGCGAGGGTCTCGTCATAGGGATGCCACCAGAAGTTCCGGGTCAGACCGGGCTCGTAGGTGACCAGCTTGATCTCGACGCATTCGTAGAACCCGAACTTGGAATGGGAGTGTCCGAGGCCGGAATCCTTCACCCCGCCCCAGGTGCATTGGCAGGCACCGTGAGTGAACATGTGGTCGTTGATCCAGACCATCCCGGACTCGATCCGGTCGGCGATCCGCTCGCCGCGCTGGCGGTCCTTCGTCCAGACCGAAGCGCCCAGCCCGAACTCGGAATCGTTGGCCAGATCGAGCGCTTCCTGATCGGATTCGACGGTCATGATCGGCAGCACCGGACCGAAGATCTCCTCGTTCATAATCCGCATGTCGTGGTTGACGTTGGTCAGCACGACCGGTGCGATGAAGTTGCCCTCGGGGAACCCTTCGACTTCGACCGGGCCGCCGCAGCGCAGCTCGGCTCCGTTTGCGACCGCGTCATCGACCAGCTCGCGGACCAGGTCGTACTGGTCCTTGCTGACCATCGGGCCGATCTCGGTGTCGACCTCGGAGGGGTCGCCGACCTTCAGCGCGGAGGCGCCGGCAACCACGCCCTCGATGAACTTCTCGCTCACCTCGCGACGCACATAGGCCCGCTCGATGCCGGCACAGGTCTGGCCGGCGTTGGCGAAGCCGCCCCAGACCGCACCCGAAATCGCAAAGTCGACGTTGGCATCCTCGAGCACGATCATCGGGTCCTTGCCGCCGAGCTCGAGCACGCAGCCCTTCATCAGCTTGGCGCATTCCTCGCCCACCTTGTAGCCGACCGGCACCGAACCGGTGAAGAAGATCTTGCCCGCGGTGGACTTGGTCAGTGCGTCGCCGATCCGCCCGCCGCCGTGGACGTTGCGGATCAGGCCCTTGGGCAGACCCGCGTCCTCGAAGACGCTCTGGATCGCCTCGCCGAGCAGCGGGGTGAGGCTGGCCGGCTTGAGCACGACACCGTTGCCGCACATCAGGGCGATCGCGATCTCCTGCATCGGAATCGTCCACGGGTAGTTCCACGG
>JAGQUQ010000123.1 GCA_020438425.1 Solirubrobacterales bacterium
GCCCTTGGGGAGCTCGTCGATGATCAGGATGTGGCGTGGGTACTTGTAGGCGGCGACCCCTTGCTTGGCGTGGTCACGAAGCTCGTCCTCGCTGGCCGACTCGCCATCCTTGAAGGCGATGATCGCGACAATCTCCTCGCCGAGATCATCGTGCGGGATGCCCATGACCGCGACCTCCGCAACGGCCGGGTGCTCGTAGAGCACTTCCTCGACCTCGCGGGGATAGACGTTGTAACCGCCACGAAGGATCATCTCCTTCTTGCGGTCGACGATCGAGTAGTAACCGTCCTCGTCGACCGTGGCCATGTCACCCGAGGAGAACCAGCCGTCGGCGTCGATCGCCTTGGCGGTGGCTTCCTCCATCTGCCAGTAGCCCTTCATCACGTTCGGGCCCTTGATCTGCAGCTCGCCCACGTCACCGACCCCGAGCACGTTGCCCTCTTCGTCGACGATCCGCATCTCGACATCCTTGATCGGGGTGCCGATCGTGCCCGGCTTCCGTTCCATGTCGAGGCGACCGAACGAGGCGACAGGGGAGGTCTCGGAGAGGCCGTAGCCCTCGAGGATCGCGGTGTTGAACTCCTGCTCGAAGGCCCGGATGATCTCGACCGGCAGGGCTGCCCCGCCGGAAACGCAGAGGCGCAGGGAGCTGATGTCGAAATCGGCCCGGTTCGGCACCTGGAGCATCGCCGCGTACATGGTCGGCACGCCCTGGAAGATGGTCACCTTGTCGCGCTGGATGATCTCGAGCGCCTTGGTCGGGTCGAAGCGGGGCAGCAGGGTGATCTCGGCGCCGACCGCCACCGCTGCGTTCATCGCCACGGTCTGGCCGAAGACATGGAAGAGCGGCAGGCCGCCGAAGAAGACGTCCTCCTCGGAAGGCGTGAAGAGGTCCTTGATCGACTCGATGTTCGAGCGGATGTTCTGGTGGGTGAGTTCGGCGCCCTTGGGCTGACCGGTGGTGCCCGAGGTGTAGAGAATGACTGCGGTGTCATCCGGCTCGACTTCAGCCACGCCTTCGTACGGCTCGATGCCCTGGATCAGGTCGGCGACGTTGGTCGGGTTGATCGAGATGACCTCGGCACCGACTCCCTCGGCCGCCTCGATCGCGGCCGGGGCGAAGTCCTCCCAGGCGACGATGACCTTGGCGCCCGAGTTGCTCAGGTAGTGGGTGACCTCGCGGGCGGTCAGGAGCACGTTCATCGGGACGACCCGGGCACCCATCCGCAGGATCCCGAAATAGACCATCGGGAAGTGAGGGACGTTGGGCAGCATGATCCCGACCCGGTCACCGGCTTCGACACCCTTCGACTGGAGCAACCCTGCGACCAGCTTGCTGACCTGGTCCAGCGCGGCGTACGGCACCGCGGTGTCGTCGAGCCGGATAGCAGTGCGCTCGGGGAACTTTTCTGCTGACTCGGTCAGCAGCGTTGCCAGATTCGGATTCAACTCTCTTACCTCTCCCGGTAGATCAACAGCGGGACGGGAGGTTGATTTCCCGACCTGCCTTCGTAGCTGGCATGCTACCCGGCATGAGCTTCGAGGACAGGGTGGTACTGATCACAGGCGGCGCCAACGGTTTCGGCCGGGCTACCGGGGCGAGACTTGCCGGCGAAGGAGCGAAGGTCGTGCTGGCCGATATCGAGGAGGAGGCCGGGCAGGAGGCAGCCGCCGAGATCGGGGCCGAGTTCATCCATTGCGATGTCCGGGACCCGGAAGCTAGCGTCGCCGCGGTCGACTTCGCGGTCGAGAAGTTCGGCGGGCTGGACGTGGCCTTTCTGAACGCCGGCATCTCGACCGGTTGCGGGCTGGCCGACACCTTCGATCTCGAGCTTTACCGCCGGGCAATGCAGATCAACCTCGACGGAGTGGTCTTCGGGATCAACGCCGCGGTGCCGGCGATGCGCCGGCGGGGTGGCGGTTCGATCGTCGCCACCGCCTCGCTGGCCGGACTGACCGCAGTGCCCTTCGACCCGATCTACGCGGCCAACAAGCACGGCGTGGTCGGCCTTGTCCGCTCCGCCGGTCCGGTTTACGCCCTGGAGAGCATCCGCATCAACGGCATCTGCCCCGGCTTTGCCGACACCCGGATCATCGATGGCTTCAAGGAGAACCTCGAAAACGAAGGGGTGCCGATCATCACGGTTGAGGCCGTGGTCGACGGGATCGTCGATCTGATGGCCTCCGATGAAAGCGGCGTCTGCCACTTCGTCCAGGCCGGCATGGACCCCCAGGAGTTCCGCTTCCGCAACATCCCCGGCCCGAGGGCCGCCGAGGCCTGAGCCGGCCTCCGCTTCAGCCGCGTGACTACCGGGCGCGTTTGTCCAGCATGTCCAGGACTTTGAGCACCGCCTCCTGCGCTCTCTCGGCAGGCCAGTGTTCCGGGTCTTCTATCGATGAGAGGTAATACCCCCTGAACGCAAGGAAAAGCGCATCGGCCAATTGCTTGTCTTGTCCCGCTTCTTTTGTCACCGCTAGGACGAATTGGTACTCGCTTTGCGCCTGTTCCTTCGCAGCGGCGATTTCCTCGGTTGCTTCCGGGGCGGTGCCGGCGAGAGCCTCTATCCATAGCCGGCGGATCGTCGTCGTCGTAGTTGTTGGTCTGAAGCGACCAGCTTGCGAGAGCTCTGAGCTTGGACATGCCTTCGCGTCCATCGAGAGCCGCGGCAAGATCTTCATCCCAGTTGGTTGACACGAACGCAATCGCGTTTCTCAGCAGGTCGATTCGCGACGGGACGTACTTGGTGACAAGCGAAGTTGAGCCACCGAGTTTTTTCGCGACAGCTCGAACAGTAACTCCACGGGTTCCCTCGTCACGAACGAGTTGAAGGGTCGCTTCTGCAATCGCCGACAGGCGCTCTTGAACGTTGATTTCAGGTGGCACTAACGGCAGCCTACGCGGTCGTTTCTCCGCGTAGGCTGCCGACAGGCCGCTCTTACCTGGCAGTAGAACCGTCAGGCCCCTTGCCCGTGGGAATCGAGAATGTGTTCTCACGGCAAGGCTGCCGCAGCACGGTGTCACAGGCAGGCTTCGGTGTCTTGATGCCGCCGACCCTCATCAGTCCAAGCACGAGCTTGGAGTTCCGGTTCGGTCCGTGGAACACCTTGATCTTGGTGTCGTCCCGCGGGCCTTCGAATCCGTATCCACCGGTGGTGCTCGGCGTGTCAAGGAGAACCCTGATGCTCGTGCCCTTACGGAAGATGTGGGCGAACTGCATGATCTCCACTCGTCCGTAGACGGGCTTAGAGTCCTTCAGCATCTGAACCGCGCCCTTGGTCCTCTTCAGGAACGGAAGGGTGGGGGTCGAGAGCTTTTTGTCGAGTGCCCTTTCGGAGAGGCGCAGCCAACCGCGGTTGACGTAGACCTCCTTGCCGTCAGGCCGGACCTCGGTGATCGTGGCCTGAATGTCGGCGTCCGGAGTCGTTGCCGACACCCAGAGGTCAACGCTGGCCGGGCCCTGGAACGTCAGAGTCCGCTGGAGCGGAGCGGTGGTGAAAGCGACCGTTCCGTTCGGGTCAGCAGGATCCTCTTGCCAATCCGTGTCGCCGGGTTCGGCGTAGTCAGGATTGACGTTCGGGCTCACCGTCGGGAAGTCATACGACGAGGCCGGTTCCGGCTTCCTCGGCTTGTTCGTCGTCAGGCTTCCACTTGATCGAAGTGACAGCCTAAGCGGCTTGACCTTGATCGGCAGGCTCTTCTGGGTCAGGACAGTTCCGGGGGTCGACTTTCGGAGGTTGCCACTCTTGGTAGAAGATCCATCCGGGGTCTTCGTGTCAAACCACAGGCGGACGTGCGGCTTCTTCTCGAAGCCGTTCTTCTTGCCCTTTACGTAGCGATCGAAGAACGGAATCAGCATCGCCTGCCAGCGGTCTGCCATGTAGATGTCGTGCGGGCCGTTGGTGCCGACGAGGTAGGACCTCTTCGGATCGAGGCGGTTCTGGTAGTAGCCCGCTCGAGGTCCGGTCGCTTCGTCCTGCCAGACAACCATCGAGATGACCGCGGCCTTGATCTTGTGGACCTGACGCCAGACGTGATTTGTCCGACCGGGTTTGTTGTCGACATGTGGACGCTCGACACCCTCTCGATAGGGGCTGACGGCGTTGAAACCGGCATTGTGGGCGGCGATGTTGTCAATGCACTTGGTG
>JAGQUQ010000124.1 GCA_020438425.1 Solirubrobacterales bacterium
CCCGCTGGCGCTGGCCGCCCGAGAGCTCGCTCGGCTTGCGGTCGCCATGACCTTCGAGCCGGACCATCGCCAGGGCTTCGTCGCGGCGTTTGGCTCGCTCGGACTTCGGCACTTTGGCGATCGAGAGGCCGTACTCGATGTTCGCCGCCACGGTCATGTGGGGGAAGAGCGCGTAATCCTGGAAGACGGTGTTGACCGACCGGGCGTAGGGGGCGAGCCCGCTCACGTCCTGGCCACCCAGTTCGACCGTGCCGGCATCCGGCTGTTCGAAGCCGGCGATCATCTTCAGGGTGGTGGTCTTGCCTGATCCCGAAGGGCCGAGCATGGTGAAGAACTCCCCCTGCCGGACCTCGAGGTCGATTGCATCGACTGCGGTGAAATCCCCGTAACGCCTGGTCAGGCCGGTCAGGCGAACATCAACTGCCTCGGACCGATCGACCGGGTTACCGGGTGTGGACGGACTGGACGTACTTTCTCCTCTCGTCTTTTGCGACTGGTGCAGCTGACGAATCATTCGGGACAGATCTCCAGCTACCCCGAACGAAACCGACTCTAACCGCTGAAGGAAGCGGCGGGGGAAAATATTTCCGGGACGGTTGGCGCGCCGGTCAGCTGATCAGACGCTCGAGGCGGTCGAGGCGGTCGCTGATGTCGGCGACCAGTCCCGGTGGCGGGCTCGTCCCCGAAAGCGCTTCGACATCGCCGCGCCAAAGTCCGAGCCTGCGGTTTGCTTCGAGTTCGGACGGATCATCTCCGGTCTCGATCCGTTCGAGCATCGCTTCGATTCCGGCCAGGCGGTCGGAGAGGTAGACGAGCAGGGCCCGTTCCCCGGCGACTGCGACCCGGTGACGGTGGTCAGCGCGCCTTTCGGCCCGGTCGGAGATCCCCGGATCCTGGCCCAGGGCGATCACCAGGTCGCGCATCTCCGGGCCGAACTTCGCGTCGATGTCTTCCGCCGTCACATCCGCCTTCTCGACCGTGTCATGAAGGTAGGCAGCAGACTCGGCGAACTCGTCCCCGCCGTGCTCGACCGTGATCCGGGCAACCAGAACCGGATGGTCGATGAAGGCCCCCTGGCCGTGGCGGCCGGGCTGGCCGCGATGGGCCTTTTCGGCGAAGGCGTAGGCCGCTGCGGGAAGGTAGAGGGGAGGGGCACCGGAGATCCGGTCGGGATGGTCGCGATCGACGAAGGCCCGGGTGCCGGTCCGGATCTCCGGCTGGTCGAGCAGGCTGTTGAAGAGCTCCCGTTCGATCTCGAGGCCCTGTTCCAACGGCCTGCCGAAACCACGAAGGGCGGCTTCGAGATCGGTCCGCAGGGCGGGCTGGGGCAGGGCCGAAATCGAGGCGGCGAGCTCCAGAGAACGGGAAAGACAGCGACCGCTCTCGGTCACCTCGTTGACCAGTCCGATCCGCTCGGCCTCCCTGGCTCCGATCACCCGCCCGGTGATGATCAGGTCGAGCGCCCGGGACATGCCGATCATCCGCGGCAGCCGCTGGGTTCCACCATCGCCGAGGCCGACGTTCCAGCGCCGGCAGGTGACCCCGAAGGACGCGTGCTGGTCGGCGACCCTGATGTGAGCGAAGCAGGCCCACTCCAGGCCGCCGGCGTAGGCAGCACCGTTGACCGCCGCGATCACCGGCTTGCCGATGCCGGTCCAGCGGGTCGGACCGATGTTTCCTTCCCGCGGGATCGGTGCGGCATCGAGGTCATCCCCGTCGAAGAGGGGCTCGCCCCCGGAGTCGGGGTCGTACTGGGCCAGCACCGACTTGAGGTCGGCCCCGGCGCAGAAGGCTTCGGTGCCGGTCCCGGTGATGACCAGGGCATTGGCCGAATCGTCGTCCCGGAACCGGCCGAGGAAATCGAACAGCGCCCGCGACTCGACCGGACCGATCGCGTTGCGGGCTTCGGGCCGGTTGATCGTGATCAGGCGGACGCCGGGCGAAGGCTCCCCGTAGAGGACCGATTCTTCGCTGGCACCTTCCACGGCGAGGCCCTACTCGGCGGGAACGACCAACCCGGAACTGTCCGTGGTGCCGGTCGGCGGCAGCGTGGTTCCGTCAGGCAGGGTGGCCCCGGTCTCGGGCAGGGTCACACCGGTTTCCGGGGTGAGCGAGTCGGTCCCCGGGACCGTTTCGGTGGAATCCGCCGGAGCGATTCCGGCCGCGGCTTCGAGTGCATCGATTCGCGTCTGGAGGGCGTCGATCCGGTCACTGTCGGAATTCTTGGTCAGCGAGATGTAAAGCGCGGCCGCGCCGACGCCAACCGCCAGACAGGTGAGAACGAGGGCGATGATCGAACGTTTCTTGAGCGACCGGTCGATCTGGGCGAGCCAGCCGCGCTGACCGTCGAGCCTTGTCGCGAGATCGATCGGTTGCCGCTGCTGGGCGGCCGGCAACCTGCCGTGGGAACCGGTGGTCCGGGGCGGAACGCCAAGGGGCGCGACTGGCTGCCGTTGCGTGCCGGCGGGAACCTGGGGGCGTGGTGCGGCAGGCTGGCCCTGTGGCACGCCCTGGGGGCGCTGGCCGGACGGTTGCCGGGGCGCGCGGGGTGACGGAGGCTGACCCTGGGGGTTCGGCGGGGGCGCCTGGGGACGGCCGGGGGCAGGCGAGGAGGGGGCCTGCGGGCGGCCCTGGGGCGAATTAATGGGCACCTCCGGGGTGCCGCCTTCACGGGGCGGATTGCTCATCGCAGGGCAATCTACCCGTCCCCGCTTTCTTCAGTTCAATACGCTGTCCGGTGGCATTTATCCGTCATGCACCGGCCAGGTGCCCTCACACCTCAGCCACATAAACCCAAGGAGAAAGACTTCGCATGCCTGAAGCAGTGATTGTGGACACGATCCGCACCCCGATCGGACGCGCCTTCAAGGGCTCTCTCGCCCAGCTCCGCCCCGACGAGACCGGCGCTTTCGTGATCGACCAGCTCCTCGAGCGCAACCCCGGCGTCGACCCGAAGGACGTCGAAGAAGTCTTCTGTGGCGTCGGTATGCCGCAGGGCGAGCAGGCCTACAACCTGGCCCGCGTCCTCGTCATGCTCTCGGACAAGCTGGGTCAGGAAACCACCGGCGTAACCGTCTCCCGTTACTGCGCCTCGAGCCTCGACGCGATCCGTCACGCTTCGAACGCGGTCAAGAACGGTGAAGGCGACATCTACATCGCCGCTGGCGTCGAGTTCGTCTCGAAGTTCAACGCCCGCACCGAGATCGCCGGTTCGATCGCCGCCGGCGAGCATGACCAGAACGAGAACCTGATCGGCAACAACGGCCAGCCCAACGTCTACATCGACATGGGTCTCACCGCCGTCAACGTCGCCAACGAGTACGGCGTCAGCCGAGACACCATGGACGATTACGCCCTGCGCTCACAGCACCTCGCAGTGGCCTCGCAGGAGTCCGGCTTCTTCGATCGCGAGATCGTGCCGGTCAAGCTTCCCGACGGCACCGAAGTCAGCAAGGACGACGGCCCCCGCGCCGACGGTGGCGACATGCGCGAGAAGCTCGGCAGCCTGCCCGAGGCCTTCGGCGGAGGCGGCGTCACCGCCGGCAACTCCTGCCCGCTGAACGACGGCGCCGCTGCCGTTCTGATCATGAGCGACACCAAGGCGGCCGAACTCGGTCTGACCCCGCGCGCGAAGATCGTTACCTCGGCCACCGCCGGCAACGAGCCGGAGAAGATGGGCGTCGCCCCGATCTGGGCCGTCAAGAAGCTGCTCGACCGCGCTGGCATGACCATCAACGACATCGACACCGTCGAACTGAACGAGGCCTTCGCCGCCCAGGTGATCCCGATCAGTGAACAGGTCGGCATCCCGATGGACAAGCTCAACACCCACGGTGGAGCGATCGCCCTCGGTCACCCCTTCGGCATGACCGGTGCCCGCATCATGGGCACCCTGCTCAACGTCATGGAGACCGATGACCATCAGTTCGGCATCGAGACCATGTGCGTCGCCGGCGGTCAGGGCGAGGCAATGCTCGTCGAACGCCTGAAGTAACGAGAGTCGTCCGGTCTTCGCCGGACGACAAATGGAACCCGCCCCCGCCCATTCGAAGCAATGAATGGTTGGGCGGGGCTCCGATTGAGGGCGGTCCCGGCCGGGGCCGCCCTT
>JAGQUQ010000125.1 GCA_020438425.1 Solirubrobacterales bacterium
CCTGGTCAACGACATCGACGGCAACACTTTCGTCGACCTGGTCTCTTCCTCGGCCTCGGTCCCGCTCGGCGCGGCCCGCGAGGACCTGATCGATCCATTGGTCGAGGCGATGCGTGAAGTCGGCAACGTCGACAGTCACGGCACCGCCACGGAGTTCATGGTTCCCCTCGCCGAGAAGATCCTCGAGATCACACCGGCTTCCCTGACCAGGGTCGATCTCGGCCTGAACGGGACCGAGGTGGTCGAAACCGCCGTCAAAATGATGCGCCGGGCTACCGGCCGGCCTGTGGTGATCGGCTTTCTCGGCGGCTACCACGGAGAGACTTCGCTGACTTCGGCCCTTGGAGCCGAGGAAAACGAGATCAGCAAGGGAATCCGGCCGCTCTCGGCCGGTTTCGCCCACGCCCCGTATCCGAACCCCTACCGCACACCATTCGGTCCTCCGCGGCCGGGAGGTTCCGGGGATTCGACCGTCGACTTCATCCGTGACCACCTGCTCTTCCACGCCTTCGACCCGCATGAGGTGGCCGGTGTGCTGATCGAGCCGATCCTTGGCTCAGGCGGCTGCGTGGCACCCACACAGGAGTTCTGGGACGCCCTGACGGCTCTCTGCGATGAATACGGCTGGCTGCTCTGCGTCGACGAAGTGAAAACCGGCTTCGGTCGCTCGGGTGAGATGTTCGCGGTCGGGAAGTGGGATCTTCAGCCAGACCTGATGTGTCTTGGCAAGGCGATGGGCGGCGGCGTCGCCCCGATCGGGGCGGTACTCGGCTCGGAGCGGGCGATGGGCACCTATGACGACATGCCGACCGGTTCGACCTGGTCCTGGCTGCCGTGGGCCTGCGCCGCGTCGCTGGCGACGATCGACCTCTTCGAAAGGGAGCCGATCCTCGAGAACGTGCGCGAACTGGAGCGGGTCGGCCGCGAGAGGCTGGGGGCGCTCAAGGAGAAGCACCCCCAGATCGGTGATGCCCGGGCCTTCGGTGGTTTCCAGGCCCTCGAGTTCGTGATCGACCGCGAGAGCCGGGAGCGGGATTCGGAACTCCAGCACCTGGTCGGTCGGCGGGCCACCGAGCTGGGCGTCCTCACCGACTCGAGTTCTACTTCGCTCAACATCCAGCCGTCGCTGGCGATGCCTCCGGAGGTGTTCGCGGCAGCCCTCGACCGGATCGGCCAGGCGACGGTCGCTTCGATCGCGGAGCTCGGCCGATGACCGCCGCCGAAAAGCTGAGCGCCGAGCTCGGCGCCGAGCTGGACGAGATGTCGGCGAAGGGCACCCTGAAGGATCTGCGGGTGTACGAGTCGCCGCAGGGCCCGGAGGTTCGCCTCAAGGGACTGGGCGAGGTGATTGTCCTGTCCTCGAATGACTACCTCGGCATGGCCGACAACCCGGCGGTGATCGAGGCCGGTGTGGAGGCGCTCAAGAAGTACGGTGCCGGTACTGCATCGGTCCGTTTCATCTGCGGTCTGTTCGAGCCCCACATCGAGCTGGAACGGGAGCTTGCCGACTTCCTCGGCACCGGTTCGTCCCTTTCCTACGTTTCCTGCTGGACCGCGAACCACGCGATCCTCGACGCCTTGAGCGACAAGGAGACCCACATCTTCTCCGACGAGCTCAACCACGCCTCGATCATCGACGCGATGAAGCTGGCGCGGCCGGGAGGCAAGTCGATCTATCCCCATTCGGACATGGAAGCCCTCGAAGCTGCCCTGATCGAACACGGCGACGTGAAGCGCAAGCTCGTCATCACCGACGGTGTCTTCAGCATGGAGGGCGACCTCGCGCCGCTGCCGCGCATGGTCGAACTCTGCGAGGAGCACGAAGCGGTGCTGATCGTCGACGACTCACACGGCCTGGGCGTGATGGGGGAGACCGGACGCGGTACGGCCGAGCACTTCGGCCTCCACGGCCGGGTCGACATCATCACCGGCACCCTGGGCAAGGCCCTCGGGGGAGCGGCAGGCGGCTTTGTCGCCGGCTCGGAGGAACTATGCCGGGTTCTCGAGCAGCGCTCCCGTCCCCAGCTCTTCTCAAACGGCCTGCCACCCACGGTGGCGGCCAGCTCCCGTCAGGCCCTGATCGAACTCCGCGAACATCCGGAACTCGTCGACCGGCTCCGGTCCAACACAGCCGAGTACCGACGCCTCCTGAACGAGGCGGGCTTCGAACCGATCCCTGGCGAAAGCGCGATCGTGCCAGTCCTGGTCGGCGAGACCTCGCGGGCAATCGAGATCTCCCGGAAGATGCTGGAAGACGGCGTCTTCGTAACCGGCTTCGGCTACCCGGTCGTGCCGGAAGGAACCGCCCGAATCCGTTCCCAGATCTCCGCCGCGATGGAGGAATGGCAGTTGCAGAAGGCGGTCGCGGCGATGACTCGCGCCGCGGCAGCGGTCCCCGATTGATCCCCAACCACTTCGCTAAGTTTTAGATTAGATTTACTTGCAGAGACAAGTATTATTAGAGTAAGGGGCCGTAGGGCGCTATATTCTTGTCATGAAGGCTGGATCTCGCTCATTCTCTCCGCTTACTCGCGACGCTGCGCGCGTGCTTGGTCAGCAAGTTCGTACTGAACGCCTGAAGAAGCGATGGACGGTCAAGGATCTGGCGGAACGAGCCGGGGTAAGCAAGCCTACGATCACCAAACTGGAGAGGGGAGACCTCTCCGTATCGCTCGGCACAGCGTTCGAAGCAGCTGTGCTGGTGGGGGTGCCGATCTTCGCGGAAAGCCGGGAAGACCTGAGCAGGATCGAAAAGGAGACGCAACTGGGTCTCGCCGTGCTGCCCGAAAGAGCTCGGAAGCGGGAAGTGAACGATGATTTCTAGCCCGAAGAGCGCCTACGTGTGGTTCTGGTTGCCGGAAAGAAAGGAGCCGGTTCTCGCCGGTCGCGTTGACCAGGAGGGTGCGGTCCTCGCTTTCACTTACTCGGCCAGGTACCTGGAACGCCGGGATGCCATTGCGATCTTCAGCGAACTTCCGTTGGAGCGGGGTGAGCAGTTCCCTCGTTCGGAGATTCACGGCTGCATTGCCGATGCGGGTCCTGATTCCTGGGGACAGAGAGTCATCCTCAACCGGCGGCTGGGTTCCGGGGCTCACGACACAACCGAACTGACGAGGCTTGACTATCTCGTCTCAGCCGGATCAGACCGGATCGGCGCCCTCGACTTTCAGGCAGTGCCAGGTGAATACAAGAGAAGAGAAGCAGAGCCAGTATCCCTCAAGTCCTTGATGGAGTCCGCCGAAATGGTCGAGAGTGGCGTGCCGATTCCTCCGACGCTGGAGGACGCGCTTCTTCGCGGATCTTCGATCGGCGGGGCGCGTCCGAAGGCGCTCCTTGATGATGGAAAGAGGAAGCTCATCGCCAAGTTCGGTTCGACTACGGACAGCTACCCGGTAGTCCAGGGGGAGTATGTGGCCACGCGTCTTGCGGCCCTTTGCGGCCTTGAAACCGAGAAAGTCGAGATCGAGCGAGTCATGGGCAAGAACGTCCTGCTAATCGAGCGATTTGACAGAACCGAAGGTGGCTCCCGGCGGGCGATGGTTTCGGCTCTGACGATTCTCGGTCTGAGCGGAGTGGAAGCCAGGTACGCCAGCTACGCGGAACTTGGCCATCTGGTGCGAAGCCAGTTCACGAATCCAGGGAGTACGTTGCGTGAACTCTTTTCGCGCATCACGTTCAACGTTCTTGTCTCGAATCTCGACGATCACGCCAGAAACCAGTCGGCTTTCTGGGACGGCGAACAGCTTTCTCTCACGCCCTTCTACGACGTGTGCCCCTCGCCGAGGAACACCGGAGAGACCCGACAGGTAATGGCGATCGGAGACGACGGTTGGCGATACAGCCAACTCGCCGGCTGCGTGGATAGATCAGGCACCTATCAGCTCAACGAGACCGAGGCCAGGGAAATCATCGATCATCAAGTCGAGACCATCGAGGCAAGATGGACTGAAGTCTGCGACGAAGCCGGACTGACCAGAGTTCAACGCGAATCTTTCTGGAAAAAGCAGTTCCTGAACCCGTTCGCGT
>JAGQUQ010000126.1 GCA_020438425.1 Solirubrobacterales bacterium
GACGGTGACCGGACGATGCCGGGTCTGGTTCGAGGCGGACGCATCAGTCCCAGCCGAGGACTCAAAGACCGGGTCACGCTGAATCGCTCTGGCGATCCGGGCCGGGGTCCAGAACGTCAACGCCTGACTGGACTCGGTCGCGGAGCTGCGTTTGCTGACCGCCGCCACAGCGTCGGACGAGAAGAAAAAGCCGACGACTATCGCGGCAACGACTCCCAGGGTGAGTTTCATGCCTCCCATGTCGGTCCCATTCTGCATGATCTGACAAGAGAAAGCCGCAAATGCCGGAGTTTTTGTGGTGATCCGGTTGACATATCTCACATAACACCGCAGACCGTGGCTATCTTCGGTCCATGGCGAGGACGGAGGGACAGATCCCCGAGGGACTGCTCACAGGAATGGAGCGGCAGGCCGCAGTACGCGGCGTCGACAAGGACGAAATGTTCAAGTCGGCGGTGCGGAGCGAGCTGGCCACCTACCGGAACCGTGAGCCCGGCCCACTGGCTGATCTGGATGAACTCCGGCTGAGCTTCGACTGGCCGGCGGCCGACTCGAACGGTCGCCGCGGGCGGCGGCATCTCTGAGGACCAGGACGGCCCGCCCCTCGCGGGGCGGCCGACCAGGTAACAGGGGTGTCGCCGCGATTCAGTCGATCGAGAGATCGACCGCCACTTCGTAGATGCCGCTCGTCCCGGTTGACTCGATGAACGGCTCTACCGCCTTGATCCTTTCCTCGTAGGCATTGTTCTCGGCCTGGCTCGCGTTGAGTTGGTCGAGATCACCGTCGAACAGGCCGAAGGTGATCACCTCGTCCTCGTCGGCCAGATTCCGGAGCGTGAAAAAGCGCTTCCAGCCGCCGGGAACTTCGTCGTCGGGAGGTCGAAAGTTCTCGATGAACTGTTCGGCCGTACCCGGTTTCACCTTTGCGAACAGTCAGTGCACACAGCATGACTTTCCTTTCTCTGCCTCCGGTACGAGCCTATCCCGAAGATCCGGTCCGGGGGTGAGATTTCAAGCTCGGATCCTTACAGTGATGAAACTGGAAGTCCGGTATTGCTGGATGGCTATACTCGAAAGGATGGCGAAGGTAATGGTTTCCATACCCGATGAGTTGCTCGCCGAGATTGATTCCGAGGCGAGAAGGCAGGGCACTACGAGGAGCGGACTGCTTCAGCAAGCCGCCATGACCGAGATCGGAATTCGCCGGATTACCCCGGAAGAAGTCCGGGCGGAACTGGACGAACTTTCTGCGGACTGGATCGACCCCAACGAAGACCTCACCGAAAGCATCCGGCAGGATCGCCGGAGTCATTGATGACTCCGGGGGGCTGGATCATTGACGCCAGCATCGCGGTGAAATGGTTCCGCGCCAGGGAGATCGAACCGGACCGCGAGCTGGCCGAAAAACTCATCGCCGATGGTTCAATCCGGACCACGACGCTCTGTGTCTTTGAAGTCGGCAACACCCTGGCGAGGAAGACCCGGGACAGCAACGAGCAGATCGGGGGGAAGCTTCGAACGCTCGTTGGATATTGCGGGCCCCCGATCGACCTCCAGGTGGCTGACTACGTGTCTGCGTCCAGACTGACGCGCAGGTACGGCATCACCTTCTATGACGCTTCATATGTGGCGATCGCCGAGCGCTTGGGTCGGACGGTGGTTTCGGCGGACCGCGATCTGCTCGATCCGGGCCTGGCCGTCGATTTGGCGGCAGCAGTTAATGCAGAAAGCTAGCCTTTGGCCCTGACAGAGCGGGTCTTCTTTGACTTGTTGCCGGACTGGTCGGTGGCGATTATCACCATGCGGTAGCGGCCCGGCTTCAGTTTCTTCTTGCCCAGCTTGAGCTTCTGGTGGCCGGCGGCCGCATTGCGGCTGAGCTTCACGACCTTGCGCTTCTTCCTTGGCTTCGGTGAAAGAGTGACCTTTAATTTCGCTTCCTCGGAGAGCTTCAACCGGATCGCTCCGCCCTTGCCGCGCCGGAAGCGGAAGGTGACCTTGCTGATCTTCGGGGGTGTGGTGTCCGGGCAGAGCGCCGGGACCGTCTCGCAGGTCGGCTGGAACTCGTAGGCGCCCTGATCCGGAAGCGAGGAATCATTGCCGTCGCCGTCCCGCGGCCGGGGGTCACCCGCCAGGTCGACGGTGAGGGTCGAAGCCGGGTTGCCGGAATCGATCGAAGGCGAGTCCGGCAGCAGGCGGGGGTCCTGCGGGCTCACGAAGAGCGGATCCTGGTTGATGTTGGTGACGCTGCCGGTGTTGGCGGTGCCGCCGGAACCCTCGCTGGCCACCGGCGGGAAGTTGGAGTGGCCGACGTTGAGGCTGGCGGCCGGGAAACCGGGTCCGACCGGCACAGACATGTTCCAGGTCTCCTCGTAGCCGTGGATGATCGAGCCACTCATGTTGACCTGGCCGTCACCGGCCGAGCTGGAGGAGGGGACGGTGATCGCGATCGCCGGATACGGGGCCGACCCGATGTTGACCAGGGTCGAGGAAGAGATGTTGACCACCGAGAGATCCGGCTTGGCAGGCTCCGGGTTCACGGTCACCGCTCGGGCCCCGTAGGTGGTGACCAGGGAGTTCTCGAGGTTGACCCGGCCACCCGCGCCGGCCCAGACGGCCGCCGCCGTTGGTCCGTTCACCTGGCTCAGGCGCACGTCCAGCAGGGTCTTCTCCTTGCTGGCGACGAACCCGTAGGTCGGCTGGTCGACCACGGCACCGATGATCGTCGTTTTGCCAGGAACGCCGGCATAGTTGGTTCTGAAAGCCCAGTCAACCTTGGAACCCTCGGCAGCGTAAACGTGGGAATCTACGATCACGTTCTTGCCGATCAGCGAGGCGAAGCCATCGGATTCCGAATTGCGTATCTCGACGTCGACCCGGGTCAGCACCGCATCCTCGATCTGGGCGGCCGAACCGTTGCCGCCGGCATCCGGGAAGGAGGCCGGAACGACCAGGGTCAGGTCGGACATCTTCGTCCCCGGCCGGTCATCGGTTCTGAGCAAGAAGATGTTCCCGGTCGAGCTCGAGGTCAGGAAGGTCTTTTCCCGGCCCGCCCCGGTCACCTCAAGCGGGTCGGTTCCGGTCGCGACGATGGATTCCGGCGCGGTGAAGGTGCCGGCGTTGATCACGACCTTGTCGGCCTCGCCGTCGCTGCCCTCATCCGACATCGCGGCCGAAAGATCGGAGCGAACGAGGTTGCTGCCGTTGTTCGGGCAGGCGTCGAAGAAACCGGGCACACAGAAGGTGGTGGCCGAAGCCGGCGTCGCGAGAACAAGCAGGGCGAGAACGACTCCCGTAGCGGCCAACGCTCCCCTGTTTGACATCGAATCCCCCCTTCTTCCTAGCGCCTCGCCCTGACCTTACGGACGATCGGCTTCGAGGTGTTGCCGGCTTTGTCGGTGGCACGGATCACCAGGCGATAGATGCCCTGTTTCAGCTTCCTCTTGCCGAGCGTGATCACGCCCGGGCCCTTGCGGTTGCCGCGCTTGATCCTGACCACCTTGCGGCGGTTCTTGCCCTTGCCGGCCGGAACCGGTTTCAGCACGATCCGGATCCTCGCCGCCTCCGAAACCCGGTACCTGATCGCCCCGCCCTTGCCGAACTTGAAGCGGAACTTCAGCTTGCTTACCTTCGGGGCGGTGGTGTCCGGCGGGCACAGGCTCGGGACGACCGGGCAGCTGGGCGGCGGCGGGTTCAGCTCGTACGCGCCGATGTCCCGGACCGCGACTTCGTCGTAGTTGCCGTCCAGCGGGCGGGCGTTGCCTTCGAGGTCGAGTTCCGGCAGGGCCGCGGCGGGGTCGCCTGCATCGACCATCGCCGAGCCGGGGGCGAGGTGGAAGTCGGTGATGTCCACGAAGCCGGGGCTCAGGTTCAGGTTGCCGGTCGACTGGTCGATCGTCCCGTCACCGGCGGATACTCCGGAGGGTACGAAGTTCGAGTAGGCGAGATCCAGGTTTGCGTCACCCCTTGCCGGATCAACCG
>JAGQUQ010000127.1 GCA_020438425.1 Solirubrobacterales bacterium
GACTTCCCGGGCCCCGGTGAAGCAGCGCGGTTCACCGTCGTCAAAGGTGGCCCATCCCGGTGCGCCGTCCCAGCCGAATCCGGGCTGGGCCGGCGGGGTGCAGGTTTCGCCCTCGGCGGCCGCGAGGGACGGTCCCCATGCGTCCTGGTGGAAGTCGATGATCGTGTAGATGCCCTTCGCTTCGAACCGGTCGATCCACCGCTCGACCCGGTCGAGATAGGAGTGGTTGATCCGGCCGGGTTCCGGCTGGACCCGCGACCAGGAGACGATCAGCCGGACCATGTTCCAGCCGATCGCGGCGATCCGTGCCGGGTCCTCGCGCTCGAGCGGCAGCACCGGCGATTTCGAGGTGCCCTTCCAGTAATGCCCGAGCGAGTTGACGTTGACGCCCCGCAGGATGACCTCCCGGCCCTTGGCATCGATGATCCGGCCTCCGTTCTCCGGGTCCGGATCCGCTTTGAGCCGGGCGAGATCCGCCTGACTGGTGGCGGTCATGCCCAGAGTCAGGATCGAAGCCGCGCAGGCGAAGGCCACGACCCGACGACTGAAAATCCCCTTGCCCATCGGGCCAGTCTAGTCCTTCATCCGTCCTGACTGAGACAGTTCCCGGTCTTGCCCAATCAATCAGGCCCGGTCGGACTCCAGGGACCGGGGGAGGAAACGGATCATGGATCGCAAAGTCGGAGCGGCACTCGCCGTTGGCATCATCGGAGTCATCGTCGGGGTGGTCGGAATAGTCATGGCCAAGGACGCCAGCGACGCCAACAAGGACACCCAGGCCCAGCTCGAGCAGCAGATCAAACAGAGCAACAAGAATTCTGCCGCCAAGGTGGCTGCCGCGGCTGCCGCGGCGAAGCTGGTCGAGAAGAAGGTCCAGAACAAGGCTTCCGCCGCAGAGCAGCAGGATGCCGCTTCGCTCGAGTCGGCAGAGAAGAAGGACTCCGCTCAGGTTTCCGCCAACGCTTCCAGCATCCAGACTCTGAATGACAAGGTCAGTGAGCTGAGTCAGGAGATCGGCGATGTCGAAGGCAAACAGAAGAGCAACATCGCCAAGGTGAACGCCCGGATCGACGAGTTGTCCGCCCGGGTCGGATCAGGAGGGTGATTTCAGGGGGTGGGTCGCGGTGAATCCGCGGCCCGCCTCAGGTTCCGAGTCCGCCGCCTGAACCGGTGGAGCAGGGTCCGTCACAGGATCTGAGTTGCCGGATGCCCCGGAGCATCAGCCGGTATTCCTTGCGACGCCTGATCTGCAGTCCTTCAAGCTCGTAGCGCTTGCCGCCGACGATGACGCCGTCGAAGTAGAGCATCTGGCGGGCCGCCCTGCGGTACTTGCCGACCCTGATCGCCCGGCCGATGTTGGTCGCCGGGCGGTTGCCCCTTCGGGCCACGAAGTCGAGGTAGCCGCCACCGAGGTTGAAGGCGAAAGAGGTCAGCGCGGTGATCATCGGATGGGTCACCGGGGCGTTTCCGATTCGTTCGAAAACCTCCTGCTCGGATTCGAGCAGGTCGCGCTGGAGGATTTTCAGGGCGCGTTCCTCGGAAATGCAGCCCCACCTCCTGCGGTCGGCCCTGGTCGGCGGTCCGTAGTGGAGGAGGTGTCCGTAGCCGATCGTGGCGTGACCCGCGGGGTCGGCGTAGGGGCAGGAAACGAATCCCTCGAAGTCGGCGACGAACTTGGTGGTGAACATGGTCACGGCCTGTGACTGGGCTGGCGCCCAGAGCAGCGCGATGCCGAGAAAGATGAGGGGAAGAAAGCGGCGCATCAGCGTCAATGAATAGCAAGGGACCCGGAACCGTGACCGGTTCCGGGTCCCTTGGTCAACCGATCCCGCCTTCCGGCGGGGCCGGGAACCCGGGATCCGTCACCATTGGATCCCGGGAGGTTCGGGGTCTAGCGGAGCTTGAAAGCCAGGTCTCCGGTTCGGCCGTCAGCGTGGAATCGACCCGTCAGGCTGGCCTTCCTGACCTTGGCCAGCCTGGTCCGGGCCTTGCCGGTGAACTTCGCGGTGACCTTCACCCAGCCGGCCCTGGCGGCTTTCGCGGTGCCGGCGGCGACCAGGGTCTTGCCCTGGAGGATCTGCAGTTTCACCTGGCCGGATGCGAGAGCCCTGACCTGAAAGCTGACGCCGTTCTTCAGGGCCGGCTTCAGCTTCAGGCTGAGCTGCCGGACCGAGATCGGGTCATCGGTGCGAGGTCCGGGATTGACCTTCGCCGGGCCCCAGTCGGGCTCCGAGGCACCTGGGATCAGCAGCTTCGGCTGGGGCGAATCGCAGGCGCTGCCGATATTGGTCTTGAGCCAGACTCCGTCCGGTTCCTCCCAGGCGAGCTCCTTGCTGTCCGGAGACCAGGTCGGTCCGGCCAGCCCCGCAAGCTCACCGGTCAGGCATTCCGGGGTGGGAACCGCCGGGGCCGGACCCTGCTTCGGGTTGCCGTTCACCGAGTACCAGATGATGTGGGTGCTGTTGCCGTATCCGCGCACCGCCGCCAGCCACTTGCCGTCGGTGGACAGTTCGGCATCACTCAGGTCGGTGTCGTTCTCGGTGTAGTCGGAGTCGTCGAACCAGTGGACCGGCTCGCCTGCTCCCAGGTCGTGGATGTTGATCTGCGATCCGTAGCCGCCACTCTGGAGGGTGCGGGAATTGCCGATCCAGGAAGGGTCGGTGAAGTAGGTCGAGCCGTACTTTTCCGGATCGGTGAGACGGTCGGCCGCGGTGTAGCCGGTGACGGTGCGGGCGCCGCAACTGACGCCGACCGGGCATTCATAGGTCGCGAAGGCCCAGGTGATCAGCTTGCCGTCGGGCGAGATGGCGACCTTGACCGGAACTCCGTCGACCATGTGACTGACCGAGTTCATGAGCGGGGGCGGATTGATCGCATTGAGGACGGTGCCGTTCTGCTTCAGGCGAACGATCTGGTCGTAGTGGCTGGCCGCGATGGTGCCGTCGTCGGCCTGCGAAGGTGAGCGCCAGGGGCTGTCGGCGGTGCCGTTCCTGGTCACCTGGTACTGACCGGTCCCGTCAGAGTTGGCGAGCCAGACATCGTGATTCTTGATGAAGACGATCGAGCCGGTGCTGGCCGAGGCCGTTCCTGCGGTGAGCAGGAAGCACGCGCCGATCAGGGCGAGAAGGATGTTCAGGTGTTTTCTGGGCATTGGTGACTCCCGTGTCGGTTGACTGATGAACGGGAATCTGCCGGGCGCCCCTTGCGACCTCCTTGCCTGAACCTTGTCGCCGCAAAAAAGAGAACCCCCGGCCAGAGGCAGGGGGTTCCGGATGCTTCGTATGGTGCTCCTAATCGGAGCGAAATATAACCAGAGCATGCACCAGCGGCTTCGGCAAGCCAATCGAGTGAAGACCGTGCTGCTAAGTCAGAAATCTCCGGGTTCACTTGCCCGATCGCCCCGACGACGCAAGCAAGGCGATATTCAGGAGATGGTTCTGTCGGTACTACTGGAGGCAGGGAGGCCGCTCAGTACCGGGCGGATCCACGAGCTGGTGGAGGGGCGACTGGGTGGGCCGGTCTCTCGGGACACGGTCTGTAGCTGCCTGACCGTCGGTGTTCGCCAGGGGCGCTTTGGCTTGAAGCGGGTCGACATCGGAATATACGAGGTGCAAGACC
>JAGQUQ010000128.1 GCA_020438425.1 Solirubrobacterales bacterium
CCCGCTCCGGCTTCGACGCCGCCGTCCAGTACTCGAAGGAACGCCAGCAGTTTGGCGTCCCGATCGCGATGCACCAGGCGATCCAGTTCCTGATCGCCGACATGGCGGTCAAGGTTGACGCGGCCCGTCTGCTCACCTGGCAGTCCGCCAGCCAGCTCGACAACGGCCAGCGCAACACCCTGACCTCCTCCGAAGCCAAGCGCTTCGCCGCCGACTCGGCGATGGAAGTCACCACCGACGCCGTCCAGGTTTTCGGTGGCTACGGCTTCATCAAGGAGTACCAGGTCGAGAAGTTCATGCGTGACGCCAAGATCATGCAGCTGTATGAAGGCACCAGCCAGATTCAGCGCATGGTCATCGCCCGCGAGGTCCTGCTTCCTCGCAACGTGTAACCGAGGCGATACCTGTTACGTCTAAAGGGCGGCCTACGGGCCGCCCTTTCTCGTGCTGCAACTGGTGTGCCCGGGCAACGCACCCAGGAGCGCCCTGTGCACGACCCGCCGGGAGTTTTGTGGTGCTGGCTCTTCGTCGAGATTCCACTTTGTGCCGTATACCGGCAGAAAAGTGACTCTCGCTGCTTTTCGACCGCCGCCCGACCCCGTCCCGGGGCAGGTGTCTATCGGAGTTGTCTATATAGACAACTCTCATACCCACCTCCCGAGACTCGGGCGTGAACCCGGTCCAGGAGACGCCGCGGGACTTCGGGACACCCCGGATTCCCCCGTCACCTGCCCTGCACCCCCGCAGTGGGTCGGATAACCGGCAGTCGGGCCGAAAATCCGACCCACGAGACTCGCCAGCCGGGTTCGGGCTAACCGGTGGGTCGGATTTTCGTCACCGGGGCCGGAAATCCGACCCACCGGCTGGGAGACTGGAGTTCGGGGTCGTTGTGGGGGTAACCGCACTACCCGGGATTCGCCGGGTGTTAGGTTGGCCGGGATGGAATCCACTCTTGCCGCTCCCTCCGAGTCCCAGTCCTCACAAAGCCCGATCGTCGAGGCCACCGGCATCGAGCGTGTCTATGGCGAAGGCCAGGCCGAAGTCCGTGCACTCGATGGCGTCGACGTGACCTTCGAGAAGGGGAAGTTCACCTCGATCATGGGTCCCTCGGGATCGGGCAAGTCGACCCTGATGCACATCCTCGCCGGGCTCGACAAGCCGACCGCCGGATCGGTCAGAGTGGGCGGCGTCGACATCACCCATCTCGATGACGGTGACCTGACCGAGCTGCGGCGCGACAAGCTCGGTTTCGTCTTCCAGTTCTTCAACCTGCTGCCGGTGCTGACGGCGGAGGAGAACATCCTGCTGCCGCTTTCGATCGCGAAGAAGAAGCCGGACCAGGAATGGGTCGACCAGGTGATCGAGCGGGTCGGGCTGACCGACCGTCGCGACCATCGTCCTTCCGAACTCTCCGGCGGCCAGCAGCAGCGGGTCGCGGTGGCCCGGGCCCTGGTGACCAAACCGGCGGTCCTGTTTGCCGACGAGCCGACCGGCAACCTCGATTCGAAGGCTTCCGAGGACGTCCTCCAGATGCTTCGCGGCGCGGTTGACGAGGTGGGGCAGACGGTGATCATGGTGACCCATGAACCCGATGCCGCCGCTCATGGCGACCGCCTGATCGCCCTGCGTGACGGCAAACTGGTGCATGACGCTCCGCCGGTCTCGGCCGACAACGTCATCGAACTGCTCAAGACCCTCGGCTAGACCGCGCGCGACCGGAGCAGAGCGATGCTCAGCCTGACTTTCAAGAACCTGTGGGCCCGCAAGTGGCGCTCGATGATGACCGCGGTCGCGGTGATCTTCGGCATCGCCCTCGTCGCTGGTACCTACATCCTCACCGACACCACCAACCAGGCCTTCGACCAGATCTTCAACGAGTCACTGGCCGGAACCGACGTGGTGGTCACGGCGAAGTCCGAGGTCGACCAGCAGGACGGCAGCACACCAGCCTTTCCGGCGAAGATCCTGAAGAAGGTCGATCAGGTCGATGGTGTCAAGGTGGCGGCCGGATCGATCTTCACCCAGGGCGCGATCCTCGACGAGGAAAACGACTCGGTCGGGGGCGGCTTCTCGCCCCAGTTCATCGCCTCGACCGGGCCCAAGGTCTTTGAAGCCGTCACCTACCCGGAAGGGCACCCGCCCACCGGCCCCCGCGAAGCGACGCTCGATCAGGCCGCGGCCGACCGGGCCGGGATCGAGGTCGGCGACCGGATCCAGCTGGTCGGCTCGAGCAAGGCGGTGCCGTTTACTCTGGTCGGGCTGACCAAGCTCGGCGGCTCCTCGTTCGGCGGCTCGTCGATCGCCCAGGTGATCCTGCCCGTCGCCCAGCGAATCACCGGGAAGAAGGGCGAGTTCGACCAGATCTCGGTCGCCGCCGACAACGGAGTTTCGCCGGAGACCCTGAGGGACCGGATCTCCGAAGTCGTGCCGACCAGCTTGCGGGTCGAAACCGCCGAGGAGAATGCCGACCGCAACGCCAGCGAGATCCGCGACAGCCTCCAGTTCCTGACCATCGCCCTGCTCGCCTTCGCGGCGATCGCGCTTTTCGTCGGTTCCTTCGTGATCTTCAACGTCTTTTCGATCACCGTCGCCCAGCGCACCCGCGAGTTCGGGATGCTCCGGACCCTCGGCGCCAGCCGTCGTCAGATCCTGGTCACGGTGCTGATCGAAGGGCTGATCATCGGACTGGTCGGCTCGCTGATCGGCCTCTTCGTCGGCTACGGACTGGCCGCCGGCCTCAGCGCCCTGCTCAAGGCGGTCGGTGCGGAACTGCCGGCCAACTCGCTGCAGGTGTTGTCTCGCACGATCATCGTCTCGCTGGTCATCGGGGTCGGCGTGACCGTGGTTTCCTCGCTGATCCCGGCGATCCGTTCGACCCGGGTGCCGCCGATCGCGGCCCTCTCGGAGAACCTGGTCGTCGGCGGCAAGAACCGGGTCGTGGTCCGGACCGTGATCGCCGTCCTGCTCGGCGCGATCGGACTGCTGCTGATCGCGATGACCCTATTCGGCGGCACCGACGGCGGCAGCGGGGCCGCCCAGATCGGCGGTGGCGCGGTCTGCGTGCTGATCGCGATCTCGATCTTCGCCCCGAAGCTGGTCGCCCCGGCGGCCCGGGTCATCGGTGCGCCGATCGAGAAGATGGGCGGCCTGACAGGTCGACTCGCCCGCGAGAACGCCCAGCGGAACCCTTCCCGGACCGCGGTAACGGCCGCGGCGCTGATGATCGGCCTGGCCCTGATCGCCTTCGTCACAATCTTCGCTTCCGGGCTCAGCAGCTCGGTCAACAAGGTGATCGAGGATCAGCTGCCCGGCGAGATCACCCTGCAGGGGAAGGGCGGAGTGCTGCCGTTCCCGGCCGGAGCGATCGACGCGGTCCGCCAGGTCGACGGGGTGGAAGCGGCCTCGGGCGTCAGGTACGTCTCGGTCGATGTCGACGGCAAGACCGCCGCGATCTCCTCGGTCGATCCCGCCGACATTGTCAAGGTCTACACGGTCGAGTGGGAGCAGGGCTC
>JAGQUQ010000129.1:0-1693 GCA_020438425.1 Solirubrobacterales bacterium
GCCTTCCTCTACCTGGTCTCGCTGCCCTGGGTCGGCGACTACTCACTGGCGAAGGCACTGGTGATCGCGGCTCCGGTCACGATGGTGGTGATCCTCACCGCCTTGCTGAGCGGCCCCGAGGGAGGCTGGAAGCCGAGCCAGGGAATGGACTTCGGTGCCTGGGTCACGCTCGCCGCCCTCTTCGTGGTCGGCGCGACCGCCTCCAGCCTGATCGTGCTTCGTGACGCCTCGGTGGCGCCGCCCGGCCACGCCAAGGAACTCGGAGCCTTCAAGAAGGAGGTCAAGGGAAAGCGCGTGCTCTACGCCGACCAGGACCGGTTTGCCCCCTACTACCTGACGGGAGCGAGAGTGACGGTGCCGCTGGCCGAGTTCCCCGACCCGGATGTGGTCGAGAACCCGAAGAAGCCCTTCCAGGGCGACACCGGTCAGGGCGTGATCGACTTCGACTCTTTCGAGGGCGAATCGCTCGGCACCTTCGATTATGTGATTACCAGTTCGGCCGCCTTCCAGAGCGAGGCACCGCCCTTCTTCGAAGAGGTCGACCGGACCAACTCCTACATCCTCTGGAAGAGGGTCGACGAAGCCGTCAGCCGTCCGGTCCTGAACGAACTGACCCTCCCGGCCCGACTCGCCGACTGTTCGATCGGCGGTGGCCGCTACTTCTCGACCGAAGTCGAAGGCACCGCGACGATCATGCCCCCGACGGTTCTCGCCCTCCGCGACAAGTGGGAGCCTTCCCCCGAGCTCGAGGCCGGTGATTCGGCGACCATGACCCTGGATCTGACCCCGGGATTCTGGTGGATCTCGATGCAGTACTTCACACCGCGCGGGTTCACCTTGACCACCGACACGGGATTCAAACGGATCTTCAAGCCTGCGATCGACGGGCAACGACTGGCCAACCTGGAGACAGGCAGCAACGGGCAGTACTGGCCGGCCGGCGTCATCGAGGTGAAGGAGGCCGGTCCGGTCACCATCAGTGTCAAGGCGAAGGATCCCAGTTCCCTCCAGCGGTTCACCGGCTACTCGAGATCCACCAAGCTCGGCCGGGTCGCCGCGATGAAGGGTCAGGGCCGCCGCAAGGTCGCGATGAACGAGATCTGCGGCCAGTGGGTGGACTACTTCCGGAGAGTTCCGATCGGTTTGTTCCGCCAGAACGAAACCCGGCAGAAGGCCGCCGACCGACGGAGCGCGATCCGGGAATCGAAGCAGTTCAACAGCATCGAAGGCAGCGGCCTGGTCGCCGACTGACCGCATGTACCGCTGTCCCATCAGCGGGCCCGATCTCGATACCAGGAGAACACAGGCAGGCTCGCGCAGGACGATTTAATCGTCCCATGGCCGAGAACGCACCCCAGGATGTCGCCCCCGGCGCCCTCGCCCCGCCGGACCCGCATGTGGTGATTCTTTTCGGCGCCTCTGGCGACCTATCCCGTCGCAAGCTGCTGCCTGGGCTTTTCCACCTCGACCGGGCGGGCCACCTCTCCGACTGCCGGGTGGTCGGAACCTCGCTGGAGCCGATGACCAACGCGGAATTCCGGAAGATGGCGAAGGAGGCCTGCGAGCAGTTCGGGCGCGGCAAACCGGATGACCGGGACTGGGCCCACTTCGAGCGGAAACTCTCCTGGGCAGACGGGGCCGGTGGATCGGCCGGACTGGCGGACGCGGTCGGCCGGGCTGAATCCGACATCGA
>JAGQUQ010000129.1:1789-3401 GCA_020438425.1 Solirubrobacterales bacterium
GCGGAAACTCTCCTGGGCAGACGGGGCCGGTGGATCGGCCGGACTGGCGGACGCGGTCGGCCGGGCTGAATCCGACATCGATGAACGCTGCCGACGGCTCCATTACCTGAGCGTCCCGCCGGCCGCCGCCGCAGCCGTGATCAGGACGATCGGTGAAGCCGGACTGGTCGAGAATTCCAGGGTGATCATGGAGAAGCCCTTCGGCACGGATCTCGCCTCGGCCCGCCGGCTCAACGCGATGGTTCACGAGGTCTTCGACGAGAGCCAGATCTACCGCATCGACCACTTCCTTGGCAAGGAGGCGGCCCTGAACATCCTTGCCCTGCGGTTCGCCAACGGACTGTTTGAACCGATCTGGAGCCGCAACTTCATCGACCACATCCAGATCGACGTGCCGGAGACCCTCTCCGTGGAAGGGCGAGGGAGCTTCTACGACGCCACCGGCGCCTTCAGGGACATGGTGGTCACCCACCTCTTCCAGGTTCTGGCCTTCGTCGCGATGGAACCGCCGGTCGAGCTCGCGCCGGCCGCGATCACGGTCGAGAAGAACAAAGTCTTCCGGTCGATGAAGGGGATCCGCCCCGAGGACGTGGTCCGGGGCCGCTACGAGGGATACCGCCAGGAGCCGGGGGTGGCCGCCGATTCGCGCACCGAGACCTTCATCGCGCTCAAGTGCCGGATTGACAACTGGCGCTGGTCCGGGGTCCCCTTCTATCTCCGCACCGGCAAGGCGATGGCCGAAGGGGCCCGCATCATCTCGATCGCGTTCCACGAGCCGCCGAAGAGCATGTTCCCGGAGGGGTCGGGGGTCGGCAGGAAAGGTCCCGACCACCTGACCTTCGATCTGGACGAGTCATCGCGGGTCTCGCTCTCCTACTACGGCAAGCGACCGGGACCGGGCATGCTGGTCGACAAGCTCAGCATGCAGTTCTCTCTCAACGAGATCGAAACCCAGGGCGACACGCTGGAGGCCTACGAGAGGCTGATCCGCGACGCGATGGGCGGTGACCACACCCTGTTCACCACCGCCGAGGGAATCGAAGAACTCTGGAACACGGCCGCTCCGATGCTGGAGGACCCGCCCGACGCCCTGCTCTACGAGCGGGACTCCTGGGGACCGCGCGAGATCCATGACCTGATCGCACCCCGACGATGGAGGCTTCCCTTCCAGCGTCGGTGGAGGGACTGAGGGTTCAGGAATCCGCAGATGGACGGTCGAGCACGAGGATTGTCGACTTGCCATCCCGGTGGACTGGCTTCTCCTCGGTTGCCAGGTGAATCTTGGCCGGCATCGTGCCGGCGGCCGGGACCACCGCCGCGATCGGAATCGCGCCGTCCGGAATCCGGGCAAGCGGGCCGATCACCGATAGCGATTCACCGGCTGAAAGCCGGCGCTGGACCTCAGTCTCGTGGTCGCCGTCATGGAAGAGCTCCAGGGCCTCCGAGTTCACGATCGGTGCCCGATCCGAGGGCGACCGGCGGCGATAGACCTGGTTGGCGTGAAGCTGCTCGGCCAGCTGGAAGGAAAGCAGCTGGTTGAGGCTGTCGTCCTCGCTGACCACAGCGACGGCAGCGACATCTTCGAGCGGGGTCCCGGGCGAATCATCCTCCG
>JAGQUQ010000012.1 GCA_020438425.1 Solirubrobacterales bacterium
TGGTCGGCGGTGATGATGTCCTTGTTACCGGTGGTGGTGATGAAGATGTCGGCCGAATCGACCACATCTTCGAGGCGACGGATCTCGTAACCCTGCATCGAGGCCTGGAGGGCACAGATCGGGTCGATCTCGGTGACGATCACCCGGGCACCCTGGCCGCGGAGCGACTCGGCACAGCCCTTGCCGACATCTCCGAAGCCGCAGATCACGGCGGCCTTGCCGGCGATCATCACGTCGGTGGCGCGGTTGATGCCGTCGATCAGCGAGTGGCGGCAGCCATAGAGATTGTCGAACTTCGACTTGGTCACCGAGTCGTTGACGTTGATCGCCGGGAAGAGCAGCTCGCCGTTCTCGAGCATCTCGTAGAGGCGGTGAACTCCGGTCGTGGTCTCCTCGGTCACTCCCTTGATGCCCTTGGCGATATCGGTCCACTTGCTGCCGTCGGCCGCGAGCGAGTCGGTGAGAGTCTGGAGAACGATGCGGAACTCTTCGGAGTCGGCTCCGGCCGGATCCGGAACCGCGCCGGCCTTCTCGAACTCGACGCCCTTGTGGATCAGCAGAGTGGCGTCACCACCGTCGTCAAGAATCATGTTCGGGCCGGCCGAGCCGTCGGCTCCCGCTCCGGGCCAGGTCAGCGCCTGCTCGGTGCACCACCAGTACTCCTCCAGGGTCTCGCCTTTCCAGGCGTAGACCGGGATCCCCTGCGGGTCTTCGGGCGTGCCGTCCGGACCAACCGCGATCGCGGCAGCGGCGTGATCCTGGGTCGAGAAGATGTTGCAGCTGGCCCAGCGCACGTCCGCACCGAGCTCGACCAGGGTCTCGATCAGGACCGCGGTCTGGATGGTCATGTGGAGCGAACCGGTGATCCGTGCCCCCGCCAGCGGCTTTGAGTCGGCGAACTCCCGCCGGGTCGCCATCAGGCCGGGCATCTCATGCTCGGCGAGGCGGATCTCCTTGCGGCCGTACTCGGCGAGGGAAAGATCGGCGACCTTGAAGTCCTGTGTTGCTGTGGCGGTTTCGCTCATCTCTAAAGGTTCTCTCCTGAGGATTAGGGTGACCAATCACGCTACCATTCATTCGCCCATGGGATCGTCGGAACGCACCGAAAGACTCGCCGCCTCACCTGACCTTTTCGAGAACCGATTCCTCAATTTCTTCTCGAGAGTTCACCCGGTAGTGCCCCTGCTCATCTACGGACCGGTCATCGCGGTTCTGGTCTGGCTGGGGGTCGACCGGGGGCTTTCCGCCCTCTCGACGATCGGCCTCTTCGTTGCCGGGCTGGCGATCTGGACCCTTTCCGAGTACTGGCTTCACCGGCTGCTTTTCCACTGGACGCCCAGGTTCAAGGGTGGCGACAAGATCAACTTCATCATCCACGGGGTCCATCACGACCACCCGAACGACAAGATGAGGCTGGTCATGCCGCCGGCCGCGAGCATTCCGCTCGCCCTGATCTTCTATGCCGCTTTCATGCTGATTTTCGGCTCTCCCGAAGGATGGGTGCTGTTCGGCGGGTTCCTGACCGGGTACCTGGCCTACGACTACACGCACTACTACCTCCACCACTTCGTGCCGAAGTCGAAGATCGGGAAGCGGGTGCGTGAGCACCACATGCGGCATCACTTCCAGGACCATCACTACGGGTACGGCGTTTCGACCCCGTTCTGGGATTACATCTTCCGCACCGTGCCTCGGTCGCGGAAACCTGATCGAAACGCCTGAGTCCCGGTTCCCGGGGCCTCCGGACTGAACAACCGGCCGGAAATTTCTTAACCCGATTCGAGTGAAACTTTCCCGCGGGAAAGGGGTTCTTTCCATACAGTTACGCCAGTTCTGACCGGCATCTTCGACTCTTCGGAGTCGGCCTTGTCAGGCGGAAAAGGATCAGGGGGATCCGGACCCGTCTCATGTCAGCGCCTCAAGGTTGCTGCGTTGCCGCTTCAGATCAGAGTTGTAGGGAGCGACTCTGATTTCAGGCTTCACCCCGAACGCAAGGAACCAAATGACTCACAGCATCGCGTCTGCCAGAAAGGCCGCCGCTCTCGGAATCCTCCTTTCCGTGATCGCCATCGCGACGGTCGTCTTCTCTTCAGTCTTCGCCCCCGCTGCGGGAGCCACGACGCCATCGGTCACCTGCATGGCCAATCCGCTCGGAGCAGCCACTGGCTACACGGAGTTCATCCAGACAAACGGCTCACGTGGAGCCGAGTCGGAAGGCGCGATCGCTTACGGCGGCAACCTTGCCGCTTCGGGCATGACGGTCGGAACCCACCTGGCCAACCCGCCCTACACCACTTCCTGGCCGACCCTGGTTGTGAACGGGACCTCGAACTCGTTCAACCTCCAGCGGGGCAGCGCCTGGACCCCGGGTCTTACCGGCTCGATCAACTACAACGGCGGCGGTTCGCAGTTGCTTTCGGCCCCGGTCAACTTCAGCACCGCCTTCAGCGACCTGACCAGCAGCTCTTCGGGCTGGGCGAGCAAGACCGCGACCGGTTCCGCCACCGTGATCAACACCAGCGGCGCCAACCCGGCCGGGATTTCGCTGGGCGGCAACGCTCTTTACCTCAAGGGAACCAACTCGACGCTCAACGTGTTTTCGGTCACGCCGGCGATGCTGGCCGGCAATGTGGCCGTGCTGATCGAGGTTCCGGTTGGCGCTACCGCGCTGATCAATGTTTCCGGCACCAATGTCCAGATCGACGGCAACATGTACTTCCGCCAGGGCATCGGAGGCAGCTGGACCCAGGCCCAGGATTCGGCCACCGCGACACAGAACAAGAAAACCTTCTGGAACTTCGCTGACGCAACCGACCTGAAGCTGAACACCGGTTCGGCCTTCGGCGGCACGATCCTCGCTCCCAAGGCGCATGTGAACGCCTTCAACGTCGGCCACAACATCGGCCAGGTGATCGCCCGGAGTTTCCAGTCCGACCGCGAGACCCATCACGCCCCGTTCGTCGGCTGCCTGCCCACCCCGGAAGGCCCGACCGGTCCCACCGGCCCGACCGGCCCCACCGGTCCGACTTCTCCGACCGGTCCCACTGGTCCGACCAGCCCCACCGGTCCGACCGGTCCGACCTCCCCGACTGGCCCGACCGGCCCCACTTCGCCCACCGGTCCCACTGGTCCGACCACCCCGGACAAGCCGAAGCTGAAGATCGAAAAGATCGCCGACAACCCGGAGGTCGTCGAGGGAAGCTTCGTGATCTTCACCATCTCGGTCAAGAACGAAGGCAGCGGCAGCTCGGCCAACGTGGTCGTCTCCGACGACGTGCCGGCCGGCCTCGACATCGTCCAGGTCGACTCGCCCTGCACCTACACCGGCCAGCAGGTGACCTGCGTGGCCGGAACCCTCGCGGCCGGTCAGTCGGTTACCTACAAGGTCAAGGTCAAGACGACCCTGCCGACCACCACGGTAAGCACCCAGAACGAGCAGCTCACGATCTACAAGGTCGAAAAGCAGATCTCGATGCAGCCCGGCACGACTGTCAACGACAGCATCGCCTGCAACGCGGGTGACCTGATCTCCGACGCGGCGGTCCGCATCGATCACATCGATCAGGGCACCGGCGACGCCAACGACATCGAAGTCCACAAGCTCGAGTCGGATTCGACCGGCAGCTACAGCGCCAGGGTCACAAATCACGCGACCGGCCAGGCGCAGCTCAAGCTGTTCGCCGTCTGCCTGCCGGGCAAGACTTCCGAGGGCCGCAGCCTGACGGTTGGTTCGCCGGTCACTCAGACCGTGGCACTCAACCCCGGCACTCATGACCTGACTCTGAACTGCCCGGCGGGGTCCACCCCGATCGCCCCCGGCATCGAGGTTTCCGGTGGTCGGGCGCTGATCCTGGCCAACGCCCCGGTCGGTGACACCGGCCGAAAGCTGACCCTGAAGATCAGCGGCGGCGCGACCACCGTCGAGGCGAGCGTCCGCTGCCTCCAGAACAAGACCACCGAAGTGAACGGATCGACCTCGGACCTCGTCTTCACCAAGGTGACCAGGCCGATTTCGGTCGGTGCCGGCAGCAAGGCGACCGAATCGCTGATCTGCGGCGAGAATGCCAAGGGCATCGTTGGCGGCTGGGAGTACGACGACGGCCTGGTTCCGCTCGGCAACGACCCGCAACCGAAGAGCCGCGTCTTCTACGTCTGGAACCCGACCGCGCATCCGCTGACCGGCACGCTTTACCTGCTGTGCCTGGAAGCCCGCACGGGTTCCTCGACCCCGGTCGGCGAGAAGACCTACGTGAACACGGCCACGGTCACTTCCTCGACCACCCAGGGTTCGGGTGCCGTCCTTTCCGATGATGCCTCGGTCAAGGTGACCCGCGACAACCATTACGCCGCGCCGTCGATCTACAGGGCGAACCTGAAGAACGGCCGGCTGGTCGTCGGCTTCAAGTCGGCGACCCGCTCGGGCAAGGTCACCGTGACCCTGCCAGGCAGTGGCCGGTTCGTCGGCAAGGGATCGTTCCGGCTGAACAGGGCCGGGCTGGGCAAGGCGAAGGTCAGGCTCGCCCGGAAGGCCGCGAAATCGATCCGCAAGGGCCAGCTCAGGAAGGTCAAGGTCAAGGTGACCTCGGCCAACGGCAAGTCCAGGGTGAAAACCTTGCGCGTCGGCCGCTAGTTTCCACGTCCAGAAGAGCCGCCCCGGCGGCTCCAGGGGCCTCGATCTTGGAGAGAGATCGGGGCCCTTCGTGTTTATCCGACCGGATTCGGTGGCTCTTCGCCACGCAGGACGGCGATGACGTTGGCCGCCACGATCCGGCTCATCTCGTCCCTCGAGCGGTAGGTGGCCGAGCCGATGTGCGGGGCAAGAGCGACCCTCGGGGCGGTCAGAAGGCCGGGGTGAATCGCTGGCTCGCCTTCGAACACGTCGAGCCCGGCGGCGCCGATCCGGTCTTCTTCCAGCGCCCGGACAAGCGCTGCCGAATCGACCAGGGTGCCGCGGCCGGTATTGACCAGCACCGCGGTCGGTTTCATCAGGCCGATCGCCCGCTCGTCGATGAGGTGCGTGGTCTCCGGGCTACCCGGCAGGTGAAGGCTGACCAGGTCCGATCGAGTGAGCAGCTCGTCAATCTCGACCCGTTCCGCACCCAGGCGGGATTCGAGGTCCGGTTTGGGTTGGCGGGAGGTGTAGAGCCGCTCCCCGCCGAAGCCGGCGACCAGTTCCATGAACCGGCCACCAATCCGGCCCGCCCCGACCACGCCGATCGTTGCGCCGCTCAGTTCGAATCCGCGCCAGCGTTTCGGATCCCATCCCTGCCAGCGTCCCTCCCGCAGATCCTTCTCGGCCGCAGGCAGATCCCGGGCGGCAGCCATCGCCAGGGCCACGGCGAGTTCGGCGGTGGCGTTGGTCAGGGCATCCGGTGTGTTGGTGACGATCACGCCCCGCTCCGCGCAGGCTCCGAGGTCGACGTTGTCGTAACCGACTCCGAAGTTGGCGACCACCCTGAGCTGCGGACCGGCCGCATCCAGCAACTCGCCGTCGACTGCGAAGGTCAGGTCGGTGACCATGGCATCGGAGCCGCTGGCAGCGGCGAGCATCTGTTCGCGGCTCGCGTCAAGGCCGAGCGTCTCGACCTCGAACTGCTCCTCCAGGAGTTCCATTCCGACCGGCAGCAGTTCCCGCAGGACCACGACTCTCTCTTGTTGACTCACCACGGCACCCACCTCTCCTGGGAATGAAAAAGCCCGGGCGGGTGCCCGGGCTCTTCCAAAGCGAAATCCGACTCTTGCCTAGAGCAGGCCGAGGTCGGCGACCGCTTCGCGTTCTTCTGACAGCTCCTTGGCGTTGGCGTCGATCTTCTCGCGGGAGAAGTCGTCGATCTCGAGTCCCTCGACGATCGAGTACTCGCCGCCGGAGCAGGTGACCGGGAAGCCGGCGATGATTCCCTCCGGCACTCCGTAGGAACCATCCGAGGGGATGCCCATCGAGACCCAGTCGCCTTCCGGAGTACCGAGCACCCAGTCGCGGACGTGGTCGATCGCCGCGTTGGCGGCCGAGGCGGCGCTGGAAGAACCACGCGCATCGATTACCTCGGCGCCGCGCTTGGCGACCCGGGGGATGAACTCCTCGCGGACCCAGACCTCGTCATCGACCAGGGCGGGCGCTGCCTCGCCACCGACCAGGGCATTGCTGATGTCCGGGTACTGGGTGGCCGAGTGGTTGCCCCAGACGGTCATCTTCGTCACGTCGGAAACGGGGCGACCGAGCTTGTTGGCGAGCTGGGCGATCGCCCGGTTGTGATCGAGGCGCATCATCGCGGTGAACCGCTCCTTCGGCACATCAGGCGCGGCGGACTGGGCGATCAGCGCGTTGGTGTTGGCCGGGTTGCCAACCACGAGGATCTTCACGTCGTCAGCGGCACCGGCGTTGATCGCCTCGCCTTGCGGCTTGAAGATTCCGCCGTTCGCTTCGAGCAGGTCAGCCCGCTCCATTCCCGGACCGCGGGGACGAGCGCCGACCAGCAGGCCGATGTTGGCGCCATCGAACGCGTCCTTCGGATCGTCCGAAATGCTGATCTTCTCCAGCAGCGGGAAGGCGCAGTCGTCGAGCTCCATGGCGGTACCTTCGGCGGCCTTGACTGCGGCCGGTATCTCGAGCAGGCTCAGATGGACCTTGGTGTCGGGGCCCAGCATCTGGCCGCTGGCGATCCGGAACAGCAGGGCGTAACCGATCTGGCCGGCGGCGCCGGTCACGGTTACCTTGGCGGTTGAACTCACGTTCTTCTCCTTGGTTTCTGGTGGCGGGGCGCTAGCCCATTGCCTTCTGAAGGTTTTCGTCGATCGAGGCCAGGAATTCCTGGGTGGTCTGCCACTCCTGGTCTGGGCCGATCAACAGGGCGAGGTCCTTGGTCATCTTGCCCGACTCGACCGTCTCGACACAGACCCGCTCGAGCGTTTCGCCGAACTGGCTTACCTCGGGGGTCTCATCCATCCGGCCACGGGCCGAGAGGCCCCGGGTCCAGGCGAAGATCGAGGCGATCGGGTTGGTCGAGGTCGCGTTGCCCTTCTGGTGCTCACGGTAGTGGCGGGTCACGGTGCCGTGGGCTGCCTCGGCTTCGACCGTCTTGCCATCCGGGGTCATCAGGACCGAGGTCATCAGGCCGAGCGAACCGAAGCCCTGGGCGACCGTGTCGGACTGGACGTCGCCGTCGTAGTTCTTGCAGGCCCAGACGTATCCGCCATCCCACTTGAGAGCCGAAGCGACCATGTCGTCGATCAGACGATGCTCGTAGGTCAGGCCGGCCTTGTCGAAGTCCTCCTTGAACTCGTCGTCGAAGACTTCCTGGAAGAGGA
Organism: Solirubrobacterales bacterium; assembly: GCA_020438425.1. Lineage (GTDB taxonomy): Bacteria > Actinomycetota > Thermoleophilia > Solirubrobacterales > 70-9 > 67-14. The sequence continues at coordinate 7,306 of JAGQUQ010000012.1, forward strand.
TCATGAACCGTCCGTCGTAGCGCTTCATGATCGTGTTCTTGGTCGACATGTAGACCGGATAGCCGCGATCGAGGCCATAGCGGAAAGAGGCCCGGGCGAAGTCGCGGATCGAGTCGTCGTGGTTGTACATCGCCATCGCGACGCCACCGCCGGGGAAGTCATGGACATGCATCTCGATCGGCTCGCCCTGATCCTTCGGAGTGAAGGTCATGGTCAGGGTTCCCTCGCCCTCGACCACCATGTCGGTGGCGCGGTACTGGTCGCCGAAAGCGTGACGGCCGATGATGATCGGCTTGGTCCAGCCGGGCACAAGACGCGGGACGTTCGAGATCACGATCGGCTCACGGAAGATCACGCCGCCGAGGATGTTCCTGATCGTGCCGTTCGGCGAGCGGTACATCTCCTTCAAACCGAACTCCTCGACCCGGGCCTCGTCCGGAGTGATGGTCGCGCACTTGACGCCCACCCCGTGCTCCTTGATCGCGTTGGCAGCATCGACGGTGATCTGATCGTCGGTGTCGTCCCGGCTCTCGATGCCAAGGTCGTAGTACTTCAGGTCCACATCGAGGTAGGGAAGGATCAGCTGTTCCTTGATGAACGACCAGATGATGCGGGTCATCTCGTCGCCATCCAGCTCGACGATCGGGTTGGTCACTTTGATCTTCGACACGACTGGTACTTCCCTTCGATATTCGGCTAAGGCACTTGCAGGAACCGATGCTATAGAGCGAAACCGGTAGAGGTCGTGAATGGGTAGTTGACCGCGGGCCGAACCGGCCCCCCTGTGCGACCATACGAACATGCCGGATACCGCCGAAGCCACGCAGCACGAGACCCACAGCGTCTTCAATCAGTCGACCCCGCTGGAGAACGTGAACCTCTACGAGATCGACCTGCCGCTTCAGGAAGCCGTGAAACGGGAGGGCGCCGGATGGGCCGAAGACCGGATCCTCGCGCTGGGCGAGATCTGTGGCCGGCCCGAGATCCAGCTTGCGGGAAGCGACGCCAACGAGTTTCCGCCCCGGCTCAAGGCTTTCGACCGGTTCGGCCACCGGATCGACGAGGTCGAGTTCCACCCCGCCTGGCATCAGCTGATGGCGCTCGGGATCGAGCACGATCTTCATGCACTGCCCTGGCGGGAGCCGCAGATCGGCGCCAATGTCGCCCGAGCCGCCCTGTTCTCCCAGCTGACTCAGGTCGAGGCGGGCGTCGGCTGCCCGATCTCGATGACTTTCTCGGTCATCCCCTCGCTCAGGAATCAGCCCGAGGTCGCGACCGAATGGGAGCCCCGCTTTACCTCACTCGAGTACGACGGAAGGCTGAGGCCGCCGGACCAGAAGCCGGGTTGCCTGGCGGGAATGGCGATGACCGAGAAGCAGGGCGGCTCGGACGTGCGGGCGAACACCACCCGTGCCGTCGCCCTGAACGGCGGCGGCCCCGGTGCCGAGTACGAGATAACCGGCCACAAGTGGTTCTGCTCGGCCCCGATGTGCGACGCCTTCCTTGTCCTCGCCCAGACCGATGCCGGAGTCTCCTGCTTTCTGCTGCCACGCTTCACGCCGGACGGCGAGCGCAACCGCTTCCACATCCAGCGGCTCAAGGACAAGCTCGGCAACAAGTCGAATGCCTCCTCCGAGATCGAGTTCCGCGGTGCCTGGGCCCGGATGATCGGCGAGGATGGCCGCGGGATCCGGACGATCATCGAGATGGTCAGTCACACCAGGCTTGATTGCGCGATCGGCTCCAGTGCCGGGATGCGCAACGTGGTCGCGCGGGCGATCCACCACACCCAGGGCCGCTCCGCCTTCGGCAAGACCCTGATCGACCAGCCCTTGATGGAGAACGTGCTGGCCGATCTCGCGCTCGAGTCCGAGGCCGCCACCGCATCGGTGATGCGCCTGGCCCGGGCCTACGACGATGCGGCCGCCGGCGACGAGGGCGCGGCTCTGCTTCAGAGGCTCGCCACCCCGGTGCTCAAGTACTGGATCTGCAAGCGGGCCCCCTGGCATGCGGTGGAAGCACTCGAGTGCTTCGGCGGAAACGGCTACGCCGAGGAGTCCGGCATGCCACGGATCTTCCGCGAGAGCCCCTTGATGTCGATCTGGGAGGGCTCCGGCAACGTCCAGTGCCTCGATGCGCTGCGGGCGATAGTCAAGAGCCCCGCCTCCTATGAGGCGTTCTTCAGCGAGATCGGCGAGGCGGCCGGGGCCGATGCCCGGCTCGACGCATTTGTGGAAGACCTCCAGCGGCAGATCACCGGTGAGCCGGAGACACTCGAGGTCCGGGCCCGCCGGGTGGTCGAGGGCATGGGTCTCGCCTTCCAGGCCTCGATGCTGGTCCGCCACGGCGACCCAGCGGTCGCCGATGCCTTCTGTGCCTCGCGACTCGCCGGCGACTGGGGCGAAGCCTTCGGCACCCTACCCGCCGGCACCGACTTCAAGACGATCATCGAGCGCTCCGCTCCCCCGGTCTGAAACCTGAGTGTCAATTAACCCCGCTATACAGGGTTAATTGACACGCAGCTGTCGGGCTCCTATTCCGACGGAGGGTCGCCGGCGAACTTGGGGCCGGGCCGTTCCATGATCCGGAAGCTGGGCTTGCGGAAGCCGAGTTCGCCGTACATCTCGTGGGCGTCGGCGGTACCGAGCAGCCAGCGCAGGTCCTTGAGCGGGCTGCCGTCGACCATCTCGCGGACCAGCTCCTTGCCGAGCCCGCGGCCCCGGTGGACCTCCAGTACGAAGACGTCACAGAGGTAGGCGAAGACGACCTCGTCCGAGGCGGCACGGCAGTAGCCGACCGTTGAGCCATCGGGCGCGTACAGGCCAACCACCCGGGAGGCCTCGTGGAAAGTCTTTTCGATCAGCTCGCGCGGCCGGTCCTTCGACCAGTAGGCCTCGTTGGCAAGGAAGTCGCAGACCACATCGAGGTCGACCCGCCCGGGATCGTCATCGAGTTCATAGCCATCTGCGAGTTTCCGCTTCACCCGGAAGAGGTTTGCACGGAGGCCGTATCAGCTGCGAAATCGATGCACAATTGTTACATCACCTACTAGAATGCGATGTAACATGGCAAGGATGAAGCGGCTCCAGATTTCACTCGAACCCGAACTCGACCGGCAGCTCGAGCAGCAGGCCCGCCTGGAGAATGTGTCCAAGGCGGAAGTAGTTCGACGAAGCCTGAAAGAGCAGTTGAAGCCAGCCGTGCGGTTTGAGGATGATCCCCTCTTCCAGATGTTCGGCACCGGCACCGGCGAGGGCCTTGAGCCGGGCGAAAGCATAGACGAGATTGTCTACGGGCGAAAAGCGGACCGGCGTTGATCTTTGTCGACACCTCCTTCTTTTTCGCGGCGGTAGAACCCGGCGACCGTTCACATGCAGAGGCCATGGCCCTAAGCAGGAAGATCTCCGGAGAGCGACTGATCACGACGAACCTGGTCATGGGAGAGACCTGGACCCTGATGCGCTACAGAAGCGGGTTTCAGACAGCGGTGCGCTTCCTCGATTCCCTTGAGATGAGTGATTCGATCGAAATCGAACAGATTCACTCAAAGCTGGAAACGGAATCCTTCGGATGGCTGCGGGTCCACGACGAACGCGAGTACTCCTTCGTCGATGCGACCAGCTTCGCTTTCATGCGAGAACACAGGATCACCGAGGCCCTGGCTTTCGACGGTGACTTCACCGCAGCAGGGTTCGTGGAGCTGAGAGCCTAGGATCCCCCGGGCAACCTAACCCAGGAGAACCAAATGGCCGATCACGGACTGAGCAACCATCACAGCAGCACCCTCGCCGAGATCTTCGATCATCAGAAGCACGCCGTCGACTGGCGCAAGGTCGAGTCGCTGCTCAAGGCGATCGGCACCGTGACCGAGGAGCACAACGGCCATCTCAAGGTGACGGTCGGCCCCGAAACCGAGACCTTCCATGTGCCGCACGGCAAGGAAATCGACCGCCAGCGCCTGGTCGACCTGCGCCGCATGCTGACCGAAGCCGGCTACGGCCCCGACGGCAAGGCCGTTGAAGACCAGCGTGATCGCGACTACGGCGACAACCGCTGGGGTGACCCGGAAGACCAGGCCTGATCGAAGGCCCGGGCCCGGCCCGCCTGCGGCCCCTCCCGGCAAGAAAGGCCGCGACTCAGTCCGGGAGACTGACCCACTCCCGCGCGAGCCGGCGGGTCATCGCCTCGGCCAGCCGGATTCCGGATTCGACCGTGTCGAAGTTGACGTTCTCGGCCAGATCATTCGGCCAGTGGTAGTTGGCCGGCTGCTTGTGCTCCGTGCATGAGCAGATCGAGACCACCGGGTAGCCGGCGGCCAGGGCTTCGAGGCCGTCGGTGCCGTTGTGGATTCGCAGGTTGGGCATCAAGTCGATGCCTTCTTCCCGGGCCGCACGGTCGGCCAGGATCAGCGCCTCCGGCGGGTACTCGAACATCTTCAGGAAGCCTTCTCCCCGCAACACGTTGAGGTGGGGCGAGCCGATCGTGTCCATGTTGATGAAGAACGTGGAATCGACCGGCAAGGACGGAAAGTGCCGTTCTCCGAATGCCTTGATCCCCTCGCTGAAAGACTCCTCGGCGCCGAAGGAGACCAGGATCAGGCGAAGACCTTCGGGCGGGTCGGCGAGGAAGCGGCGAGCCAGTTCGAGCAGGGCGATCACCGCGGTGCCGTTGTCGTTGGCGCCAGGGACCACTTTGCGCAGGCCGATGTCCGCCATCGCCGCCGTTGATCCGGCCGAGAAGGCGATGCCTGCGTTGGTCAGGTGCCGGTTTCCGCTCAGGGCCCCGAGGGCGCTCAGGACCGGGCCTCCGATCACCGGGGCCATCAGCATCGGCGAGGTGTCGAGGTGCTGGAACGCTCCGGTCCTGGACACAAGTTTCGGGATCCCCGGGTGAAAGACGAGACCCTGGTTGGCGGCATCGTGATGGGCGCCCAAAACCACCGTTCGTGTCGCGTCGGGATCACCGAGTTCGCAGATCACGTTGAAGGTTTTCCGTTTGGGGAGAACCTTGCGGAGATACCTGGGCCGGGGTGGAAAGTCGGTGGCGATCGCGGCCGCTCCGGCGGCACCCAGCACGGCCCCGGTCAGTCGCTTCCCGCGGCGGGCCGCGAGACCACCGGCGGCCCCGAGCGCAGTGCCGATGCCGATCGGCCACCAGTAGGTGCCATGGGCCGATTCGGTCTCGATCCTCGCCGCAGCGCCCAGCGACGCGAACTCACCGACCAGCCACTCGGCCGCCTGTCGTTCACCCTCGGATGCCGACGGGCGGTCGATCCGCTCGAGCTCTTCCAGCCGCTGCCGCAGCCAGTCCTGGTCGGCTTCGCCATGGGGCGCGGCAAGTCGAAGGGGGGCGGCAGCGGACATGAGGGGGCAAGATATCCGCTCGCGAAACCCGGCCTCGTGATGCATCTCCATACGATGTGGGTGTGTTCGGAGCCGGCAGTTCCATAACGCTCTTCCGGGTCGCCGGGATCAGGATCGCCGTCGACTGGTCCTGGTTCCTGTTTCTCTTCATCATCATCGTCTGGCTGTCCCGCTTCTACGGCGACATCCTCAACGAGCCAGGAAGCTCCAACGCCTACCTGCTGGCGGTTGCCAGTGCGATCGGGTTCTTCGGCTCGATCCTGCTGCATGAGCTCGGACATGCCTTCGCCGCGCGTCGCAGCGGGATCGGGATCCGGACCATCCGGCTGTGGCTTTTCGGAGGGGTCGCCGAGATGGACCAGGAATCCGACACCCCCGGCACCGAGTTCAAGGTGGCGGTAGCCGGCCCGGTGGTGACACTGCTGATCGCCGTGGCGCTCTGCGTGATCGGGGTCCAGGTCGCTGGCACCGAAGACTTCCGGGACGCCCTCGAGATGCGTGAGACGGCCGATACCAGCGGACCGATCACCATGGTCGCCTGGCTGGCCGCCGTGAACATCCTGGTGCTCGGCTTCAACCTGCTGCCGGCCTTCCCGATGGACGGTGGCCGGATCGTGCGGGCGATCGCCTGGAAGATCACCGGCAAGCGCAGCGCCGCAACCCGCTTCGCCGCCGGACTCGGACGGATCTTCGGCTTCATCTTCATCGGTCTCGGCCTGGTCTGGGCGCTTAGCGGGAACATCATCAGCGGGGTCTGGCTGGTGATGATCGGGATCATCGTGAACGGCGCCGCGCGAGCGGCAAGCCAGTCCACGGTAAGCGAAAGACTCGAAGGCGTGACCGTGGCGGAAGTCATGGACCCCGAGCCGGTGGCGATCCCCGAAAGCCTCGACAGCGCCCGGGCGATGGAGGAGTACTTCCTCAGGTTCGGCTGGTCCTGGTTCCCGGTCGTCGACGAGGGAGGGGCCTTCATCGGAATGGCGGTCCGGGACCGGGTGGAGGCAGTCCCCGAGGTCGAGCGGGCATCGACGCCGATCGGCACCCTGACCGAGCGTGATCCCGGTTTCGCGGTCAGCCAGCTGGCCGGGCTTAACACCCTGCTCGGCAACCCCCAGCTCCGGCGCTTCGGCGCCCTGATGGTCACCGACGACCGCGGTCAGCTCGCCGGCGTGATCACGATCGAACAGCTCGGCCGGGCTCTCCAGGCCTGAAATCGACCGCAACGCGCTCCGGTTGGCCAGTCCATAGACTCGGCATCTGGCACTGGCAGTAGCGACATTTCTCATCGCCCTCGCCCTGATCGCGAGTGAGCGGATACATCGCACGAAAATCGCCCTGCTCGGAGCCGCTGTCGTGGTTCTCTTCGTCGGGGACTACAACGAGGACCTCGCGATCCATTCGGTTGAGTTCGCGACCCTGGGTCTGCTGGCCGGGATGATGATGCTGGTCTATGTGACCCAGCAAAGCGGGGTGTACGACTTAATCGCGGTGAAGGCGGGCCAGTTCTCCCGGGGGAATCCCTTCGTCCTGGTCGTGATGATGGCGGCGACCGTGACCGTCCTGTCGGGGTTCCTCGACAACCTGACCACGATCCTGCTGATCGTGCCGATCACCTTCCTGCTGGCTGACACCCTCGACATCAACCCGATGCCGTTGATCCTGATCGAGATCATGTCGGCGAACATCGGGGGTGCCGCGACCCTGATTGGTGACCCGCCAAACATCATGATCGGAAACGCCGCCGGCCTCAGTTTCAACGACTTCATCGTCAACAACCTGCCCGGAGTGCTGGCGATCCTTTCGGTTGTCACGGTCGCTCTCTACTTCGTCTTCCGCAAGCAGCTCCAGGTCGATGACGAGAACAAGAAGTACGTGATGGAGCTGGACGCAGTCGCCTCGATCCGCGACTGGGGCGAGCTGAAACGGACGCTTCCGGTCCTGATCGGCACCATCCTCGTCTTCTTCCTGCACCAGTACATCCACATCGAACCGGCGACCGTCGCGCTCTCCGGTGCGGCAGTCGGCCTGATGGTGACCAGGATCCCGGTCGAGGAGGTTCTGGAGAAGATCGAGTGGACGACGATCTTCTTCTTCATCGGGCTGTTCGTGATGGTCGGCGCCCTGGAGGCGACCGGGGCGATCGACAAGGTGGCCGAGGGGATCACCAGCGTGACCCAGGGAGACCGCAACGCCGAACTGGTCGGAATCATCTGGACCGGATCGATCATCGGCGGGATCATCGACAACATCCCCCTGACCGCCGCCATGATCCCCGTGGTCGAACAGATCCAGCAGGACCCGGCCGACAACGCCTACTGGTGGGCCCTCTCACTGGGCGCCTGCTTTGGTGGCAACCTGACCCTGGTCTCGGCGGCAGCGAACGTCGCCGCCGCCGGACTCGCCGAGCGCTCCGGCCGGCCGATCGGATTCTGGACTTTCATCAAGCTCGGTTTCCCGGTGACACTGGCGACCACGATCATGGCAACCGCCTACATCCTGTTGAGGTACGGGTAGATGTCCCACGAAAGGGTTAGTTTCTTCGAGGTGGTGACTTGGCAGACCACATAGTCAGATCGGTCATCCGGGAGGTGAAGCCCCTGGTGACCACCGACCCGGTGGGGTACGCGGCAAGGCTGGTGATCGAGTCCGGCCTGCCGGCGCTGCCCGTCGTGGACGAGCACGGCATCTACGCCGGGCTGTTCGGCGAACGCGAGTTCATGACCGCGGTGTTCCCCGGATACGTGGGCACCTTGATGAGCGCCCGGATGATCCGCCGGTCACTCGACGAAACAATCGAGCGCCGGATCGGAAGCCAGGAGGAACCGGTCAAGGGCTACCTGACCACCGACCCGGTGCTGGTCGAGGACGATTACGCCGACACCCAGCTGGCCGAGACCTTTCTCCACCACCGGGTGATGGTCGTTCCGATCGCCACCGAAGGCAGGGTCCACGCCGTGGTCCCCCGCAGCGACTTCTTCCAGGCCCTCTACGAACGCATCGCCGACATCGCCGAGGACTTCGGGGACTAGAGCGGTTGACGGGAGCTCAGGGGGCGGTTAGGTTCAATCCTGACCGTCAATCGTCGCAGGGGATGCGATGTCGGAATCGTCCCGGCCTTTTTCATATCGGGTTTCACTCGCCGTTCTGGCGCTTGCACTGACGCTGAGCCTCGGGGCCGGGTCGGCGTCGGGCGCCTCGCATGAGATCCGGCTGGCCGCCGACATCGTCGAGGGCCCGTCGGGGTCGGATCCCCAGTACCTGGCGATCCTCGGCGACTACGTCTACTTCAACGCCGGCACGCCCGAGACCGGTTTCGAACTCTGGCGGAGCAACGGTCGCGGAGCGGAGCTGGTGTCCGACCTCGAGCCGGGCAAGGAAGACAGCTTCCCCTCGGCGGTCACCTCGGCCGGCGGGTGGATCTACTTTTCGGCCCACACCTCCGCCTTCGGCCGGGAGCTGTGGCGCACCAACGGAACCACCACCGTGATGGTCAAGGACATCAAGCCCGGCAACGACGGTTCATTCCCGAACGGCTTCGTCGCCGTCGGACCCGACGTCTACTTCCAGGCCAACGACGGGACCACCGGAATCGAGCCCTGGAAGACCGACGGGACCACGACCAGCCTGCTCATGGACATTTCTCCCGGCGCTGGATCTTCAGGTCCGATCTGGCGCACTCCGCTCGGCTCGAAGCTCGTCTTCGTCGCCACGAGCCCCGCCGCAGGCGAAGAGCTCTGGGTGACCGACGGGACCACGACGACGATGATCCAGGACATCAACCCCGGAGCTGCCTCCTCGGGACCCTCCGAACTCACCGTGATGGGCGACCGGGTCTATTTCGGCGCACACACTGCCGCCGACGGTGAGGAGCCCTGGAGCACCGACGGCGTCACGGCGACCCAGTTACTCGACATATCGCCGGGTGCCCCCAGTTCCGAACCCGGCTCCTTCGAATTGCATGACGGAAAGCTCCTGTTCGCGGCGGAGAACCCGACCTTCGGTCAGGAGGTCTGGCAAACAGACGGGACCAGCACCAGTCTTGTCCAGGACTTCGTGCCAGGCCCGGAAGGCTCCGACCCGCGGTCCCTGCTTTCGCTCTCCTCCGGCTTGTACCTGTCGATGGAGACGGCGGCGGCCGGTGACGAGCCGTACCGGTTCGACGGAACCGCCTTCCAGCCCCTCGGCGACCTCCTCCCCGGCGAGGATTCTTCGGGTCCAACCGACTTCTTCGGGATTGGAAGCACCCCTTTCTTCCGGGCTTTCTCCCGCGACACCGGAACCGAGTTCAGAACTGTGGAAGGTAGCCAGGCCGAACTGGTCACCGACCTCCTCCCCGGCGAGGATTCCTCCGGCTTCATCGACTATGCCGCCGAAGGCGACCTGGCCTTCATCTCCGCCGATGACGGCACTCACGGGATGGAGCTCTTCCAGATCCGGCCGAGCGACCGGACAGTGACCGTGCGCCTGCTCACGAGCCGGGTCAAGCTGAACCGGAAGGGCTCCGGCCCGGTGCGACTCTCCTGTCCGGCAACCGAGGAGACGGGACCTTGCAGCGGGACCGGCGCGATTTCGACCAGGGTCAAGCGGAAGAAGATCGCGCTCGGCCGCTTTCGCTTCAAGCTGGACGCGGGCGAGACCTCCGTCTTCCGGATCCGGGTGAGCAAGGCCAAACGGCGCGCGCTCAAGCGTTCGGCAAAGGCCCGCAAGGCCTCGATCGTCCTCCAGATCGGTGACGCGAACGGAAACCACGCGACGATCCGCCGCAAACTGAAGGTGAGCCCGTGACCGGCCCGGTTCGCTTCTGCCTTTCGGCGGCGCTGGCGCTGATTATGCTCGCCTGCGGAGTTACTGCGGCGAGCGGAGCGGCCCTGGAAGCGAGGCTCGCCGTCGACGGGGTGCCCGGGCCCTCCGGGTTTGCCCCGAGCGGACTGGGAGAGTTTCAGGGCCAGCTTTACTTCGAAGCCGAGATCGCCTCGACCGGCCGCGAGATTTACCGGCTGGAGGGCCGTCGCATGGTCCTGCTCAGCGACATCTGGCCCGGGCCGGAGACCTCCAATCCGGGGCCACGGGAGGTGCTCGGCAATCTGCTGTTCTTCCGGGCCGATGACGGCGTAAACGGCTCGGAGCTCTGGAAGTCCGACGGCACGACGACCAGCATGGTCTCCGACCTCAACCCCGGACCCGACTCGTCGAACCCGACCGCATTCGCGGCGATGGGAAGTCACCTCTACCTGAGTGCCTACACCCCGGCCACCGGTACCGAGCTCTTCCGCACCGACGGAAACTCGATCGAACTCGTCAAGGACATCAACCCGGGGACGGACGGCTCAAACCCCGGCGACATCACGACCCTCGGCAACCGGATCATCTTCCGCGCCTCCACCGCCGCACTCGGTACCGAGCCCTGGACCAGCGACGGGACCACGACCGCCAACATCGCCAACCTGAACGCTGGCGGCAACTCCTCTTTCCCGTCCGATTTCACCGAGATGGGCGGCTGGCTCTACTTCGGCGCCACCGCGACCGGTATCGGCTCGGAGCCACATCGCACCGACGGGGTCACGGCTCCCCTGGTCAGCAACATCAGTCCCGGCGCCAACAGCTCGTCCCCTTCGACCTTCGAGCCACTCGGCGACCGCATCTACTTCCGGGCCAACGACGGTTCGAGCGGGATCGAACCATGGCAAACCGACGGAACGAACACGGCGATCGCCTCGGACGTCGCACCCGGGCCCGATTCCTCGGAGCCAACCGACCTGACTGCGGTCGGGGCCAACCTGTACCTGACCGCTTCGGATCCGGTCAACGGCCGCGAACCCCGCCGGTTCGACGGCACCACGATGAGCCTGGTCAGCGACCTCTGGCCGGGAGATGTCGGCTCCTTCCCGGCTGACTACGTAGAAGCATCCGGGGACGTCTACTTCAGGGCCCGCTCGGAAGCGACCGGCTACGAACTCTGGGCGATCACCCCGAACGGGGTCGAACTTGTGCGAGACATCCTGGCCGGCTGGAACGACGGTCAGGTTGACGGCTTCTACCGGCTCGGGGATCTGGTCTACTTCACCGCCGACGACGGTCTCCACGGCGACGAGATCTGGAAGCTGGCGCCACCGGACCAGACGGTGACGGTGCGCATCGCCGGCAAGCGGGTGAAGCTGAAGAGGAATGGAACCGGCCGGTTGAAGCTGACCTGCCCGACCGCCGAGGAAACCGGTCCCTGCGCCGGCAAGCTGACCCTCAAGACCAGGGGGAAGGTCAAGGTGGGAAAAAAGCGCAAGGTGGTCACGCTCGCTACGGCGCAGTTCTCGATCGAAGCCGGCCAGTCGAGGTCTCTTGCCCTCAGATTTTCGGCAGCCTACCGCCGCCTGCTGGCCCGGAATCGCGCCGCCCGCCGGGTCCGCGCGATCGCGGCGGTCAGGGATACGAACGGCAACCGGGCCCGGATCAGCGCCAGCCTGAAGCTGATCCCCTAGTTGGCCACAGCCTCTAGAGCCAGCCGTTTTTGACCAGGAGCTCCGCGACCTGGACGGCGTTGGTCGCGGCGCCCTTGCGCAGGTTGTCGCCGGCCAGCCAGAGGTTCAGGGTCTTTTCCTGACCGGGGTCGCGGCGGATCCGGCCGACCAGGGTCTGATCGATGCCGGCCGCGTCCAGCGCAGTCGGGTACTCGCCAGCAGCGGGATTGTCCACCACGATCACGTTCTCGGCCGCGGCCAGGATCTCCCGGGCCCGGTCGGGACTGAGGTCTTCGCGAGTCTCGATGTTGAGTGATTCGGAGTGTCCGGTGAAAACCGGCACCCGGGCGCAGGTGGCGGAGATCTTCACCTCGTCACCGAGCTCGAGGATCTTGCGGGTCTCGGCCATCACCTTGCGTTCCTCGGTGGTGTAGTCGTCGCCGTCCTTGAAGGTCTCGACCTGCGGGATCACGTTGAAGGCGATCTGGTGGGGGTAAACCTGCGGGTCGTCGATTTCCTCGCCGCCGAGCACCTGGCTGGCCTGCGCGGTCAGCTCGGCGATTGCCTTCTGGCCGGTGCCGGAAACAGCCTGGTAGCTGGAAAGGATCAGCCGCTCGAGGCCCGCTTCCCGGTGAATCGGAGCGAGCACGAGCATCATCACCATGGTGGTGCAGTTCGGGTTGGCGATGATTCCCTTGTGGTTCTGCGCAGCTTCGGGGTTGACTTCGGCGACCACCAGCGGCACGTCTTCATGCATGCGCCAGTAACTGGTGTTGTCGACCACGACCGCTCCCGCTTCGGCGAACTTCGGGGCCCACTCGGCGCTGACCGAACCACCGGCCGAGGAGATCAGGATGTCGATGCCCTGGACGGTCTCGTCGTCGGGGACCACGCAGGTGAGCTCGCCCTCCCCGAACGGGACCTTCTTGCCCGCCGATCGACCGGAGGCAAAGGCGACCACTTCGGAGGCGGGGAAGTTCCGCTCGTGGAGGATCTCAAGGATGGTCGAACCGACCGCTCCGGTGGCGCCGAGGACGCCGACTCTGTAGCTGGATTCGGCCATGGTCAGGAAGGGGTGACCTGGCGATGTTCGCCAGTCGGGTCTTCGGCCAGGATCTGGTCTTCACCGAGATCGAAGGCATCGTGCAGCGAGCGCACGGCTTCGGGAACCTGTTCGGCCTGGATCACGCAGGAGATCCGGATCGAGGAGGTGGAGATCATCTCGATGTTGATCTCCTTCTCGCCGAGCACCTCGAACACCTTGGCTGCGACGCCGGGATGGGTCCGCATGCCGGCCCCGACGATCGAGACCTTGCCGATCTGCTCGTCGGTCCGCAGCTCGCGGCAGATTTCGCCGAGACCGGCGATTGCGTCGGTGGCGGTCTGGAGGTCACCGGTCTCGACAGTGAACGAGAGGTCGGCGAGGGCTCCTTCGTGGACGGGCTCGTTCTGGATGATCACGTCAACGTTGACGTTCGCGTCGGCCAGCGCACTGAAGATGCGTCCGGCGATGCCCGGCTCGTCCTTGACCCCGATGACCGTGACGCGGGCCTCGTCGGTCGAGTGGGTGACGGCTGTGATGATCGGTCGTTCCATGGTTTCGCTTTCGGGAAGTACGAGGGTACCGGGCAGGTCTTCGAAGCTGCTTCGGCAGTGGATCGGGATGCTGTAGTTGCGGGCGTACTCGACCGAGCGGAGCTGAAGCACTCCGGCCCCGGAAGCGGCCATGTCGAGCATCTCCTCGAAGGAGACGACCGGCAGCTTGCGGGCGTTGGGGACGATCCGCGGATCGGCCGAGAAGACGCCGGTCACGTCGGTGTAGATCTCGCAGACCGAGGCGCCCAGCGCCGCAGCAAGCGCGACCGCCGTGGTGTCGGAACCGCCACGCCCGAGCGTGGTCACATCCCGGCTGTCGGTTGAAACACCCTGGAATCCGGCGACCAGCACGATCTTGTCTTCCTCGAGACCTTCGCGGATCCGGTCGGCCTTGACGTCGATGATCTTCGCCTTGGTGTGCGAGGAGTCGGTAACGATGCCGGCCTGCGAACCGGTCAGGGAAACCGCCCGATGGCCCATGTCATTGATCGCCATCGCGGCCAGCGCGCAGGAGATGCGCTCGCCGGTCGAAAGCAGCATGTCCATCTCGCGGGGATCGGGGCGATCGGATATCTCGTAGGCGGAGGCGACCAGCTCATCGGTCGTCTTGCCACGGGCCGAAAGCACGGCCACCACGCTGTTCCCGGCCTCCCGGGCGCGGACCATCCGACGGGCGGCCCGCTTGATCTCTTCCGGACCGGCCACCGAAGTGCCGCCGAACTTCATTACGACGATGTCATCTCTCTCTGGCATCACATCTGAGCATACGGATTGTGCCGTGGCGGGCGATCGATCACCCTCACCGCAGCATCGCCCCGGGTTGGTCAGAATCCGAACCCGACCGATGAGCACCGGATTCGAACAGGACACAGCCGCCGAACCGCTGGGCGAAGGCCGGTACGCGATCGAACTTAGCGACCGCTGGTGGGTCGGGCGGGGTCCGAACGGTGGCTATGTGGCGGCCCTGGTGTTGCGGGCGATGACCGTCGAAGCCGGCACCCTGGATACCGCCGCCCCGCTTCCCGCCCGCTCGCTGAACGTGCATTTCCTGCGCCCGCCCGAGGCGGGACCGGCCGAAGTCGAGGTCACGGTCGAGCATCACGGCCATGTGACCGCCTTCCTTTCTGCCCGGCTGATCCAGGAAGGCGAGGTCAAGGCCAAGGCGATGTCGGTCTTTTCCGGCGAAAGAGAAGGCCCTTCGTTTGATGTTTCCGAGATGCCCGAGGCACCGTCCCCGGAAGAGCTCGACGAGTGGGACACTGAGAAAGCCCCGGTGGCCGTCTTCGGGCGTTACCGGGCCAAGTTCATCCGGGGAGTTCCCGGGGAGGCCGGGGAGCGGGCCGAGACGATGGGCTGGATCCGGCTGCGCGACGAGCAGCCGGTCGATCCGGTCCTCGCCGCCGCGGTACTGGACGTCTGGTACCCGGCGCCGTTCGTGGTCTTCAGCGAGCTTCCCTTCGCCCCGACCCTGGAGTACACGGTTCACTTCCCGCGCACGATTCCCGAACCGGGCCCGCCCGACTGGAACCTGATCCGCCTGACCGCCGAGGAAGGTGTCGAAGGGCACTTCTCCGAAGACGCCGAGCTCTGGAGCCGGGACGGCAAGCTGCTCGCAAAGGCCCGCCAGATGGCCCTGCTTCGCCACCGCAAGCCCCGGTAGCGCAGCGGCTCGGGCCACCGAAATCAGGAGTGTGTCGACTTTCGTCACCGATAGTGATGAAAGTCGACACACCCGCGGGCAAATCCCGCTTCCTTCCGGGAGTTTTCACCTTTACCAAACATTTATGACTAAGTTGGTCAAGATTCCCTACAATCTCGCGGATGAGCGAGCACATCTGGTACACCCACGCCCCTTCCCCCACCGCCTTTGGCGTCGCCCTGCGGAAGGGCTGGATCCACGAGGAGATGGCCAGGTGCGGGGTCGAGGTCAGGGCCCTGGCTGCCTCCTCCGACCCGGACGTTCAGCGGTTCCGGCGCGAGCGGACCTCTCCCAGGGCTTTTCGCCAGGGCGGAAACGTCGCTCCCCTGATCGCCCGCTCGAGAGGTAACGACGTCCGGCTGATCGGCCTCTCCCGCACCTCCAGCATCCATCCGGTTCTGGCCCTGCCGGACTCCGGCTACCGCACCGCCGCCGACCTGCTCGGCCGCAGGATCGCGATCCCGGTCCGCCAGAACGCGGTGGTTGACATCCCCCGGGCTACCGCACTCAGAACGACCAGCAACCTGCTTGCCACAGCCGGACTGACCCTGAACGATGTCGAACTGGTGGCGATCCCGGTGGCCGGCTCGTACTTCGACTCCCGACCGCGCCCCGGCGACCCGATCTCCGACGGACCGAGCGAGGGAGTTGCCTTCCAGGTCTCCTCCGCCCAGACCGACGAGGTGACCGCGCTGGTTCGTGGCGAGGTGGACGCGATCGCCTCGGAGGGATCGACCGCGGAGATCCTCGCCGCCACCCTGGGCCTGACCACGGTGGAACCCGGCCGGGCGGTGCCGCGCGACCTCAACAACCGGTCCCTGCTCGCGGTCACGGTCAGCGGCGGCCTGCTCGACCGGGACCCGGGGCTGGTGATCAGTGTGCTGGTCCAGATCCTCTCCGCGGCAGAGTGGGCGATCGACGAGGAAGCCGAGGCCCGGCGCCTGATCGCGCTCGACGCCGGCATCCACGAAGACATGCTGGACGCCGCTTACAGTCCCCGGGTGAGCCGCCAGCTCGGCGTCGACCTGCGCATGGACAAGGTCGCCGACCTGCGACAGCAACACGATTTCCTGGTCGAGCAGGGAATCATCGAGAGCCCGGTCGATCTTGACGAGTTCATCGACCCCGAACCTCTGAAAACAGCGCTGGCCCGCCGGGGCGTCCTCGTATAGAGCCGGCCCATCCATCCTTTGTCTCTGTGGGCCGGCGGGTTGATCTGGGAGGGCGGGTCGGACCCCGCCCGACTTGCAGTTAGAGCGCGGCTCGACCTGACATCGCCCTGCCCAATGTCACCTCGTCTGCGTGTTCGAGGTCGGCGCCGACCGGCAGGCCGGCCGCGAGGCGAGTAACTCTCGTCTGCTCCCGGATCAGGTCGGCGATGTGGGAAGCCGTCGCCTCGCCGGTCGTGGTCGGATTGGTCGCGAGGATCACCTCGGTGATGCCGCCGGCCTCGACCCGGCGCCTCAGTTCGGCGATTCGAAGATCCTCGGCGTCGATCCCGTCGATCGGCGAGAGCGCGCCGCCGAGCACGTGGTAGCGGCCCCGGAACTCGTGGGTCCGTTCAATCGGGATCACGTCGGCCGGCTCCTCGACCACGCAGATCAGCGACTCGTCACGGGAACTGTCTTCGCAGATCCGGCAGCGGGGCCCTTCGGCCAGGTTGAAGCAGATCTCGCAGAGGCCCACCTTCTCCTTCACCTCGACGATCGCCTGGGCGAGGCTGCGGGCATCCGACTCGTCCGAACGAAGGATGTGAAAGGCGAGACGCTGGGCGGTGCGCCGGCCGATCCCCGGCAGCTGTGAAAGCTCGGCGGTCAGGCGGGCGAGCGGTGCGGGCCCCTCGCTCATCCACCGAGCCCGGGCATGCCGGGCATGTTCGGCATCTGGGGCATCTTTGACTCGGCCAGTTGCTGGGCGGAGCGAATCGCCTCGTTGATCGCCGCCTGGACCATCTCGGCCAGCATCTCCGAATCTTCCGGATCGACCGCGTCGGGATCGATCGTTACGTCCTGAACCACGAGGTCGCCGCTGATCTTCACCTTGACCATGCCGCCACCGGCGCTGGCTTCGACGATCTCGTCCTTGAGCGCCTCCTGTGCCTGCTCCATGTCGGCCTGCATCTGCTGGGCCTGCCTGAGCAGCTTGTTCATGTCCATTCCACCGGGCATGCCGCCCATTCCCTTGCGAGCCATCAGATGACCTCCTCTGCGTTGAATTCGGATTTGACCCGGGCCACGAAATCCTCTTCCTTCATGACCTCGGACTCGGGGTCGGTTGCCGGCTGCTGGCCGGACTCGAGACTGCCGTACTCGACCTGGAACCGTTCCCCGGTCACCGTCCCGATCGCCTCGGCCAGCTGCTGCCGGCACTCTGGCCGCTCGGCGTTGCGACGGTTGAATGCGGCATCGGCCGGGAAGCCGACAGTGATTTTCGAATCACCCATCGCTGCCGGGAGCGTGCCCTCGAAGTACGAGGCGACCATTCCGGAGGCCGCCGCCGCAAGCGAGTCGAGCACCGCCGGCCAGACCTGCTCCAGACGAGGCAAATCGAAAGGCTCAGGCGCCGGAGCTTCGGCGGGTGCGGCCGACGATGGGGGTCCCGCTGGCCGGACTTCGCCGGGAGTTCCATCGGGACCCCCATCGCCGACCGCTGCAGACGCCTGGTGTTGTTCGCTCTCAGCTGTTGCAGCGGGGGCCGTTGGGGGTGCCGGCGGAACTCCCGCAAGAGCGGAGCGAATGCGGCCGCCGGCATCCCCCACGGACCCCGCCCCACCACTGGACGGAGGAGGAGTCGCCCCCAAGTCCGGGGATGCCGCGGGCTGGACTCCGCTCTCGAGGCGTTCGAGGCGGCGGGCGAGCCCTTCGCTCGAAGGATCGAAGTCGGGGCGGGCTGCCTTGAGCAGGGCCACTTCCACTGCCAGCCGGGCTTCATCACCGTCACGGATCAGGCCCAGCGCGGCCGAAAGCTCGTCGATGGTCCGGATCAGGTTGGCCGGACCGATTTCCTTTGCCTGCCGGACCAGACGCTCCGGGTCGGCCGCGGTCACCGCGAATGCCTCGGGGATCTGGCCGGTCGTGCGGGTCACCAGGAGCACCCGCAGGTGACCGAGCAGGTCCCGGGCGAAGCGGGCCGGGTCACGACCGGAACGGGCCACCTGCTCGACCGCGGTCAGGACTCCGGCGGGATCGGCGGCAATCACCTTGTCCACGACCCCGAAGAGCAGGTCGGCGTCAGCGGCCCCGAGAACTTCGAGCACGTCGTCGAGCGAGACCTCATTGCCGCTGTAGGACACCAGCTGGTCGAGCGTTCCAAGCGCGTCCCGGAAGCTGCCCGACGCGGAACGGCTGATCATCGAGATCGCCGGAGCATCGATCGAGATCTGCTCGGTGGCGGAAACCCGGGTCAGGACCTCGGAGAGCTGCTCGATCGACGGCCTCTGGAAGTCGAAGCGCTGGCAACGGTCGGCGATCGTCGGCATCACCTTGTGAGCCTCGGTGGTGGCGAGGATGAAGACGGTGTTGGGCGGCGGCTCTTCCAGCGTCTTGAGGAAGGCGTTCCAGGCTTCCTTGGTCAGCATGTGGGCCTCGTCGAGGATGTAGACCTTCCAGCGGCCGGCGGTCGGGGCGAAGGCAACCCGGTCGCGGAGTTCGCGGATGTCGTCGACCGAGCGGTTCGAGGCGGCGTCCATCTCGATTACGTCGACCGAGTTGCCGGCGGCGACCGAGCGGCAGGACTCGCAGACCCCGCATGGGGTCAGGGTCGGACCGCCGTTCTCGCAATTGAGCGAAGCGGCGAGGATCTTCGCCATCGAGGTCTTGCCGGTGCCGCGCGAACCGACGAAAAGGTAGGCGTGGTGGACCTTGTCCTGGGTGATCGCGTTGGACAGGGTTCGAACCACATGCTGCTGGCCGACCACCTGGTCGAAGGAGTGGGGCCGGTGGCGCCGATATAGAGAGGTCGATTCACTCATCGGGGAAGAAAGCCAGTGTAGCCGTCCCGTGCGACAGCCCTACGGGCGAACCGCGAGTCTGGTTCATGGGTCAGAATGGCCCGGATGACGTCGTCGAAACTGCTCCGGTCCTGGGGACCGCCGCTCGCCTTCATCGCCGTCGTCTCGACGGTCCTTCTGGCGATCTTTCCGAAGGGCTTCCCCAATTAC
Organism: Solirubrobacterales bacterium; assembly: GCA_020438425.1. Taxonomy (GTDB): domain Bacteria; phylum Actinomycetota; class Thermoleophilia; order Solirubrobacterales; family 70-9; genus 67-14. Next base: position 26,575 of record JAGQUQ010000012.1, read on the forward strand.
GACACGATCTACTACCTGCTCTGGGGCAGGGAGATCGCCGACGGCCTGAGTCCCGATTACGGCGCCCCGCTCGCCCCCACCCCGCATCCGCTCTACGACCTGCTCGGGGCGATCCTCTCGCCGCTCGGGGACGGCTCGATCACCGTGGCGGTGGTGCTCGCCTACGTCAGCCTCGGCCTGCTCGCCTGGCTTGTCTACCGGCTCGGCGCCGACTGGTTCGACCGGCCGATCGGCTTCCTCGCAGCCTTCCTGGTGATGACCAGCGCCCCCGTGCTTTCGAACGGCCTGCGCGCCTACATCGACATCCCTTACATGGTGCTCTGCCTGGCCGCCCTGCTGATCGAGACCAGGAGGCCCAAAGCGGGCTGGCCGGTGCTGGTGCTGCTGGCCCTGGCCGGGCTGCTGAGACCGGAGGCATGGCTGTTTGCGGGCTTCTACTTTCTCTGGCTCGCACTGGATATCCAGATTCGGCCGAAGCTCAGGATCCGACTTCGCGAATCGGGGATCGACCGGAACCTGATCCTGATGGCTTGCCTGACCGCGGCCGGCCCGGTGATCTGGGTGCTCTTCGACCTGATCACCACCTCGAACCCGCTCTACTCGTTCACCGGCACCCGGGAGACGGTCGAAACCCTGGAACGGGACACCGGCCCCCTCGACGTGATCATCTACGGCCCCCGCCGGCTCGGCGAGGTGATGCAGTGGCCCGGGATGGTCGGCGCCTTCTTCGGGGTAGTCCTGACCTTGTGGGCGATGCCGAAGCGAGCCGCGATCGGAGTCGTCTCGGCGGTTCTGGCCCTGATCGCCTTCGCGATCATGGGAGCCTCCGGCCTCGCGATCATCCCCCGCTACACGATGCTCGCGGCGGCGATCCTCTTCATCTTCACCGGCGCCGCGGTGCTCGGCTGGCGACTGCTCGAGCCCGGCCACCGGCTGCGCCGGATCTGGCAGGTGGCCGCCGCGATCACCGTCGCCCTCTGGCTGGTCTGGCTGCCCAACCAGTACGACCTGCTCAAGACCGTGGACCAGGATCTGAGCGACCAGTCCCTGGTCGAGAGGGACCTCGAGGCCCTGGTCGACGACGGGGCATTCAATCCGCCCAATGACCTGCCCGGGGAGACCTCGGTCGAAGACTGCCTGCCGATCTCTGTCCCCAACCACCGAGCCGTGCCGAGGCTCGCGTTCTGGCTGGACATCCGGCCTTCCGACGTTGTCTCGATCGCCGCGGCCGACGAGCAGCCGGACCACGGGTTCTTCCTCGCCCCGGCCAGCGACTTCACGGTCGAGAACTTCATTCTCGACCCCGGAGAACCGGGCCGCGCCGCCACGAAGCCACCCCCCGGTTTCGTCGAGGTGGCCCGCAACGACTCCTGGGTCCTTTACACCAGCTGCACTGCGGGCTGACTTGAAAGCGGCGGAAGCATGAAGACCGCACTCAAAGTCATCGCGATCGTCAGTGCCACGCTGCTCACCCTCGTCTTCATCGTGATCCTGATCCTCGCCACCCGTCCGGCGCTGCTGATGGGAGTCGGCCCGTCCCGGCTCGCCCACTCGATCGAAAAGGATCAGGGCACCGTGTTCTGCCAGGACCTCCCGGAAGGCTGGCGCTGCAAGAACGTCGACAAGGGGATCGAGTACGACGTCAACGTGGACTGGATGGGCTGCTGGAAGGCGGAGCCTCGGAACGGTTCGGGCCGGCTCGAAGGCTGCATCGAACTCGGCGACATCGTCACCTTCGACTGAGGGTCGATTAACCTCGTAGTACAGGGTTAATTCGCACTCAGCTCGCGTCAGATCTCAGACGCTGGCGTGCTGCTCGGCCCAGGCGACGATCTCCCGTGAGCCGCTGATCCATTCGCCCTCGTCGGTCTCGAGGGCCGGGACCCACTTGCTGCCTGTTGCGTCCTCCACCCGTTTGCGGCCACCGGTCTGGAGCGCCCGGGGCAGCGCGCCGAAGCTGCGTACCTTGATCACTTCGGGCTGAAAGTCGGCCTGAAGAAGGGCGTCATGGGCGACCTTGCACGGATGCTCGCGGACACCCGGAATCTGGGAGGTACCCCAGCAGACGTATAGCTTCATGCGGTCAATCTAACCGGGCAGCTCGCCGGTGACGACGTACCTGAGCACCGCCGCAACCTGTTCCGGTGTCCGGGCAGTTGCGCGGGCCGCGGCATCGACTTCCTTCAGGGCGTGGTCGAACTCCTCGTCATGCTGCGTGATTACGGGCTTGCCGAGGGCCGAGGCGAAGCCGGCATCGAAGGCCGCGTTCCACTGCCGGTACTTGTCGCCGAACCGGACCACCACCACATCGGCTTCCTGGATCAGGGTCTGGGTGCGGATCGAGTTGACCCCGGCCCCCTTGTGGTCGGCCCAGAACTTTTTCTCTTCCCCACCGAGCGTGCTGGTGCCGGCCGCATCCGAGGCCGGGTGGTCGGTGACCGGGGCGGTAAAGGTGACCGGCAGACCTTCGCAGGACTGCTCGACCCGGTCCCTCCAGTCGGAGTGGATTTCACCTGCCAGGTAGACCTTCCATTCGCGCGCCATGGAAAGAAAATAATGGACCGTGCAACCGCCTTCGAAAGAAAGTCATCGGGCGTGTCCGTCGAGTTCGGCTCGGGTTAGGCTGACCCGCGGCACCCGTAGTTTCCGCTTAAGGCTGCTTCCTTCCGGACCTGACCTGATTCACGGGCTTGCGTCGCGCGGGACCTGACCGTCAACACCTCCCTCGGTGTACTGACCCCGATGGCCAGATCCTCAGTACGGCATTCGGCCTTGCTAAAGCGGATTGCAAGTGACAGGGCACCGCTGACTCCCCGCCTAGCACGGTCCGGTCGGAATCCTAGCGATCGGAGGAAGAACTGTGGGCCGAGGACCCCGGATCAGGGGCCAAGCGTGAACCCGAAGTGAACGTCGCTGGGCGCGGGTACACCCCCGGCAATCTGGGAGAACATGGTGATCAGGGGCCGGCCGACAGGGCTACGGGAGGGCCGGTGTCGGAACAGGTGGTGGGCGGGTCCGCAATTGAGCATCCGAGATCGGTAGAGGACCAGGCTCAACAATCAGCGAGCGAGTTGGCGTAGAACGCCAGGTACTCGTCCCAGTGGGCGTTCCAGTAATCCTCGTCGTGGCCGCCCGGCCAGTCCAGCTCTGCGATCGCATCAGCTCCGGCCGCTTCGAGCGAGCCGGCCAGCTCGGTGACCCCGGGAACGAACGGGTCCCTCCTGCCGGCATCGAGGAACACCTGCTGGGAAGAAAAAGCATCGGGATCGGCCGCTGCGGTCGCCAGCACATCGTTCTCCGCGAAATCCTCTGCGTCGTCAAAGGCCCCCGGAGCCGACTCGCCGCCGCTCAGAAAAAGTGCCGGCGAGTGACCGCCGACCGCGCAGAACATGCCCGGGTTCTTCATCGCCAGGTCGAGCGCCCCGAAGCCGCCCATCGAGATCCCTCCGACCGCCACCCGGTCCGGGTCGGCGCCAAACTCTTCCGCCATCTGCGGAATCACCTCGTCGGTCACGAAGCTGCCCCAATCGCCACTGGCCCGGTCATGCCAGTAGCTGGAATCGCCACCGTCGGGGAAGACCACGATCGGCGCTTCGTCACCCTGATCGGCCAGGGCCTGGAAGAACTCTTCGTCGTTCGTGTAGCTGCCGTCATCACCGCTGCGACCGTGGAGGAAGACCAGCATTCCCCGCTCGCCTTCACCGGCACCGTCCGGCACGACCACCGAGACCGGATGCTCACCGGGCACCGCCTTCGACTCGATCGAGGTCTCGGTCACCTCGGCGCCGTGGGTGTTGGTTCCGAGCAGGTTGATCAGGCCTGTTGCCGCCCAAAGCAGAAGCCCGACTGCGCCAACCGCCAACACGCTGGCGATCAACCTCCTCCGGGCGACGCTGTGCCTGCGGTCTCTCGCTCTCATCGCCCTGAAAACTAGACCCTGCCCCAAACGACAGGAGATTCCTGCCCCATTTACAATGCCCGCTCCCGGGCGCGTAGCTCAGCGGGAGAGCGCTCGCTTCACACGCGAGAGGTCGCTGGTTCGAAACCAGCCGTGCCCATCGGTTCGAGCAAGGCAACTACGAATGGAGTCTCCTTGATCGTGGACTTTCTCTGGCTCATCCTCTACATCCTTTTCTACGGCCTCCTGATTGCCTATCTCGTGGCTCTGATCCCCGCTGCCGTGCTGATGGCGCGTCGCAAGGCCTGGGCCTATTTCGCAGCAGGTTTCGTAACGTTTGGCCTGGCCTGGTTCGTTGGCGCCATTCAGGTCGTCGACTTTTCCAAGCGCTCGATTCTGATCGGTTGCGGCGCGGTGCTGCTGGTCGGTTTCTTCGCGACTTTCCCTGTCCTGTTGACCGGCGTTCAGCCCGGGCCCTTGCAGTCTTCGGTCGGCGGATTCATGGACGAAAGGGACGAATGCAAGCCGAAGGGGGATGACTGGGTCTGCTGGTCATACGACAACTCGATCAGCGGCAGCCGGCCGTACCTGGTCGACGTCGGCTGGGATGGTTGCTGGGAAGCGACGGCTATCCGTCGCAAGTGGGAAAGTCCGGGCTCGATCGGTGAACCCGAAGTTTCGGGCTGTGTAACCCTGATCCACTACTTCTGAAGCTTGGTCTTTCTTCCGTAGCGGAGGGCGGCGTCGTTGAAGCGGTCGAGGCGGAGTGAGCCCCAGCCCGAGGCCATGTCGTAACCCGGCCTGGCCTTGAAGAAACCGACTGGCTGGTTGTTGGAAAGGGGCGGGTTGATCGCGGTGCCGACGTCATTGTCTCCGACGGTGACATCCCTGATGATGCGATTTCGCGCCTTCGAATTAGCGATCCGGTAGATCAGCGGATTGGCGAGGCCGATGTTCGGCTGGCCCCGGCGAGCCGCAGCCTGGTTGGCGAGCGCGAAGCCCGCCGCCATCAGCGGGGTCGAGGCCGAGGTGCCGCCCACGGTCATCCAGCCGGCCGGCGACTTGATCAACTCGCATTCCGGACTGGTGCAGTAGATGACGTAGCCGGGACCGGGGTCGGCCAGGGCACTGATGTCGGGAACCCGGCGCTGGCTGCTGCCGTGGCCAGTCCGCTGCCACCACGGCGCGCCGTAGAGCATCGAGATCCCTCCCGAACCACCGCCGACGACCTCCGGCGAACCGTTCCAGACCCACTGGCCGGTGAGCTGGTTCTGTGGGCTAAGCGACATGTTGGTGCCGCCGACGGCAGTCACCCAGGGTGAGGTAGCCGGGAACTGCGCCGAGAGGATCGGGTACACGCCCGGGGCCTGCGGGCTCGAGCTGCGGCAACCGCTCGAACCGGTGTCACCGGTCGCCACGAAGGTCGAGGTGCCCGTGCCGCTGGCGAGGATGAACAGGGTGTTCAGCATCTGGACCAGCGACGGGGTCTCGATTGCCGTGTTCTCGCAGCCGGCGATCGAGATCGAGATGATGTCCGGGACCAGCTTCGGCTTCGCCAGCGCGGCCGCCATAGTGAGGACCGGGTTCAGGTTCTCGTAGACATCGATCGACTTCAGTCCGGGTGCGGCGGCCGAGAGGACCTGGATGTCGAGTGTGGTCTCCGACCCGGAGGGGAAAGGCTGCGGCATCTGGACTGGAATAGTCCTGATCGGCGGCAGCTTATAGCCGAAGCAATCGACGAAAGTCGTGATGTCATTCGGGCGGAACCCGTCGATCTCGATGAAGGCGACCCGCTGCCCTTTGCCGGTCAGGCCCCGTTTGTGGAGGGCCTTGAGCCCGTAGGCGTTGATGTACTGGTTCGGGGTGAACCCCGGGTTGTTGGGGGTCCGCTCGGCGTTCACTCCGTCCGGGCAGCCTTTGGGGGTGCCGGTCCGGGTCGTAGCCGACTGGTTGACCGACGGATCGGTGGCAGAAAGCAGTTCGGGATCGGCCTGCGCCGTGTAATCGGGTCCGTCGGTGGAGTAGACCGCGGCCTTCACGATCCCCTCGAGCTCGGGCGGTACCGCGAGCCCGCTGCTCGAGGCCGACGAGTTGCTGCGACTGGTCGTTGGCGCGAAGGCCCGGCTGATCGCGGCCGAATCTCCGCTCACCGTTGCGAAGACCCCTGATGGGTCCACGGTTGCCTCGAGTCCATTCGATTTCGCCCAGCGGACGGTCGCCGCGCGGGCCTTCTTCGAGGGACCGAAGCGGGAAACCATGCGCCGCACGGATGCGAACTGCCGGTAGTTCCTCGATGCCGGATTCGAAACCGAGCTCACGAACTGCTTGAGACCCTTCGAGTAGCTCATCTGGAGCAGCACCTTGTTCGACGGACTCTGGGCCGTCGCCGGACCCGCACCGACAGCACCGGCGACAAGCATGGTCAGGACAACAGCAACGATTCCCCGCAAATCGATCGACATGAGCCTGAGACTACTGACCCACATGACGGCGATTCGCGGAGATAATGTCCGGGATCGAGAGTCGAACCCGCGGGAGGAGGCGCAGATGGAGGAAGCGGATGTGGTCGTGGTCGGATCCCGGCTTGCCGGTTGTGCCGTCGCGGCTCCCATCGCCCGCTCAGGCCGCAAGGTGATCGCGATCGACCGGATGACCTTCCCCTCCGATCAGCTTTCGACCCACCTTCTGACCACAACCGGGGTTTCCGAGATCGCGAAGATGGGAGCCCTGCCGCGGGTGCTGGAAACCAATCCGACCATAGTCAGCAAGGCGACCTTCGTCTGCGAGGGCATCCCCTGCACCGAGCGCCTGCGACCAGCCGACGACGGAACCGACTTCGGCCTCTGCGTGCCGCGCGACCTTCAGGACATCTGTCTGGTCGAGGCCGCCCGCGAACAGGGGGCCGAAATCCGGGAGAACTGCGTCTTCGAGGACCTGATCTGGGCCGGCGGCCGGGTCGCCGGCATCCGGTACCGGGACGAAAACGGCGAAGCGCGCGAAGTCCGGGCGACGCTGACCGTCGGCGCCGACGGGCGACGTTCCAACGTGGCCGCGAGAGCGGGAGCCTGGACCCCGTACCGGATGTCGAAGAACGGGCGCGGGCTCGTCTTCCGCTACATGGATGACCCGAAGATGGGCACGAAGGACGCCGAGACCTTCATCGTCTGGCGCGAGAACAAGAGCATGGCCTTCGCCTTCCCCTCGGCCCCGGTCGGCAAGCTGCTGGTCCTGTTCATGGGGCACAGGGACGAGGTCTCGACTGCCCGCAAGGACCCCGAGGGTTACTGGCAGGCGAAGCTCGACCAGCACCCGAGCATGAAGCAGCGGGTGTCGAGAGTCGATGCCGACAGCCTGACCAAGGTTCGCTCGACCGGTGATACCCCCGCGTTCTTCCGGGCTTCCTCCGGTCCGGGCTGGGCGCTGGCCGGTGACGCCGGCCACTTCAAGGATCCGGTCACCGGCCAGGGGATGCGCGACGCGATGTGGATGGGCCGCACCCTGGCCGAAAGCGTGATCCCCCATCTCGACGATCCGGCCGGAGTCGACCAAGCGACCCGGCAGTGGGAAGCCGACCGGGACCGGCATTGCCTGCCGGCCTACCACACGGCAAATATCGACACGCGGATCGAGACCCAGTCGGCGGTGATGCGCGAGATCTTCCGTGATGCCGGTCGAAACGAGGAATCGGACCTGAGCGACATCTTCACCCGGCACCGCACCCAGCAGGAAATCGTGGGGCCGCGACGGATGACCAGAGCGCTGGCCCTGGCCCTGATCCGCGGAGACCAGCCGCGGGGCGAGACGATCTCCCGATCGATCAGGGACCTCCGGACCGAGGTTGCGGTCCGGCGCGAAATCCGGGCCGATGAGTTCCGGGGGACCGGGACCATCAAGGGCTCCGACCATCCGGGCGTCGAGTGGCCGGCTCCGCCATCTGGCGGCAGCGGGGGCAAAGTCCGGACCGGATCCGAATCGGCGGAGATCCCATCCTGACCCGGATCGCCGTCATCCAGCCGGCTCTCGCCCTGGGCGAGGTCGAGGCCAACCTCGTCCGCATCGAGGAACTGATCCGCGACGCCCACCGTGAACACGACCCCGATGTGATCCTCGTTCCCGAAGGCTGCTCCTCGCCCAACGTGTTCGCGAGGGTTCTCCTGGGTTCCGCGCGGCCGATCGACGGCCAGCCCCTCCGGCTGCTGGCCGGGCTCGCCCGGGAACTCGGCTGCCTGATCGGTGGCGGCTTCGTCGCGGTCCGGGGCAAGGACACTTTCGGGACCTATGTCCTGGCCGAACCGGACGGATCGACCCACCTCCATGACAAGGACATCCCCACCGCCTGGGAGAACAACTACTACCGGCGTGGCGACGACGAAGGCGTGATCCACTCGAACTCGCTCGGTTGCGAGGTCGGCCTGATGTCCGGTTGGGAATGGGCCCGGAGCGGAACCTCCCGCCGGGTACGCCAGGCCGGGGCGAGAGTCGTGCTCGGCGGGATGTGCTGGCCGTCGATGCCGACCAACTGGCCGGGTCCGCTCAAGCTCCTGACCTCGCGGGAACACCGGATCTGGAAACAGCAGGCCCGGGCCCTCCCCGGTCAGGTCGCCCGGATGACCGGGGCACCCGTTGCGATCGCTTCCCACGTCGGCCCGATCACGGGTGAGACGCCGCTGGTTCCGGGGCTCTCCTGGCCGACGACGATGATCGGCGAATCCCAGATCTGCGACCGGGACGGCACCGTCCTCGCCCGGCTCTCGGAAGAGGACGGTGAGGGGCACATCTGCGCCGAGGTCGAGCTCGCGGAGCCAGCGCCGAGCGAGAGCATTCCGGACCGGTTCTGGATTCCGAAGATGACCGCGGTGACCCATGTCGCCTGGCATGCGATGAACACTCACGGCTTCCTCAGCTACAGGATCCGCCGGGCCCGCAAGGGATTCCCCTGGCAGGACTGGCCCTCCGGCGACCTGCCGGACGAGATTCCGGCATCCGACCCCGCCGATTACCCGGTCGCGACTTCCTGACCAGTCGAGGGCCCCGGCTCAGTTTCCGCTGCGAAAACGGGCGACAGCGACGGTCTTCCGGGACCGGTTGCCAGCGGCCACCAGCCTTCCCTTTCGATCGACGAAGGCGTCGGTGAGATGGGCGGTTCCTTCTACGAACTCCATTTCCTGCGCATGGCCGTTCCGGCTGAAGCGAACCACCTGCCCACCCACGTATTCACCGGAACCGACCGCGAAGATCCGGCCGTAGCGGTCAAGCACCAGGGCAGCGGGCGAGAACCAGGCTGTATCGGCCACGCCCCTTTCGCCGAAGCTTCGGTCAATGGCACCGCCTGGCCTGAGCCGGACGATGATCCCGTCCCGCGAACCGGATTCACCAGTGACCAGAATGCGCCCTTTGCCGTCGATCGCGAGATCACTGATCTCTTCGTAGGATCGCTTTACCGCATCGACCTCCTGCCGGCCGTCGGTTCCGAAGCTGCGATCGAATCTGCCGTTCGGCAGGAGGCGAGCGACGTTGAACTCGTGCCGGTACGGCGCACCTCCGGGGCTGCCGACCACGACGCGACCCTTCCGGTCAATCGCGACCGTGCGGGTGAGCTGGTTCTTGACCGCCGGCATCTTCACCACTCCGTCTCCCGAGAATGAATCGTCGAGCCTGCCCCCGGGCAGGAAGCGGGCCACGACAGTGTTTGATGCGGGCATTCCCCCGAAATACCCGACCAAGACGATTCTCCCCTCGCGATCGATCACCATCTCCGCAGGAGTTGTACGTTCCAGCGCCTCGGGAAGGGAGATTCCTTTTCCTGCGAAATTTCGGTTCGGCCGTCCGTTCGGCGACAGGCTTGCCAGGGCAGTTCCGTATTGATCCGAATCGTCGGCCCGGCCCTCACCGGTAATGAAGATCTTCCCCCCGGGCCCGGCCACCACATCTCTGGGATCGATGGTTCCCTGATCGAATCGGAGCCCGGCGATTCCCCGATCACCGAATGCAGGATCGCGGTGACCCCCGTTGGTGTATTGGATCACCACACCAGCCTCCGACTCCGCGGTGAGCACGCCCTGGACGATTTTCCCTTCCGGGGTCCGGGCAACACCCATGCCGAGCAGGTAGTTGCCTCCTGCCGGGGAGACCGAGGCAACCCCGCCCTTGCCGAAACCGGAGTCGAGACGTAGCTCGACCGAGCTGGCGAAGACGCCTCCAGCCAAAGCCAACCCCGCCACGGCCCAGACGACGAGAACCAGTCTGAACCTCGATGTCGGGCTAGCGAACTTCAAAGCGGCCTCCAATGCGCGTGGACATCATGACCAGAGAACCCTTTCCAGTGCGAGAGTAGCGCTCGATTCGGGTAATCAGGTGTGAAAACCAGTAGAAAACCACATCGGGTTTGACGGTACTTTCGGGATAGGAAAGGGTTTGAAGCAAGCGTATGAAGCGCAATCACAGACAGCACCACACCGGCGCGATAGCCGGATTGCTGTCGCTGGGGATCGTCCTGCTGCTTTCGTTCGCCCCGGGGGCCGCGGCCCAGGGGATCGGAAGTTTCGGATTTGGAGATTTCGCCCAGGAGCAGAACTGGATCGAGTCGGCCCCGTTGCCGGATGGCTCGACCTATCTGCTGACCGGAACACCGTTCAGACTGGTCAGGATCGGCGCCGACGGCAACCCGGACGCTTCCTTCGGCAAGAACGGCGAGAAGCGGCTGGCGACCACGATCGGCGGACGGGAAGTCGAGTGGCGAGATGTCTTCGCAGCTCCGGATCGCGGGGCGATCCTGATCGGCTCGACCGGTATGGGGACGGAGTTCGCCGTGATCAACCGACTGTTGCCCGACGGCAGGCAGAACAAATCGTTCGGTGCCCCGGGACCCGTCTTCCAGACCGACTTGAGATGGGAAAACGGCACCGTGGACGCTTCCGGCAGGATCCTGCTCGCTTCGTCGTTCGAGACGACAGTGGCCAGACTGAAGCCTTCCGGAGCGCTCGACACCAGTTTCGGAACCGGAGGATTCGCGCGGTCCGACCTCAAGTTCTCTTACTCCTCCAGCTACCCCTACGGGATGTCTGCCGGAAACCAGGGCATCTATGTCGTCTCGTACGAACGCACCTACAGGCTCACTTCCGACGGACATCTCGACCTGTCGTTCGGCGGCGGCGACGGCTGGGTCGGCCGAGGCGGAATCCGGGTCGACGAGATGCAGGACGGAGTGATCATCCAGAGCTGGAACGGGCATGTCGAGAGGCTGCTCGGAGACGGAACTCCGGATACCTCTTACGGGAGCAACGGCACCGCCTTCGGCGGCGCCGCCAACCAGGGAATCGGAACACTTCTGGAAGACGGTTCGCTGATCTTCATCTCTCCCAGAGGAGACGAGAGCGATCGCCTATACGACGTGACCCGGCTCGGCCCGGACGGAGAACCGGACCCGAACTTCGCCGGTGACGGCAGGCTGGAAGCCGACTGGCTGGACGGGACCCGCACCACCCAACTCTGGACGATCCCCGGCAAGGGTGCCGCACTCTGGGGAAGCCAGGAAGGACAGGGGCTGGTCCGGGTGGTTGACGGCGATGGCAACCTCGACCCGGGTTTTGGCAGCGGAGGAATCGCTTCGATCCGCACCCCGCTTCTGCCCGATGCCGACCTGACCGACTCGGGGCAGCGGAAGGACAAGACCGTCCTGACGGTTGGATCCGTGGCCGAGGTCGCGAGACACAACTTCGGGGTCGTCGTCGCTTCCTTCGGACGAAACGGCAAGCCGGAGCCACGGTTCGGGGACCGGGGAAGGCTGGTGCTGGTCAAACCTTCTTTCAGGACAGATTCCCGCCCGAGGCTGACCCTGCTTCCCTCCGGTGGAGCGATGATCTGCGCCAAGGCAGGATCTGCGTCGCTGGTCTGGAAGATCGATCGCAACGGGAATCCGGACAAGGGATTCGCCGAGGATGGCCGGCTCGTGCTGCCCTTCTCGAGCCGTTGCGACGACATTTCATTCGACGGTACGGGCGCGGTACTGGCCGCGATGGAGGTGAGTGATCGGCGCGGAGTGGACTTGATCCGGATCAGGACCAATGGCACCCTCGACAAGGGTTACGGAGTCGATGGCATTGCCGAGCGCACACCAATGGCCGACGGTGATTTCTACTGGGCCTATGGTTCGAGGCTCCTGACCGACCGGAAGGGACGGACGCTGCTGATTGCTTCCCGGGGGGACGCGCGCTATATCTCGCGCTACACACGGAAGGGGTTCCCCGACGAGAGCTTCGGCTTCGAGGGAAAGATCCACTTCGGACTTGATTCCGTTTCTCAGGAAAAGGACGGGCAGAAGCCGATCTATCTGCGGGGCCTAGGCTCGATCAGGGGCTTCGCCTTCGGACCCGGGGGATCGATCTACCTGACCGGCACTTACGCAAAGCGGGCCTTTGTCGCGAAACTGAACTCACGCGGATTCCCGGTCAAGCGCTACGGAAAAGGCGGGGTGGTAATCCTCCCCGAATCGGGTGAAAGCCAGAAGCCCTTCCAGCGCCGCGAAGTTCACGCCAGGGCCTACGGAATCGCGGTCCGGCCGAACGGCAGCGTGATCGTCACCGGAGTTTCCCGCCCGACCTGTAGCGAGCCCTGGGGTTGCTCCTACCCGTTGATGCTGAAGCGGGTGAAACCGAACGGAAAGGTGGACAGCCGTTTCGGCGCATGGGCCTACCGGTTCGTCAAGGAGAAGCCGGACGCGACCGGGAAGTACGTCCACTTCGCCGGCAAGCGGATCGTGGTCACCGGCTCGATCAGTTTCGCCATCGAACGCAGAAACTTCATGCTTGCGCGTTTCCGTTGAGCCGGTTCAGTTTCTTTCGCGTCAGCGGTACTTTTCTTTCCCGACCGGTTTTGAAGAACGCTGCAGCGTTCTGCCACAGTCCAGTCCCACCAAAGAAGGAAGGCGTATGAGGCGCAGTCTCGCGGTTCTTTTCGTAGCTACCGGCCTTCTGCTGAGCGGATTCTGCGCGGTCGCCCAGGCCGTTCCCGGCGGGCTGGACCGCAGCTTTGGCGAACTGCCCGGCCGCACAACCCTCGACGGCCCCAGGTCAGAGAAGAACCGGACTCCGGCGAGCTCGATAACGCTCGGGGACGGTTCAACCGTCTGGATCGGTTCCAGGTACTACGAGCGCTCGATTCTCACCAAGCACCGTCCGGACGGCAGCCAGGCGACCGAATTCGGTGACCGCGGAACGGTTCTGTTGCCACTGGTCGGCAAAAAGGCCTACTTCGGCTGGGGATTGGCCCGGCAGGACGACTCGATCATCACACTCAGCTACGGCAGCGACGACGCACAGCGGTCTGTATCGCTCGAGCGTCGCGACGGAATCACCGGGGAACGCGACCCCTCTTTCGGCACCGGAGGTGTGGTCGGGTTTGACTTCAGCGACAAGCTGGCCACCTATCGCGACCCCTACCCAATGATGCTTGACGTCGACCCGGCCGGGCGTATCTACGTGGCGGCCAGCGACGGAAGCTTCAACAGCGACCGGGCTGTGGTCCGATTCACCCCGGACGGGAAGCTCGACAAGTCGTGGGCGAAATCGGGTGTTCTGACCATCCACCAGAGCGGATGCCAGCGGTCGCCAACCGGCATCAGCCTGACCCCGCTCGGCCTTTACGCCTACTACGACGACTGCTACCGCCGGTACGACGAAACCGGCACCCTCGACCAGACCTTCGGACTCAACGAGAACTTTTTCTTCGGTCATTCCGGGCTGGTTCTGCCCGGCCCCGCCAGCACGATCTATATCGCCCTGACCCGGGACAACGGCTCGGTCCAGAGCGTGGTCCGGGTGAACGAGAACGGAACGGTCGACACATCCTTCGGCGACAACGGCCGAGTCACTCCGGAGATCGGAGACGAAGAAGTCGGCAACCTGGCGGTCGACCAGGCCCACCGGGTGATCCTGACCGGGGGTGCCGACCCGGAAGAGCTGGATCCGAACATCGAGGTCCTTCGTTTCACCACCAATGGGGATCCAGACCCCTCGTTCGGCACGGCCGGCGTGGCAAGTTTTGACTCCGGAGGCGAGGAGTCCGCGCGACCGGTGGCTTCGCCTGTTCCGGGCGGACTGGTGCTTCGAGCCGGCGGGGTAGCCACGAGGCTTGACGAAGGGGGCGTTCCCGACCCTTCTTTCGGATCTGGCGGAACCCTCGAGTTCACCGCTTTCATGCCTCCCGAAGACCGGGTCCTCGACACGATCACCCTGCCCGGAGGCGGCACCCTTGCGGCCGGCCTTTCTGACGGACAGGCGGCCTTCGCCAGATTCAAGCCCAACGGCAAGATCGACTCGGGCTTTGGCGAAGGAGGCCTTCTGACAGTTCCATCGACCACAATCGATCGTCAGGACAAGGCGACCTATGTCAGCCCCTCCACCGACGGAAGTTTCGTGGCCTGTCTGGACACCCCGGTCGGCGTGGTAGTTGCGAAGCTGAGACCAGGAGGCAGCCTCGATCCTGATTTCGGCAATGACGGAACTGTGCGAGTCACCGGAATGACCAGGTGCGGGGGAATTGGAGCGGTGGCCGACGGGACCCTGGTCGGCGGAGTCTGGAACCAGAACTATGTCGTGCTCCGTCTAACCCCTGACGGGAAGTGGGACAAGACCTACGGCAAGGACGGCTGGGCCTGGGGCCCCGAGGCCAACTGGTACCAGCCGAAACTGGCATTCACCACTTACCCCGATGGCAGCTCGCTTGTTTCCAGTTCCCGCGAGATCGCGAAGTTCAAGGCCGACGGCACACCCGACAGGAAGTTCTCCCGCGACGGCTCGACCAAATTGCCAGAAGCCGACATGCGCTTCCCGATGTCGATCCTGGTCAACAAGAAGGGTCAGATATATGTCGGTGGCCGCGGCTCTTCGAACCCGGTTATCTACAGACTCACGGCCAGTGGCAGATGGGACCGAAATTTCGGCTTCCGCAGCGTGAGGGTCCTGCGCAACCCCAAAAGCTCGGTCCGGCCCACGGACTTCAAGCTCCAACGAGACGGCAAGCTCGTTTTCGTGGCGACCGCCCGGTCGAGGGAATGCCGCGTGGACTGCGGGAAGATATGGCTGTACAGACTGAAGGCAGACGGGAGCTTCGACCGGAAATTCGGCAAACGCGGAGTCGCCGAAGCCAGATTCGGAGCGAACACCACCGGTGATTCGGTGAGCCTTTCCCGCAAGGGGATCGTGGTCGGAGGACTGGCCGAAACGGGTGAAGGTTTCGACGACATGCTCCTGGCGAGGTTCAAGCGATGAAGGTTCGGGCAGGAAAGTTCGTGGTCGCGTTCATCGCGGCGATCGGGGTCCTGACCGGCGGGGCGGCTTTGCCTGCGGCATCCGCGGCCCCCGGGGATCTCGACATCTCCTTCGGAACTTCCGGCGGCTACACGGCCACCGACGGCGGCATCTCGACCCTGAAGTCGGGCGGATTCTGGCCGATGCTTACCTTCGGGGACGGCTCGTACATCAGCGCCTACGGGAGTGTCCTCAGCCGCCGGAACGCCGACGGAACGCCCGACACCGGCTACGGCCAGGGCGGCTTCCTGTACCTGCCGCCCCACGACCGGCGGACCACCTATGTCTCCGGCATGAGCCTGCAGGGTGACTCGACCATCGTGCTCTCGAACGGCACGGAGGGCAATCAGGGCACCATCTACCTGGAGCGCCGTGACAGCGGGACCGGAGCGATCGACCCGGCTTTCGGCACCGGTGGTCTGGTCCGGTTGACCACGGGGCAGCTGCTTTCCGAATTCGACGGTCCGATGTGGACCGAGGGACTCGATATCGACGCCAGCGGGAGGATCTACCTCCTCCTGCACCAGAGCGAAGCTCTGGCTGACGGCTTCGTGGTTCGGCTCACCGCAGACGGCGCGGTCGACAAGACCTTCGGAGACGAAGGAACGCTCGATTTCTACTCGGGAACCTGCGGCTACCCGACTGGCCTGACGGCGAGGCCGGAAGGCGTCTACGTGGTCAGCCAGCAGTGCGTCAAGCGCTTCAGCCTCGACGGAAGTCCGGATCCTTCCTTCCAGCAGACGCCCCTGAACGAGCGCCAGAACCTGAGGGGCATCATGGACGAGCCGGGACCGGGCCTCCTGGTCGAAGGCTACGACGCACCCAACCCGGGCCTCTCGGTCTGGAAGCTGAACCCGGACGGCAGCCTCGATGGAAGCTTCGGCACCAACGGCAAACTCACGACCTTCGATCCGAATGTCCAGTACTGGGGTCTCGACCGTGATTCGGAAGGCCGGTTCTACGCGACCGGCGACACGAACTTCAGCCCGGGCCACTACGTCGTTGCCAGGTTCACCGCCACCGGCGAGCGGGACCTGGGCTTCGGCACCAACGGCAAGGTCCAGACCCCGCAGGATCCGGCCAACCCCAACGGCACCCTTTACCGGGTTG
The DNA here is from genome assembly GCA_020438425.1 of Solirubrobacterales bacterium. Taxonomy (GTDB): domain Bacteria; phylum Actinomycetota; class Thermoleophilia; order Solirubrobacterales; family 70-9; genus 67-14. The sequence goes on from JAGQUQ010000012.1 coordinate 42,889, forward strand.
TGGACGGACCGGCCGGACTGCTCGTTTACGGCGACGCCGAATTCGTGGTCGGAAGCCGGGTGTTCAGCATGCGGCTGCTCGACGACGACACCTACGACCCCGATTGGGGCGAAGGCGGCAAGTACTGGTTCAGCACACTCGCCCCGAGGTCGGACCGGATCAACGACATCGCCAGGACCGCCGACGGCAAGACCCTCGCTACCGGTGCCTCCGGTGACCAGCCGATCGTGGTCCGGTACCTCGCCAACGGCAAGCTCGACCAATCCTTCGGCGATCAGGGCCAGGTCCGGATCGAAAGCCTCTCGCAGTTCGGCGACTCCGGCGAGAAGATCGCGGTGACCGGCACCGGTGATGCCGTGGTCTGCGTGACCGGCCAGGGCATGGGATCCGTGCTGCGGATCGATGACGACGGGCAGACGGTTTCGGGATTCGGCGACGGCGGTCGCTTCCGGGAATCCGACATCTTCGGAAAGCGGTCCTACTTCAACCGTTGCGGCGGGATTTCCGCCGCTCCCAAGGGGCGGATCCTGGTCGGTGTGTCGCTCTACAACGGATCGCCCGCCGTCTTCAGGCTGAAGGCGAACGGAAGCGTCGACCCGGCCTTCGGCAAGGACGGAATCACCAAACTGAAGACTGACAATCCGGACTATCTGAGTCCGGTCACCTTCAGCGGGATGAAGGACGGGCGTTCACTGATCGCCTCGCCAAGCAGCCTGGTCCGGCTCAGGACTGACGGCAAGCGGGATCCGAAGTTCGCCAGCCGGGGCGTGTTCGACCTGACCCCCGGCAGCAGGAAGATCCTGCCCAAGCCGCGGGCGATCGCGGTCTCGTCAAAGGGTGCCGTCTTCGTCGGCGGGTCCGATGACGAGAACATGATCCTGGTCAAGCTCGACAAGTCCGGGCACCCGAGTCGCCGGTTCGGCAAGCAAGGGGTCCTGGGGATCGAACACCCGAAGTTCACGACCCAGATCAACGACATCGCGTTCCGGCCCGACGGCCGGGTGCTGCTCGCGGTGACCGGCGCCCAGGATTGCTGGAACTTCTCCGACTGCAAGGACAACCTGCTCGTGTACCAGCTCGCCGACCGCGGCCGGCCGGATCGCACCTTCGGCAGAAACGGGCTCGTGAACCGGCTGATCGGCGTGAACACAAGGGCGAACTCGCTCGAGTTGACCGGGCGCGGGATCGTGGTCGGCGGCTTCACGGAATCGGAAACGACCAGTGAAGACCTGCTGCTGCTGAGACTCAAGCGCTGAGCAAGCGGCCCGGCAGATTTCCTTTCATTAGCAGGGATTTCCGGCCTTTCCCGGACGGGCGTTCTACTCTGCTCGCGCGATGGACGGCGTAAGCGAAGATTTCAGCGGCCTGCCCGAGTACAAGTCCCGGGGCGAACGGCGTGAGGAACGGCTCGACCGGAAGTTCACCGAGCACCGTTCCAACCCCTACCGCGGCCGCCGGACCCGGATCCTGCTGGTCGGCGGGTTCCTGCTCGCGCTCTTTCTTCTGGCCCTCTCGCTGATCGTCATGTTCGCCCCGACCCCCTACCTGGGAACGAGCCACAGCGCTCTCGCGAACTCGATCGGTGGTTCGGACGCAAACGACTGCCGGCCCGCCGGCAGCAACTGGATATGCACCGAGGGTTCCGGGGCCTCGATGACCCGCTATGCGGTGAAGATCGACTGGGCCGGCTGCTGGAGCGGTCAGCTGATCGGATCAGCCGGCAGCGGCGCCGACCGGAAGATCTCCGGTTGTGTGGCGATCATCGATCACCTCAAAGCTGACTGAAGCGGCGGTCGCCGCCCGGGTCACTCGCCGTTGAGGTCGTCGAGGACGGCCGGCGGAACCGGCATGTCGGCGTAGTTCGCGCTCTTCTTGAGCTGCGGCGCGGTCAGCCGGACCGGGCTGATGTAACCGGTGACCCGGTCCATCGGCACGACGACGCGGTTCACCCGGTTGCCGATATTGCCCTCGATCGAACCGACTGCCTTTCCGGTGACCCGGTCGATCTTCTCGACGATGCCGATGTGGCTGGTGCCGTAGGCGACCAGGTAACCGGGCTTGGCCCGGTAGGAGAAGTAACCGTTCTTTGTCGCCCAGTTGGTCAGGTCCCGGACCTGGACCCCGACCATGGTGCCGTCGAAGGATGGCCAGAGAATCCCGGTCCCGAGGTAGGCCCGGAAGCCGGTCTTGTTCCAGACCCAGGTGGCAAACGCCGCGCACCACTGATCACCGATGCTGTACGGCGCGACCTTGCCCTTGCCCTTGCGGTACCTCGGAACGTTGTCGCCCCGGCGTTCGTAGGGGTTCCTCGAGAGTTCCCTCTGGGCCAACGGCAGGATCTGCGCGATCTGCTTCGAGGTACTCGGACCGGGCAGGGTGATGCCCCCGCTCCGGACCGTCGTGGCGGAAGCCAACGAAGGAACCAGGAGAGCGATCACGGCCGCAAGAACGGCCAGCCCTGAGATGCGAGAGAACACAGACATCAGCCCTTGAGAATTTCAGGGTAGCCGGGTTCGGGTCCGGTTGTCCAGCCCGCTGCGATAAGCCGTGCAGGGCGCGACAGGTGGTCAGGGGGCCAGGCGGACGATCTTCCAGGAGCCGGTTTCGGGCTCCCGGTCGTAGCGGAACCGGTCGTGAAGGCGGGCACCCCGCCCCTGCCAGAACTCGATCGATTCGGGCTCCAGGATGAAGCCGCCCCAGTGTTCCGGGCGGGGAACATCACCCTCGGCAAACCGCTCGCCTGCCTCCTCGGCCAGACGCTCGAGAGATTCCCGGTCGTCCGGCAAGGGCTGGCTCTGCGGTGAAGCCCAGGCCCCGATCTGGCTGGCCCGGTCGCGGGATGCGAAATACCGGTCGGATTCTTCGGCGCCTAGTCGTTTGACCGATCCCCTGATCCGAACCTGCCGGTCATGCGGTGCCCAGAAGAAGACCAGGGCGGCATCACCAGTGGCTTCGATCTGGCTCGCCTTCACTCCCTGGTAGTTCGTGAAAAACCGGAATCCGTCCTGGCCGAAGCCTTTGAGCAGCACCATGCGGGCATCCGGCCGCCCTTCGGCGTCAACCGTCGCCAGGGTCATCGCCTCGGGCAGAGGAACTGCTTCGCCGGCAGCCTCGAACCATCGACCGAACTGGGAGACCGGATCGTCGTCGAGCTCGGCG